>JAGRFZ010000052.1 GCA_020445785.1 Rhodocyclaceae bacterium
GCGGGCTGCACCGCGCGCGCCCGGCTCGACGATGTCGGTGGCCCTGCTGCCGCCGCCGGCGACACCGTCGCCCCAGGCGGCGGCGCCGCCTCCGGCGCCGGCACCGCCGAGGCCGGCCCGGGTGGCGGCGAGGCCAGCGCCGGCCTCGGGTGTGCGCGCCCGGCCGCCGAGACCGGCCCAACGAGCGGTGGAGCCGCCGGCCGACCCCGACACGCCTCCCGCCGTGCCCCCGCCTCGGCGGCCCGGTCCGACCCTGGACATCGACCGACAGATCCGGGAGACGGCCCGCGCGATCGCCGCCGGCGAAGCGTCTCGGTCGCCGGCGACCCCGGCGGAAGCGCCGGACACACCCCGCCTGCCGGCGCTGGCGGAGGCGCTCGCCCCGCACCGGGCGGAGGAATCGACGCATTCCAGCGGGCGCAGGCGCGTCGTCACCGCCGATGGCGCCGAGTATTGTCTGGAGGCGCGCCCCGGGGTGTCCCCCGGGGGCCTGGTGCCGCGCCTCGCGGTACCCACCACCTGCCCCTGATCCGCACGGCGCGCTTTCGGTCGAACGCTTCGCTGGAGTGCGCCTTTTCCCGCGGCACGGATTTCGGGATCTTGCCGATGGCGGACTTCGGCAGTTCGCTGACGCAACATCGCTTGGGGATCCTGAAGCCGGCCATGGGCTCGCGGCAAAAGGCCTTCAGTGCGTCCTCGCCGATCGTCTCGCCCGCCCGCAGTTCGGCGACGGCGAACAACACTTCTCCCCGCTCGTCGTCGGGGGCGGCGTTCGCGCCAAGTCTGACGGCGCTTGCCGTGGGCCGCCGCGTGGCGGTCAGGATCGAACGCGGCGCGTGATGACGGTGAGGCGCGTCGGCGGCACGCGGTTGGCCGCATGGCGGTCGCGGCTGCGCCGATCGATCGAATCGTTCACGCTCTCCTCGTCTCTGCCGTCGCCGGGGCAGCCGTCAGCGGCAAGCCCGCTTGGTATCGAGATCGCCGCCGGCACCTTTTTCGAGGGTGCCCAGCCAGTCGGCGACCTCGCCGATCAACTGATGGCTGGCATCGCGCAGTGCCGCGGCACCGCCCGCCGCGTTCGGGCTCGCAGCCTCGGCGGAGACCGTGATGCGCGACTCGGCGAGCAGCGCGTCTGCCCGCGGCGAGATCAGCAACGCCCGAGCGTCGATCACCCCGTGGCTGGTGGTCGGCGAATCGAACACTTGGCTGAATTCGTCCAGTTCGATCCGGAGCAGGCAACCGCCGCCATCGGGCAGCGCCAGATCGAAGGCCCGGCGCATTGCCGTCTGGATCAACTCGGCAGGCGCCGCCACCCAGCGGTTCTCGGTGTAGGTCAGGCGCCGCTGGTCCGCTGCGTCGTCGAAGCGGTACTGCATGCCGGACGACCCCAGCCAGCTCGGTGCGCGTACCTCGAGCAGGCGCAGCGGTATCGCCGGCGCGTAGATGACTTTGCCGGGCGGGCCGAAGTCGTGCAAGGTGATTGCCTTGGGCAGCGTACCGACCGTGCCACAGCCTGCGAGCAGGGCGAGGCCTGCCACCAGGCTGGGCGGCCGCGCCCACCGCGCCTGCAGGCTTCGCAGATGCCTCCTGGTGCGCGCGGTCGACCGATTGCACCAGACCACGAGGCCGTCGATCCCTGCGCCGCTTCGGCTGGGCCGAAGCCCCTCCACACCTCGACTGCGTGGCACGCCCACTGGCCGGCCTGCCGATGACGTCGTACCACCCGGCCGCGTCACCGGGCCCGGCCGGCTTGCCTGCCGGATCCACGTTCGGAGGTGTCCAACGACGGTTTCCAGATTCATTTGCGGGGCGCCTCCTGCTGATCACGATTGACCACCGGGCCTTCGTAGCCGGCTTCGCCCGGACCCGGCAATTGCCGGCCACGCCCGAGCAGCAGCATCTGGGGCGCGGCCTCGACCTCGCGGAACAGGCTGGAGATCTGGCGCGAGGTGTCCGCCAGCTCCTGCAACAGGGCGTTCAGGCGCGGCAGCGTCCCGGTCATCAAGCCCTGCCCCGCGCCGTCGAACAGGCGGTTGAAGTTGTGGGCGGTGTCCTCGAGCTTGACCATCAGCGAGCGGAAATCACCGATCGCCGGCGAGGCCTCCCGGCCGATCTTCTCGAAGTTGGCGAGTACCTGCGGCAGCAGGCCGAGTTGCTCGGGCCCGACCGCTTCACGGATCGCCAGCAGGGTTTGCGGCGCCTCGGCAAAGGTACGGTCGACGTTGGCCGAAGCGCTCTCGAGCCGATCCAGGGCACGCTCCACGCGGGCGACGTTCTCGTCGCTGAGGATGCGGGTCAGGCGATCGGACAATTCGCTGATCCGGTTCAAGGTGTTGAGTGCCGCATCGGACGCCTGGTCGAGCAGGCCCGGCTGCAGCGCGATGCGTGGCAAGCCGTCGCCGGCAGCTTCGAGGGGCCGCATGTTTTCGCCGCTGTCTTCGAGTTGCACGAAGGCCAATCCGGTCACGCCCTGGTAGCCGAGGCTGGCGCGGGTGCCGGCGGTGACCGGCAGGTCCTCCCGCAGATTGATCCGCACGAGAATCAGGCGGGGGTCGTCGGGATCGATGCCGATGGCCTCGACCCGCCCGGCCTCGATGCCGCGGAATCGGACCTGGGCCTCGATGTTGAGGCCGGTGATGTTTCCCTCCGAGACCAGCAGGTAGCGTTCGAGGTTTTCGGCCGGCTCGCCGAACCACCACAGTGCGGCGCTCAGCCCGGCCCCCAACGCGATCACGAAGATGCCTGCGACCAGCGCGTAGGCTCGATTTTCCATCAGATGCTCTCCAGGCCCCGAGCCATTGCGCGCCGACTGGTTTCGGTGCGGAAGAAGCGCTCGACGAAGGGGTGGTCGAGTTCAATGATACGGTCAAGCGTATCGCAGGCCAGGATGCGGCGCTCGGCGAGCACCGCAACCCGGCTCGACAGCGCCGCCAGGGTGTCGAGATCGTGGGTCACCAGCACCACGGTGAGGCCGAGCTGGGCCTGCAAGGCGCGGATCAGGCGCACGAAGGCGGCGCTGCGGTCCGGATCGAGTCCGGCGGTCGGCTCGTCGAGCAGCAGCAGCTCGGGCTCCAGCGCCAATGCCCGGGCCAGCGCCACGCGCTTGATCATGCCGCCCGAAAGTTCGGCCGGCATGCGCAGTCCGTGCTCCGGTTGCAGTTCGACCATCGCCAGCTTCAGCATTACCGCGTCATGGACCTCGTCGGCCGTCAGGCAGCGCAACTCGCGCAGCGGAAAGGCGATGTTGTCGAAGACGTCGAAGGCCGAGAACAGCGCCCCCTGTTGAAACAGCATGCCGAAGCGGCGTCGGCGCCGGACCTGCTCGGCGCGACTACCGGAATGCAGCGGCTCACCGAACAGCCGCACCTCGCCGGCAGTCGGCGTCAGCAGGCCGACGATCTCCCGCAGCAGGGTTGTCTTGCCGCTGCCGGAGCCTCCTACCAGGGTCACCACCTCGCCGGCCGGAATCGCCAGATCGACGCCATCGTGCACGACGGTCTTGCCGAAGCGGGTGACGATGCCCGCCAGTTCGACCACCGGCGCCGTCACGCGGGGCTCCCCCGCCTCACAGCGGCACCCCGATGTGCCGAGTGGCGATCGCGAAGACGGCGTCCATCAGGATCACCGCGGTGATCGCCGAGACCACCGACGCAGTGGTGTTGGCCGACAGGCTCTCGGTATTGGGCTTGACCCGCAGTCCGAAGTGACAGGCCACCAGCGCGATCACGACGCCGAATACGGCGCCCTTGGCGATCGCGATGTAGAGGTTGGCGATCGGCACCACGGTGGGCAGAGTCTGGAGGAAGAAGCCGAATCCGATGCCGAGCTGCAGCCGCGCCGAGACCATGCCGCCGAGGATCGCCACGCCGCTCGCCCACAGCACCAGCAGGGGCATGGCCACCGCCAGCGCCATGACCTTGGGCAGCACCAGGCGCACGTGGCGCGAGATCCCCATCGTCGCCAGCGCGTCGATCTCCTCGGTGACCCGCATGACGCCGAGTTGGGCGGTCATCGCCGAACCGGATCGGCCCGCGACCAGCACCGACACCAGCACCGGCCCGAGTTCGCGGATGATGCCCAGACCGAGGATATTGACGATGAAGATGTCGGCGCCGAACGCCTTCAACTGCAGCGCCGAGAGGTAGGACAGCACCACCCCGATGAGGAAGCCCACCAAGGCGGTCACGGGCATCGCCCGTACCCCGGTCTTGAACAGGTTGGCGGAGAATTCCCGCAGGGGCCACAACTGTGGGCGCACGCAGAGGTAGGCCAGGTCGATGCCGAGCTGGCCTACCAGGCGCAGCAGTTCCACGATATGGGAGACGAGGGCAAGCAGTGGATCGCCGAGGGCATGAACGGGGGCCAGCCAGTGGCGCGGCGGGGCCGGCAAGGCAGCATTGCCCAGGGCTTCCGCCGCGTCGATCACCCGCAGCAACTCGGGCGCGGCCCGGAGCTGGCCGGGACGCGTCTGGCGCCAATGGCGCCACAGCAACTGCGCACCGAAATTGTCGAGGCGGCTGACTCCGCCGAGATCCCACGAAGCGACGCTGCGGGACTGCTCCAGCACCCGCCGCATGCGGGCCAGTTGCGGTGATAGGGCACGCAGGGTCCAATCGCCCCGCAGGACGACCACACCCTGAGCCACCGACACCTCCGGCATCGACAACGAATCGGGCGCCACCATGTCGCCCTACTCGACCGCGCTGCCCAGCGGCAGTACCGCCGGTTCCGTGCGCAGAATCAGCTTGCGCCCGATCCCGGCCCATTGCTCCTGCTCTTCATGGAGCGAGGCTGCGGTGAGCGGCAGACCCGCCAGCCAGTGATCGTCGCACACCAGTTCGTGGCCGCCCTCCACTTGCTTCAGGGACACCGGCGGCAGGCTGCGGCCATCCCGCGCGCGATGCAGCACCACCGCCAGCCTGAGGCACAGGATCATCGACCAATCGACACTCTGGGGATCGATCGTGGCAACCCGCGCCAGCTTGCCGCGATGGGCCAGCACCAGACGGGACAGGCGCCCTTGGTCCATTCGCGAGAAGCCCGGCATGTCTGCGTTGGCAAGAATGTAGGCACTGTGCTTGTGGTAGCTCGAATGGGCGATCGAGATGCCGATTTCGTGCAGCCGCGCCGCCCAATCGAGAAAGCGGCCATCGAGGTCTAGGGGGTCGAGCACCCGCGGCAGCAACTCCGCGAGCAGCATGCGGGCGGTCGCCGCCACGTCGGCAGCATGCGCTTCATCCACCTTGTAGCGCTCGAGGAATGCCAGCACGGTCGCGTCGCGCAGATCATGGTGATGGTAGCGGCCGAGCAGATCGTAGAGCACGCCGAGGCGCAAGGCCCCCTCGGAGAACAGCATGCGCTCCAAGCCGAACTCGCGGAACACCGCGCTCATGATCGCGAAGCCTCCCAGCAACACCGGCATGCGGTCGGATTTGGTCCCCGCCAGATCGAGTTTGTCGAGCGAACCGGCCTTGAGCAGCAGGCTGCGCAGCCGGTCGAGCCCTTCACGCGTGATCGCCCCTTCCGCTAGCCCGTTCTGGGCGAGGATTTCATACAGGGCCTTGGCACTGCCGCTGGAGCCCACGGCCTCCTCCCAGCCGACCGCGCGGTAGGGATGGGCAATGAGCTGCAGCTCGCGCCGCGCAGCGATCTCGGCTTCCTTCAGCGATCGCTTGTCGATGCGCCCGTCGGGGAAGTAGCGCAGACTGAAGGCCACGCAGCCCATGTAGAGCGATTCCAGCATCAGCGGCTGAAAGCTCTTGCCGATGATGAACTCGGTGGAGCCGCCGCCGATGTCGACGATCAGTTGCTGCTTGTGGGGATCCGGCAGGTTGTGGGCAACACCGACGTAGATCAGGCGGGCTTCCTCTCGGCCGGCGATGACCTCGATCGGAAAACCCAGCGCGTGCTCGGCACGCACCAGGAACTGGGGCGCATTCTTGGCTACCCGCAGCGTATTGGTGGCCACGGCCCGCACCGAATCCGGCTCGAAACCCCGCAGGCGCTCGCCGAAACGCTGCAAGGCGATCAGCCCTCGCTCCTGGGCGGCGTCGTCGAGGCGCTTGTCCGGCGAAATGCCGGCCGCCAGGCGGACCGCCTGCTTGATGCCGTCGAGCGGGTAGATCTGGTCGTTGACGATGCGCCCGATCTGCAGCCTGAAGCTGTTCGAGCCCAGATCGACCGCCGCGATCAATTCTCTCGTCATGAAGGTCCTGGTTGCCGCGGCCGCGGATGGCCGTCCAAGCGGCGATTGTACACGCCGCCGCTGCACGCCGCGGCTTGCCCGCGCATGCGATCGAAGTGCAAACTCCCAGGCTTGCATTGCCTTCACCAGAGCCCCGGTTGACACCATGAACCACCCCGCGGAGCGGATCGAACCCGAACAGCGCCATTTCATCAATCGCGAGCTTTCCCTGCTGCAGTTTCAGCGGCGCGTGCTCGCCCAGGCGGCGGACCCGACCGTGCCGCTGCTCGAGCGGCTGCGCTTCGTCTGCATCGTCTCGAGCAACCTCGACGAATTCTTCGAAGTGCGGGTGGCGGGCATCAAGGAGCAGATGCGCCTGTTGACGCGAGGCACCGAACGCGACGGCCTGAAGCCGGCGGAGCTCAACGAGCGGGTCAGCCGCGAAGTGCACGAGATCATCGCCGAGCAGTACCAGTTGCTCAACGAGGAGATCCTGCCGGCGCTGGAAGCCGAAGGCATCCGTTTCCTGCGACGCTCCGAATGGACCGACGCCCAGCGCGCGTGGATCGACGATTTCTTCCAGCGCCAAGTGCTGCCGGTGCTGACCCCGATCGGCCTGGATCCGGCCCACCCCTTCCCGCGCCTGCTCAACAAAAGCCTCAACTTTGCGGTCGAACTCGACGGGCGCGACGCCTTCGGCCGCAACTCCGGCACGGCCATCGTGCAGGCCCCGCGCACCCTGCCGCGGGTGATCCAGCTACCGTCCGAAATCACCGGCGTGGACCATGGCTTCGTCTTTCTGTCGTCGATCCTGCACGCCCGCGTCGGGGATCTGTTCTCGGGCATGAGCGTGCGCGGCTGTTACCAGTTCCGGGTGACTCGCAATTCCGATCTGTTCGTCGACGAGGAGGAGGTCAAGGACCTGCGCGTCACCCTCAAGGGCGAATTGCACCAGCGCCATTTCGGCGACGCGGTTCGGCTGGAGGTGGCCGACAACTGCTCCGAGCAGATGATCGGCTTCCTGCTGCACCAATTCGGCCTGAGCCGCGCCGATCTGTACCAGACACCGGGCATCGTCAACCTGGTGCGCCTGATCCAGGTACCGGACCGGGTCCAGCGCCCCGACCTCAAGTACCAGTCGTTCGAGCCCGGCCTGCCCGCCGGGCTCGAGCGCAAGGGCTCGCTGTTCGAGATCCTGCGCAACCGCGACATCCTGCTGCATCACCCCTTCCAGAGCTTCAGCCCGGTGATCGAACTGATCCGCGCCGCCGCCGACGACCCACGGGTCGTGGCGATCAAGATGACGGTGTATCGGACCGGTACCGATTCGGTGCTGATGGAACACCTGATCCGCGCCGCCCAGAAAGGCACCGAGGTGACCGTGGTGCTCGAGTTGATGGCGCGCTTCGACGAAGAAGCCAACATCGGCTGGGCGGCCAAGCTCGAAGAAGTCGGCGCCCACGTCGTGTACGGCGTGTTCGGCTACAAGACCCACGCCAAGATGCTGATGCTGGTGCGCCGAGAGGAGCATGGCCTGCGCCGCTATGTACATCTGGGTACCGGCAACTACCATCCGCGTACCACCCGCTTCTATACCGACTTCGGCCTGATGACTGCCCACGAGGGCATCTGCGAAGACGTGGCCGAGATCTTCAAGCAGCTCACCGGTCTCGGCCAGGCCAGCACGCTGCGCTACCTGTGGCAGGCACCCTTCACGCTCCACTCCAATGTCATCGAATCGATTCGCCGGGAGGCAGAGATCGCCGCCACCGGCGGCAAGGGCCGCATCGTCGCGAAAATGAACGCGCTGCTCGAACCCAAGACGATCGAGGCGCTCTACCAAGCCTCTCAGGCCGGCGTTGCGATCGACCTGATCGTGCGCGGCCCCTGCGCGCTACGCCCCGGCGTGCCGGGCCTGTCGCAGAACATCCGGGTGCGCTCGATCATCGGCCGGTTTCTCGAGCACCACCGCATCTTCCTGTTCGGCGCCGGCGGCGAAAACCGCGTCTACCTGTCGAGCGCCGATTGGATGGACCGCAACTTCTTCCGCCGCATCGAGACCGCATTTCCGGTGCTCGACCCCAAGCTGAAGCGCCGCGTCATCCGCGAGGGCCTGCGTGCCTACCTCGCCGACAACGGCCAGTCCTGGGACCTGCAGGAACACGGCGCCTACCGGCGACGGGTCGGCCGCGGCAAGCTGCGGGTGGCACAGTGGCAATTGCTCGACGAGCTGACCGGCTGAGCGCGGGCGACACACGACCATGCGCCATGGTCGCCACAAGCACCGCCCGTGCCGCGCCCGCATCTGCCAGGTCCAAATCCGCCGCGAAAATGCCGATCCCACCAAGCAACTGCCACCGAAGATTCATTGCATTCTCGTGACGCAATATTTCCGCCATATTTCTGTTTTTTCGGCACAAATGGATCAATGAGCGTGCCGATGCACTAAGATAGTGCCCCGATACGGTGCGCGGTCTTTCGCCACCCCGCGATACGCAAGAAGAAGCCATGGGCACAGAGGTCGAACTGAAACTCGGCGTTTCCGCGCCAGCACTGCGCGCGCTCAAGCGCCATCCGCTGATCACCGACGCCGAACGGGCCGCACGAACGGCCACGCTGATCAGCACCTACTTCGATACGCCGGACCAGCGGCTGGCGGCCGAACGGGTCTCGGTGCGCACCCGCAAGCAGGGCCGGCGGCTGTTGCAGACGGTCAAGGGCGACGCCCGCTCGTCCAGCGGCCTCAGCGTTCGCCCGGAGTGGGAGCAGACGTATCGCGGCGCGTTCGATTTCGAGGCGGTCGACGACCCACGAATCCGCAAGCTTCTCCAGGCCCACGTCAGCGCGCTCGAAGCGATCTTCGTCACCGAATTCCGCCGCGAGACCTTCCGCTGCAGGCCACACACAGAGGCCTCGGTGCTGGTCATGATCGACCACGGAACAATCACGGCCGGCGGCCGAACGGCACCGATCTGCGAGGTCGAACTGGAACTCGAGCGCGGCCAGGCGCCGGACCTGTTCGAACTGGCCGCGTCGCTCGCCCATGACATCGCGTTGCGGCCGATCAACGAAAGCAAGGCTGCCCGTGGCCTACGCCTGTTCCACGGCGACGAGCAAATGCCGAAGCGGGCTGGGCCCTCGCCGGTCGGCGCCGGCGACTCGCCGCTCGGCGCGTTCCGCAGAATCGCCGAGGACTGCCTCGACCAATGGCAGGCCAATGCCCACGGGGCGGCCGTCGACCACGCGCCGGAGTTCATCCATCAAATCCGGGTGTCATTGCGCCGGCTGCGGTCCGCGCTGCGGCTTTTCGAGCCGGCACTGCCTCCGGACTGGGTGGCCCGCTGGTCGACCGAGTTCTCGGAGGCCGCCGACGAACTGGGCGAGGCGCGCGACATCGACGTACTGCACGAAGAATTGATCGTGCCGATCCTCGAAGATCCGTTGTGCCCTGCCCAGGTGCAGGAACTCAACGAAGCCGTGGTGGCGGCACGCAACCGCGCTCGCGAGCACGTTCGCTCACATATGGAAGGGACCGGGCAGGGGCGTCGCATGCTCACCTTCGCCGCGGAATTGAACCGCCTGGAAGCCAACCCGCTCGACGCCTCCGCCGATCTCACGGCCTTCGCACGGCTGCAGCTCGATGTCCTGCGCAAGCGCGCCCGCAAGCGCTGGCGCAAGGCCCGAGCGGGAGACATCGCCCAATTGCATGCCCTGCGTATCAGCCTGAAGAAGCTGCGGTATGCGATCGAATTCTTCACGCCACTGTTTCCCCGCAAACCGGTGAAGCGCTTCATTGCCAAACTGGCACGCGCACAGGAGCACCTCGGCTACCTCAACGACATCGAGGTGGGCAACCAGCGCATGCTGCAATGGGCAGGCGACAGCCCGTCGTTGCTGCGCGCAGCAGCCTACGTCGCCGGCTGGCACGGGGCGATGGCGGCACAGGTCCGTCGCCAGGTGTTGCCGGAGATCGCGGCGGTGCTCGACGGCAGCTCGCCCTGGCGGGCCACCGGCCGTGCTCGTCGGACCTAGCCCGGAAATTTCGCGATAGAGGTCGGCGGGATGGCCAAAAGGCGGTCTGATGACCCTGCACGATCTCGGAATCCTGACGCTGGCAACTACACATCAACTCGGCTCGCACTGACTGGACACTTGCTCGGAACGCCGAGGACCCTAGCCCGGAAATTTCACGATAGGGGTCGGCGGGACGGCCAAAAGGCGCTCTAATTCAGGTGTCTAGACTGGATTACGAGGTGTCCCGCCGATGCCAAAGTGTACCGCGA
>JAGRFZ010000199.1 GCA_020445785.1 Rhodocyclaceae bacterium
CCCAGCCGGCGAAGATCAGCGCGGTTACCCCGGGGAAGAAGAAGATGAAGTAGAGCACCAGTTCGACGCCGGCCTGCCAGCGCGGCGGCCACAGGCGGTAGAGCATGTCGGCGCGCACATGGGCGTTGCGCGACAGGGCGTAGGCACCGGACATCAGGAACAGGGCGCCGTAGAGGATGTAGCTCATGTCGAAGGCCCACGCCGTGGGGTTGTTCAACACGTAGCGCACGAAGACCTCGTACGACGTACCCAGGGTCAGAATGACGATGCACCACGCGAACGCGTGCCCCACCGCCATGCTGAACTGGTCGATCGCCAGCAGGAATCGATTCAGCATGCAGACCTCTCCCGCCCCGCCACAGGGGCACGACCGGCGCGGCGCCGCCGGCGCCGCGCGTCAGTGATACCTGCAGGCGCTCAGAAGCCCAGCGGGCCGTGGATGTGCTCGTAGCCCTTCTTGTAGTCGGCTTCGTTGAAGAAGTGATAGTAGGCCACGCGCTTGGACCAGGCGCGCTGCGACTCGACCACCTTCTTGAAGAACGGATCTTCGTCGGAGAGCCGCTTGTTGACGGTGTCCCAGGCCTTGAGCTGCTCGTCGAAGATACTGGCCGGCGTACGCGACACTTTGACGCCTGCGCTGATCAGTTCCTGCAGGTCCTTCGAGTAGTTGTCGTAGGCCGTCCAGGTGTTGGCCGAGCTCGCGGCCTCCGCGGCATAGCGCAGGATCGCCTGCAGGTCGGGCGCGAGCGAATCGTAGAGCTTGCGGTTGAAGACGATCTCGAAGAACTCCATGGCCTGGTGGTAGGAGCCCATCATGTAGTTCTTGGCCACGTCCTGGGCACCGAAGCGACGGTCCGACGTCGGGTTGTTGAACTCGAAGGCCTCGATCACGCCACGCTCCATTGCCGGCACGATCTCGCCACCCGGAAGCTGGGTGACCCGCAGCCCCATCTCCTGCATGACGTCGGCCGCGAGACCCACGGTACGGTATTTCAGGCCCTTCATGTCGTCCGCGCTGGCGACCGGCTTCTTGAACCATCCCAGCGGCTGGGTCGGCATCGGCATGCAGAAGAAGCCGACGACATTCAGTTCAAGCTTCTTCAGCAGCTCCTGGTAAAGCTCGTAGCCGCCGCCGCGATAGATCCAGGCCAGCGTCTGCTCGGCATTGCAGCCGTTGATCGGTCCGGAGCCGAACAGCGATGCCACCTTCGACTTGCCGTACCAGTACACCGGCACATGGTGGCCGGCGTCGATCACGCCCTTGTTGACCGCATCCATGACCTCGAACGGCTTGACCACCGACCCGGCCACCAGATAGTCGATGCGCAGGCGGCCGCCGGCCATGTCGTTGACCCGCGTCACGTACTCCTGGGCAAACTCGTTGAAGATGTCCTTGGCGCCCCAGGCCCCCTGCATCTTGATCACGATCGGCGACTGCGCCACCGAGATCATCGGGAATCCCACCGCGGCGGCACCCGCGGCGCCGGCGGCAGCCCGCCCGATGAAGCGTCTGCGGGAGTCGCCCGCCTCGGACAGCGCCGACCCGGCAGTCGCCGGAACGTTGGGCGCCTGCTCGCCGTTGGACTGGGGCTCTTTCTTGCTCATGGTGTCTCCTCCATGTATGCGTCCGATGCAGTCGGACAACCATCCGCCACAGCGTGTGCGGCGGCGACTTCGGGACACCCCAGAGCGGCCGAGGCGCCCCTGAAACCATTTGTTTTCTTGATTCTGGAACAAGACCTCGGGCCCGGTCCATAAGGGTTAGCAGCAGGTTCCGGGAGCTCGCCGTAGCGTGGCAGCGATGTGCGCCTGCAGCATCCTGCGCCCGCCCGCACGTTGCCCGGTCACGGCCTCCCGCCGGAGACGACCAGCGCCTGCAGCGGAAAAACCACCGCCCCGTCGGCGCCTGCATAGGCCGCCAACGCCGACTCCGCCTCGCCGAGAATGCGGTCGATCACCGCTTCGTCCAGTCTCACTCCCAGCAGTGGCAACCAACCCCGCAGCTCGGCTTCCATCAGCACGCGGACGCTCGGAAAGCGAGCCGTTCCGGGGCGCATCACCACCTCGGTACCGGCAACACCCGCCGCCTCGAAAAGATCCCGCAATGGCCCGGGCCGGCCCAGCGCGAATGGGGCCCGCAGCGCATCGGCGGCGGCCCGGCCGGCCAACCGATCGAGCAATTCGACGGCCACGGAATAGGCACCGTTGTCCTCCAGCGCGCCCCACACCGCCACCGCGATTCGCCCGCCGGGCTTCAGCACCCGCAGCATCTCCGCGATCGCCGCCGGACGCTCGACGAAGAACATCAGACCGAACTGGCTCAACACGGCATCGAAGCAGCGCTCCGGAAACGGCAGCGTGGACGCGTTGGCCCTGCGCCACGCGACCTTCGGCGCCAGCCGTGCGGCCACCGCCAGCATCCCGGCATCGAGATCGACGCCGACAACCGACCCGCCGGGCGTCACCCGCGAAGCCGCCGCACGCGCCAGCACCCCGGTGCCACAGGCCACGTCGAGCACGCGCTGACCGACCGCCACCGCGGCGGCATCGAGCATGGCTTCCGGCCATTGCCCGAACAGCGCCGGGACGTGCAATGCTTCGTATGCTTCTGCCGCCGTGATGGCGGCGTCTTCGGCCTGCTCTTCCATAGCCGTCCCTCCCGGATCGTCGGCACCCGGGCATGCCGGCCGGCATCTGCCTGCCCACGGGTGCGTTTCCGGTCCGACAACGGACTCGGTGCTACGATTCCTGTGGAGCGCCCCCCGCGGCAAGCCAAGGACGCTCGGGACAGCCTTCCGACCGCGTCCGACAACGACGATCGACATTCCTGGAGACAATCATGATCAAGGTCAGCGTGTTCTATCCCAACAAGCCGGGCGCCCGGTTCGATTTCGACTACTACACGACCAAGCACCTGCCGCTGGTGCGCGACAAGCTCGGCACCGCCCTCACCGGCATCGCCGCGGATCAGGGCATCGCCGGCGGCACGCCGGGCTCTGCGCCGGCCTACATCGCCATCGCCCATCTGTATTTCGATTCGGTGGAGGCCTTCCAGGAAGCATTCAACCCGGTGGCGGGCGATATCCTCGGCGACATCCCGAACTACACGGACCTGCAGCCCGAATTGCAGATCAGCGAAGTCGCGGTGAACGCCAGTCGCAGCGAAAAGGGCGAACTCCACATCCACGGGCGCTGAACCCCGCCGCATCGATCGCGGCCAACCGCCCTCAATCGAGGCCGTCGCCGCCTCGCCAGATCTCGGCGACGATGGCCATCGCGGCCGCGATCGGCGCCTCCTTGCGGCGCTCGGGGCGGCACATCAGGCCGAGCTCGGCGGGAACCGACACCGCATCGGCGATCACCACACCCTCGGCGTGGGCCGCCCGCAGCGCGAGCGAATCGCGCGCCAGCGCCAGCGCCACGCCCGAGCGCACCAGATCCATCATCGACGGCTCCAGATCCACCCGCGCCACCACCCGCGGCTCCACCCCCTCGGCAGCGAAGATGCGCCCCAACAGACGGGAATGCACCGACTCCGGCGGCGTACCGATCCACGGCAGGCGCGCCAGTTCACGCCAACTCCGGCCACGCACCTGGGCGGCCCAACCCGGCGGAGCCACCACCCGATAGACGAAATCCGTCAACCGGACCACATGGAAGCTGCGCCGCTGCTCCGCCATGCCCGGCGCCCCCAGCGCGTACGCCACATCCAGCGCGCCGGCCTCGAGCTCGCGAGCGACCGCGCCGGACATGCCATGCTGCAACTCGAAGGACAGGCCCGGGTGGCGCTCCACCAACAAGCGCAGAAAGGGGCCCATGCGCAGGAATTCCGGGTCGACGATGGTACCCAGGCGCAGGCGTCCGGTGACCGAGCCCTTGAGCCCGGTCGCCGCGGCGCGGAACTCGGCGGCCGCGGTCAGCGCCCGTTCGGCCGCCGGCAGCAGTTTGTGTCCGGCCTCGGTCAGCCGCATGCCGCGGGGCATGCGCTCGAACAACGTAAGACCGAGCTGCGCCTGCAGCTTCTTCAACTGCAGGCTCAAGGCCGGCTGGGTCACGAACAGGCGCTCGGCGGCGCGGGTGAGGTTGCCTTCCCGGGCCACGGTAACGAACGCACGCAGGCCAGAATAATCCATTCGTTATTAGCAATTGAAATAACGCAGCCAAGAATAACTCATTGGACCCGGGCCAGCCGATGGTTTTCAATGCAATTCATCGAAACAACGACCACCCGACGAGGAACGAGACATGAGCCTTACTTACACCAGCGCTCCCGAAGCCATCGGCCACTGGATCGACAACGAAGCCCAAACCGGCGGCGGCCGCAGCCAGCCCGTCTATGACCCGGCGCTCGGCAAGGTCGCGCGCCGGGTCGCACTGGCGACCGAAGCCGAGGTCAACGCGGCCGTCGCCAGTGCGGCCGCCGCCCAGCCGGCCTGGGCCGGCACCGCGCCGCAGAAGCGGGCCCGGGTGCTGTTCAAGATGCGGGACCTGGTCGAGCGCCACACCGACGACCAGGGGACGGCACCGCAGAAGCGCGCCCGCGTGCTGTTCAAGATGCGGGACCTGGTCGAGCGCCACACCGACGACCT
>JAGRFZ010000053.1 GCA_020445785.1 Rhodocyclaceae bacterium
ACGAGGTGACGCTGATCCTGACCAACTTCGACAAGGTCGAAGACCTGACCCACGGCTTCGCGCTGCCGCAGCACGACATCAACTTCATCGTCAATCCGCAGGAGACCAAGTCGGTCACTTTCACGGTCGATCGGCCCGGCGTGTACTGGTACTACTGCACCAACTTCTGCCACGCCCTGCACCTGGAAATGCGTGGCCGGATGATCGTCGAAGCCTGAGCGCCGCCGCGCCCGTTCCGCACCACGGAGCGGGCCGCCAGCGCCGGATATGCCGATGCGCCACACTGCCTGCCTGCTCTCCTTGCTCTTCGCCGTGCTGTTCGGCGCGAGCCTGGCGGCCCATGCCGACACCTACGAAGCCGCGCTGCCGGCGGAACTGTCCCGTTCCCCGAGATTGTGCGACTACGCGCCGTGCGCCGAGGTGCTGCCCGGCGCCACCCGCTTCTCGGAACGCATGGGGGCGCCACCCTACGTCGAGGGCTATCGTGGCGAAGGCGAGGCGGCGCAACGGCTCGGCTACGTCATGCTGTCCACCGACATCACCGATACGCCGGCCTACTCCGGCAAGTCGGTGGTGACACTGATCGGCATGGACACCGACGGGCGCTTCACCGGCGTGCGCATCCTGAAGCACTCCGAGCCGATCCTGCTGCTCGGGATTCCCGAGTCGGCGCTGATCGACTTCAATCGCCAGTACATCGGCAAGTTCGTCGGTGACAACCTCGAGATCGGCAGGTCGCGGCCGGACCAAGGCGTGATCGGGCTCGACGCGATCACCGGCGCCACGGTCACCGTGGTGGCCCAGAACCAGGTGATGATGACCTCGGGCACGGCGGTCGCCCAGCAGGTCGGCATTCTCCAACCGACCCCCCGCCCCCAGGCCCGCTTCGCCGATCCGGGCGGCACCCCGGACTGGGCCGGACTGGTTGCCGAAGGCGCCGTCGAGCGGCTGCTGGTGCGCCGCCGCGCGGTCGGTCTGGAAGAGAATGGCGAACCCTTCATCGCGCTGTGGTTCGGTGCCCTCGACCATCCCCGGATCGGCCGCGCGGTTCTCGGCGAGCACGGCTACCGAAGCCTGCGCCGGCAGTTGGGCGAGAGCGACCACGCGATCTTCGTCATCCGCAGCGGCGGCGACGAATCCTTCAAGGGCTCCGGCTTCGTGCGCGGCGGCATCTTCGACCGGGTGCAGGTGCGCCAGGGCCGCGACACCTTCACCTTCCGCGACCTCGACTACCTCAACCTCTACGACCTCGAGGCGGCGGGCGCGCCGGCCTACCGGGAGTCGGCAATCTTCATCATCCGCGGCAAGGGCATCTTCTCCAACGCCTATCCGTGGCGGCTGGTGTTTCTCGGCAATCGCGTCGATCGCGCCACCGGCGAGCGCACTTTCGCCAATTTCGACAGCGAATACTGGCTGCCGGACGCCTACCTCGACGGTGGGCGGCCCGAGGTCCAGCGCCCCGATCCGACCTGGCTGAAGATCTGGAAGGAGCGCGCGCCGGCGCTTCTCGGTTTTGTCCTGCTGCTGCTGGCGACCGCCGCCGTCTATGCCAGCCGCGATCGGCTGGTGCGGCGCTCGACCCACAAGAACAAGTGGCCGGTGAACGGCTTCAAGTACGCCATCTGGGTGCTGTCGATCGGCTTCGTCGGCTTCGGCCTGCTGGCCCAGCCGTCGATCACCCAGGTGCTGACCTGGTTCCATTCCCTGCTGTTCCAGTGGCAGTGGACCTTGTTCCTCAGCGACCCGTTCATCTTCCTCTTCTGGGTATTCATCATCGTCACCGTGTTCGTCTGGGGCCGCGGCCTGTTCTGCGGCTGGCTGTGCCCGTTCGGCTCGCTGTCGGAACTGCTGTTCAAGCTCGGTCGCGCGCTCGGCCTGAAGCGCCTGCAGCGCACCCCGCCGAAGGCGCTGCACGACCGCCTGAAATGGCTCAAGTACTGGATCTTCTTCGGCCTGCTCGCGGTATCGATGATCGACATGGGGCTGGCCGAAAAGCTGGCCGAGGTGGAGCCCTTCAAGACTACCTTCCTGGTCGGCCTGTTCGACCGGAGCTGGCCCTACACCTTGTTCGCGGCCACCCTGCTGGGCCTGTCGATCTTCGTCGAGCGGCCCTTCTGCAAGTATCTGTGCCCGCTCGGTGCCGCCCTGGCGATGCCGACCACCTTCCGCTGGTTCGGCCTCAAGCGCAAGCAGGAGTGCGACTCCTGCAAGGCCTGCGCCAAGGGCTGTGGCTCGCTGGCGATCGATCGCGACGGCCGCATCGACCAACGCGAATGCCTGTTGTGCATGGATTGCATGGTGCTCTACTACGACGATCACGGCTGTCCGCCGCTGGCCCAGGAGCGGCGTCGTCGCGCGCGAAGCGGCCACGGCCTGACCCCGATCGGGGCCGACGGCTACTACATTCCGATCCGGCCGGTGCCGGCGGACGGCGGTAGGCGCTGAGCCATGGTGGATCCCCGCATGCCGAGCGATCCGGTGGTACCGTCCTATGCGGCGGGCGGCAGCCTCGCGCGGCGCCTGGCGGCCGAGTTGTGGGATCACCTGTGGCCCTGGAGCCGCGACGGCTTCCGCCGCCACAAGGCGGTGCAGGCAGCCGGCATGGCGCTGGGCCTGGCGGCGAGCACGATGTGGGTGATCGCCGCCCTCGGACATCTCGCCGCCGGCGCGGTGATCGGCGCCTGGTTCGGCTGGAGCGTGTTCGAGGTCGTCGTGCGCCTCGGTGCCAAGCCCTATGTGAAGGAGGGCCCATGGTGGGGCCGACGCTATCGCCGGGCCGGCACGATGGACATGCTGTGCTACGTCGGCTTCAAAAACCTGTTGATCGGCGCGAGCCTGTTCCTGCTGCTGAAGGCGACCGGCCTGGTGGTGGTCTGATGCGGGCGCTGCTGCTGCTCCTGCTGGTCGCGTCGTGGCCGGCCGCAGCCGCGGAATCGGTGCTGCGGCCGGGGGATTCGATCCAGGCCGCGATCGACGCGGCGAGTCCCGGCGACGTGCTGCGGGTGCTGCCCGGCCGCTATCGCGGCAACCTGCGCATCGACAAGCCCCTGACCCTGGCCGGTACCGGCTACCCGACGATCAGCGGCGGCCTTGCCGGCGACACCATCCGCATCGCCTCGACCGACGTCGTCATCGACGGTTTCGTGGTCGCCGACTCCGGCAACGACCTCGGCGCCCAGAACGCCGGCATCTATTTCGAGCGCGGCTCGCACCGCGTGGTCGTGAACAACTGCCAGTTCTCGTACGTGCTGTTCGGCCTGTGGATCGAGCAGTCCGACGACGTGGTGGTCAGCAACAACGTCATCACCGGCAAGCGCGACCACGCTTCGGCCCAGCGCGGCAACGGCATCCAGCTCTACTTCAGCATGGGGGCGCGGATCGTCGGCAACCAGATCAGCTTCGTGCGCGACGGCATCTACGTCGACGTATCGAACCGCGCGCTGTTCAAGGGCAACCGCATTCATCACGTGCGCTACGGCACCCATTACATGAACTCCCACCACAACGTCTGGGAGGACAACGAATCGCACCACAACCGGGGTGGCCTCGCGCTGATGATGACCCGCAACCAGGTCGTGCGCAACAACCGGGCCTGGGCCAACTCCGACCACGGCATCATGCTGCGCACGATCCAGGATTCGGTGATCGAGGGCAATGTCGTGGCCGGCAACGCGCGCGGCTTCTTCGTCTATGACGCCGAGTACAACCGGATCCGCGACAACCTGGTCATCGACAATCGGGTCGGCGTGCATCTGTGGGCCGGGTCGATCAACAACCAGGTGGACGGCAACGATTTCATCGGCAACCAGACTCAGGTGAAATTCATCGCAGCCCGCGACGAATTGTGGGGGATCAAGGAAGGCAACCACTGGAGCAACTATGTTGGCTGGGATCGCGACGGCGATGGCGTCGGCGACCTGCCCTTCGAGGCCAACGACCTGGTGGATCGGCTCACCTGGCGCCATCCGATGATCAAGCTGCTGCTCGCCAGCCCCGCAGTGCAGACCCTGCGTCTGGTGGCGCGGCAATTCCCGTTGCTGCGTGCACCGAGCGTGGTGGATCGACGCCCGCGCATGGACGCCGCGCACGACCACTGGAGCGAATGGATTGGAAAGCGTCTTGCTGCCCTCCCATGAGTCGGCCGACATCCGCGTCGGCAGCCCGGCCGTCAACGCCGAGGTCGCCACCCCGGTGGCGGTCGCGCCGATCATCCGCGTACGTGGCGTGGTCCGGGACTTCGGCGCGGTGCGCGCGGTCGACGGGGTCGATCTGGACGTCTCCGGCGGCGAGCTGTTCGGCCTGATCGGCCACAACGGTGCCGGCAAGAGCACGCTATTTCGGATGATGCTCGGGCTGCTCGCACCGAGCCGCGGCGAGATCCGCATCGATGCCTGCCCCAGTACCTCACGGGGCTTCCGGGCGGTGCGCCGACGGATCGGTTTCCTGCCGGAGAACGTCGTGCTCTACGACAACCTGTCGGCCCTGGAGACCCTGCAGTTCTTTGCCCGGCTCAAGGGTGTCGACCCGAGTGGATGCGCGGCCCTGCTCGCACGCGTCGGGCTCGCCGGCACGGGTCGACGACGGGTGCGCGAATTCTCCAAAGGCATGCGCCAGCGGCTCGGCTTCGCCCAGGCCCTGCTCGGACGCCCCCGCCTGCTGTTCCTGGACGAACCGACCAGCGGCCTCGATCCGGAAGCGATCCGGCACTTCTACGCGACCCTCCGAGCGCTGCGGGCGGAGGGTGTCACGGTGGTGCTGAGTTCCCATATCCTGGCCGAGATCCAGGACCGGGTCGATCGTCTGGCGATCATGGCGCGCGGCCGCGTGCAGGCAATCGGCTCGGTACGGGCGCTGCGCGAACGGGTGGATCTACCGGTCCGCTTCGAGGTCCGCGTCTCGGCCGCCGACCTCGCGTCGGTGCGCGAAGCGCTCGGCCACCTGCCGGCGCTGTCGGTGGCGACGAACGACGATCACGTCGCCGTGGAATGCCGGCCCGACGCCAAACTGGCTGTGATCGCCGCCCTCGCCCGGCTCGGCGACCGCATCCTCGACCTCTCCGTCCGCGAACCTTCCCTCGAAGATGTCTTCTTCGGAATTTCGGAGTGATGCCCCGGTGACACTCGCGCCCGTCCAGATCGCCGCCATCGCCGGCAAGGAGTTCCGCGACCGCATCCGCAACCGCTGGGTGCTGGCAGTGGCCCTGGTGTTCACGGCCTTCGCGCTGGTCATTGCCTACTTCGGCGCCGCCCAGCAGGGCGCGGTGGGCTTCGCCTCGATCGAGGTCACGATCGCCTCGCTGGTGAGCCTGGTGATCTACCTGATCCCGCTGATCGCGCTGATTCTCGGTTTCGACGCGATCGTCGGCGAGCGCGAGCGGGGCTCCCTCGATCTGCTGCTGTCGATGCCGATCACCCGGCTCGAACTGCTGCTCGGCAAGTACCTCGGGCTGGCCGCCGCCCTCACGCTGTCTACGGTCGCCGGCTTCGGCCTGGTGGGCTTGGTGTTGTTGGCGAATCTCGGCGCCAACGCCCTCTTCCACTATGCCGGTTTCGTCCTCACCTCGGTGCTGCTCGGCATGAGCTTCCTCAGCATGGCCGTCGCCGTCTCGGTATTCGCCACCGACCGCACCCGGGCGTCGGGTCTCGCGATCGCGCTGTGGTTCTTCTTCGTGCTGGTGTTCGACCTGCTCCTGCTCGGTGCCCTGGTCGCCACCGGCGGACGGTACGGTGGCGAGATCTTCCCTTGGTTGATGCTGGCCAATCCGGCCGACGTGTTCCGCGTACTCAACGTTTTCAGTCTGGACGAGGTGCGCAGCCTCTACGGCCTGTCCACGGTGTTCCCCGAAGGCCTGGCGGCGCCGTGGAAGCTGACCCTGGTGATGACATCGTGGATCATCGCCCCGCTCGGCATCGCAGCATGGAGATTCGAACGATGAAATGCATTCGACGAGGGCTGGCGGCGGCCATCTGCGGCGTCTGGCTGGCGGGCTGCGGCGAAGCCGAGCGGTCCGAACCGGCCGCGATCGAGATCACCGAGTCCACCAGTTGCGCCCTCGACGGCATGCTGCTGGCGCATTTTCCGGGGCCGAAGGCGCAAGTGCATTTCGTCGGCGCCGAGTTCCCGGAGTATTTCTGCGACACGGTCGAGATGTTCTCGATCCATCTCCGTCCCGAACAGGCGCGGCTGGTGCAGGCACTCTACGTGCAGGACATGGGCAAGGCCGACTGGAACGCACCCCGCGGCCACTGGATCGACGCCAGGACCGCCTTCTACGTCGTCGGCTCCGACGCCCACGGTTCGATGGGGCCCACCATCGCCTCGTTCGCCCAGGTGGCGGAGGCGGCGGCCTTTCGCGACCAGCACGGCGGCGAGGTCCTGCGCTTCGACGAAGTCACGCCGGACATGGTGGTGCTCGACGGTGGGGTCTTGAACGACCAGAGGATGTAGGAGAAAGGCTTGGACGACTTCTATCGCGACATTCCGGCGCCCGAGGCCATCGAGCTGGAACGGCTCTCACGGCTGATCCACGAATTGCGCAGCCATCGAACGCAGTTGTCGGCCGAATGGCAGGTGGACAGCGAGCAGACCCTGGCCCGGCGCGTCGCGAACTGCCCGAACACCCCGCATACGACGCCTGGTTGTCCCTGCGCATTTTCGAGGACACGCGTGAACTCGCCCGCGGCGTGCTCGCCGAGTGCCTTGCCGCGGCGGGCACGCCATGAGCCTGCACATCGACCTGGCGACGGCCGCGGGCGAAGAATTCGCCGGCCGACTCGCGGCGGCGCCGGAACTGCGCCAGGATGCGCTGCTGCTGACCCTGCGCGACGGCACCTCGATCGAAATTCGCTATGCCGCCGCCGATGCCTATTCGCTATCCTGGCAGCGGCAAGGCGTCTGGGGACGGGTCGACACCGCGCCGTGCCACCCCGGACTCGCCACCTGGCCCAACCACTTCCACGCGGGCGACGGTACGGTGCACTCGGACCCGCTGACCCGCTGTGGTGCCGACCCCCGGCAGAACCTGCGTGCCCTGCTGCAGGCGCTGGCGGCGAATTCGGCCATGCTCGGCCACTGATCCGCCGACGCCGGGTTCAGCCCATCGTGCGGAAAATCGTCAGCCCGAGCACCAGGAAGATCAGGAACAGCACCAGGGCGGCAAAGAACAGAAACTTGGCGATCGACGCGGCACCGGCCGCGATGCCGGTAAAGCCGAAGATGCCGGCGACGACCGACACCACGAAGAAGATGAATGCCCACTTCAGCATGATTGGCTCCGTTGGTACATATCGGGGCGTCCCCCCGACTCATGCCACCATGCTGTCGTGGACAACGGGCCAATGATGTCGGCCGGCACCGTATCGGCCGTAGGAATCGACGAAGGGCGCGACCGGATCAGGCCGTTCGCGGCACCACCTCCGGATTGACCAGGCTCGGCGGACGCACGCCCTCCAGCGCCGCCACGAGATTGCGCGCCGCCAGCTCCGCCATGCCCAGGCGGGTGGCACGGCTGGCGCTGGCGATGTGCGGTGTCAGCACCGCATTGTCGAGCGCAAGGAAGCCGGGATGCAGCGTCGGCTCGTTCTCGAAGACATCGAGGCCGGCGGCAGCAATGCGGCCGCCGGCCAGCACGTCGACCAGCGCGGCATCGTCCACCACGCCACCCCGCGCGATATTCACGAACACCGCGCTCGGTTTCAGCAGGGACAGTTCGCGGGCTCGAATCAGGTGATGGGTGGTGGGGCCGTACGGTACCGCGACGACAACGAAGTCGGCGGTCGAGAGCAACTCGTCGAAGCCGACGTAGGCGGCACCGCAGGCCATCGCCTGATCGTCCGGCAACGGCCGACGGTTATGGTAGATGACCCGCATGTCGAAGCCCGAAGCACGGCGCGCGATGGCGCGGCCGATGCGCCCCATGCCGATGATGCCGAGGGTAGCGTGATGGACGTCGACACCGTGCCAATCCATGAAGCCCCAGGCCTTCCAGTGGCCGTCCCGCAGCCAACGGTCGGAAGGGACGACCCGCCGCGCCGCGGCGAACATCAGGGCCCACGCGTGGTCGGCGGTGGTGTCGTCGAGCACGCCGGGCGTGTTGGTCACCATCACCCCGCGCTCGGTGCAGGCCGGAATGTCCACGTTGTTGGTGCCGACCGCGCAATTGGCCACGACCCGCAGCTTCGGGCAGGCGTCGAGCAGCGCGGGGGTCACCGGGTCGGCAACCGCGGTGATGATGCCCTCGCACGACGCAGCACGGGCCGCGAGCCGGTCCGGCGCCAGGGGCTGGTCGCCCTGGTTGTCATCCACGTCGAAACGCCGACGCAGGCGCTCGAGCACTTCGTCGAAGGTGCGGCGCGTGACCAGCACGCGCACCGATGCAACATCGTTCATGAATCGTCCTTGCTCCGAAGCTTCTCGACCAGATCGATGACCATCAGCAACACACCGATCGCGATCACGCCGACCAGCGCCGGATCCTTCAGCTTGAGCACCGGCACCGCGAAGAACGCCAACGCAACGGCGGTGGCGACCAATCCGGTCAGGGCTTTGACGATCATGCTTCCTCCTCCTCGCCGATGATGCGTTGTTCGAGCCAGCGGGCGCTGGCCAGCAGGCGCGCGTCGCCGCCACGGTAGCCGACCAACTGCAGACCGAGGGGCAGCCCGTCGCCGCCGTGCATCAGCGGCAGATTCAGGGCCGGCATGCCGGCCAGGGTCCACAGCGTGCAGAAACCGGGGTCGCCGGTGCTGTCGTGGCCCGCAGGCGCCGTGCCGGGGGCCGCGGGTGTCAGGATCGCGTCGAAATTCTCCCGCAGTTCCTCGAGGCCGGCGCGAACCGCCGCGATGCGATCGATCGCGTCGGCGTAGTCCACTGCCCGCACCGACCGGCCACGCTCGATCTGCTGGCGCAGCCCCGCCGACAACACCTCGCCCCCGCGCTCGTATTCTTGGCGGTAGTGGCGTGCGATGTCGGCCTCCATGATGCTTCGATGCCAGGCCCAGGCGTCGTCGAACTGGGGTGGCAGGCGCACCTCCTCGACCGCGGTGCCGAGTACCGCCTGCAGTTCGTCGAAGGCCGCCCGGGTGTCGGCCTCGGCGTGTTCCCAGTAGGCCGTGCGCACCAGCGCGAAGCGCGGTGGCAGGGGCAGCGGCCGCGCCCAACCCGCCAGCAGCCGCGGCGGCGCCTGGGGACGGGTCGCCGGGTCGCCATCGTCGCAGCCGGCCAGCACGTCGGCAAGGAGTGCCGCCTCCTCGACACTGGCGGCGAACACACCGAGTTGGTCGAGGGCCGGCGACTGGGTCAGCACGCCGGTGCGCGGCAGCAGTCCGAAGCTCGGCTTGAAGCCGACCACGCCGCAGAACGCGGCCGGGCGGATGACGCTGCCGTTGGTCTGGGTGCCGAGCGCCAGCGGTACCATCCCGGCCGCCACCGCCGCCGCCGAACCGCTCGACGATCCGCCCGGCGTGTGGCCGAGCTCGTGGGGGTTGCGGGTCGGCCCCGGCGCATAGGTGGCCATTTCGGTGGTCACGGTCTTGCCCAGGATCACCGCACCGGCCTGGCGCAGGCGTGTCACCACGACGGCATCGCGCTGGGGGCGGCGGCCGGCGTGGAGCGGGGTACCGAATTCGGTCGGCAGATCGGCCGTGTCGATGATGTCCTTGATCCCCACCGGCAAGCCGTGAAGCGGCCCCGGTTCGCCGCCGCAACGGCGGTACTCGTCGCAGGCACGCGCCTGGCGCAACACCAACTCCGGCTCGAGCGCGGCCCAGGCCCGCACCTCGCCTTCGACCTGATCGATGCGGGCCAGACAGGCGCGGGCCACCTCCTCCGCGCTGAGTCGCCCCTCGCGCATCGCGGCGAGCAACCCGACCGCGCCGTCGCGCCGCGCCAGCGCCTCGCCCTGCATCTGCCCCATCCGTACCCCCGCTTCAGTAGCCATAGAACAGGTCCGGCAGCCAGGTCACCAGCCCCGGGAACACATACACCATGACGATCGACAAGATCACCATGCCCAGGAACGGGAAGCACCCCTTGAAGATCTCCCAGAGCTGGACGTGGGGCGGTGCCACCCCCTTTAAATAGTAGGCCGACATGGCCATCGGCGGGGTCAGGAACGAGGTCTGCAGATTGAGCGCGACGAGGATGCCGAACATCATCGGATCGACGCCGAAGTGCGGCAGCAGGGGCAGGAAGATCGGCACGAAGATGATGATGATCTCGCTCCACTCCAGCGGCCAGCCGAGCAGGAAGATGATGAGCTGCGACAGGATCAGGAAGGTCAGCGGCGACAGATCCAGACCGAGCACGAAGTCCTTGATCAAGCCCTCGCCGCCGAGATACGAGAAGACCGACGAAAAGGTCCAGGAGCCGACGAACAGCCAGCACACCATCGCCGATGTGCGCGCGGTCAGGAACACCGCCTCCTTCATCCGGCCCCAGGTCAAGGCGCGGTAGATCAATGCCAGCATGAGGCCGCCGAGGGCGCCGATCGCCGCCGCCTCGCTCGGCGTGGCAAGACCGAACAGGATCGCCCCGAGCACCGACAGGATCAGCACCGTCAGCGGCACGAAGGACTTCACCAACATCACCACCACCTGCAGCAGCGGGATGTCGGTTTCGCTCTTCGGCAGCTTGGGCGCGAGTTTCGGATTCAGCGCCGCGCGGCCGACCACATACACGATGTAGAGGCCGGCCAGCATGAAGCCCGGCATCATCGCCGCGGCGTAGAGCTTGACCACGCTCACCGCGGCAGTCGCGCCGTAGACGATCAGCATGATCGACGGTGGGATCAGGATGCCCAGCGTGCCGCCGGCGCAGATCACGCCGGCCGACAGCTTCTGGTCGTAGCCGGCCTTCAACATCGCGGGAAAGGCGAGCAGACCCATCAGGGTCACCACCGCGCCGACGATGCCGGTGGCGGTCGCGAACAGCGCGCAGGTGGCCAGTGCCGCCACAGCCATCGAGCCCGGTATCGCCCGAAATGCCACCTGCATCGAGTAGAACAGTCGATCGAGGATATTGGCCCGTTCGATCACGTAGCCCATGAACAAGAACAGCGGCACCGCGGTCAGCACGTCGTTGTTCATGACGCTGAAGGTGTTCTGGGTCAGCAGGTAGAACACCCGGCTCTCGAAGATTTCCTGCCCGGGGCGGAAGTAGGCGTAGTAGCCGAAGCCCACGCCCATCGCCATCAGCGTGAAGGCCACCGGAAAACCGAGCATGATGATGACGATGAAGCTGCCCAGCATCAGCAGGGCGATTTCGGGATCGCTCATGGAGCCACCCTCCCCTCGCTGGCCGCCCGTTCAGGTCCGGCTTTGCACGGCCGGCCCGTTCGGCGGGCGCGAAGCAGTGCTTCGCGAAACCCCCGCCCCAGTCCAGTGCCGGCTTTGCACAGCCGGCCCGTTCGGCGGGCGCGAAGCAGTGCTTCGCGAAACCCCCGCCTCA
>JAGRFZ010000054.1 GCA_020445785.1 Rhodocyclaceae bacterium
CGCAGGCGGTGTCGAGCAGGCTGACCGACTTGTCCGGCAGTTGGCGTGCCGGAATGTAGCGATGGGACAACTTGACTGCGGCCTCGAGGGCTTCGTCGAGCACCTGGACCTTGTGGTGACCCTCCATCATCGTCGCGACGCCGCGCATCATCAGGATCGCCTTGTGTTCCGACGGCTCGTCCACCTGGACGACCTGGAAGCGCCGGGTCAGCGCCGGGTCCTTCTCGATGTGTTTCTTGTACTCGGCCCAGGTGGTGGCGGCGACGGTGCGCAGGGTGCCGCGGGCGAGCGCCGGCTTCAGCAGGTTGGCGGCGTCGCCGGTGCCGGCGGCACCGCCGGCACCGACCAGGGTGTGCGCTTCGTCGATGAACAGGATGATCGGCTTGGGCGAGGACTGGACCTCCTCGATCACCTGACGCAGGCGGTTCTCGAACTCGCCCTTCATGCTGGCACCGGCCTGCAGCAGGCCGACGTCCAGCGTCTTCAGCGAGACATCGGCCAGCGACGGCGGCACGTCGCCGGCGACGATGCGCTGGGCGAATCCTTCGACCACCGCGGTCTTGCCGACGCCGGCCTCGCCGGTCAGGATCGGATTGTTCTGGCGCCGCCGCATCAAGATGTCGATGACCTGGCGGATCTCCTCGTCGCGCCCGACGATCGGATCCATCTTGCCGCTCCTGGCCTGATCGGTGAGGTCCACGGTGAATTGCTTCAACGCCTCCTGCTTGCCCATCGCGGCCGGTGCCACGGCGCCGCTCGCCTCGCCCGGCTCGGCGCCGGCGGCGAATCCGTCGGTCGGCGCCTGGTTGTCCTCCGGCGAGCCCGAGACGACCTGGGGGAAATGATCGGACAGATCCTCGACCTTGACCTTGTCGAATTCCTTCGAGATCTGCAGCAAGGCATTCCTGAGGCGGCTGGTCTTGAGCCCGCCGACGAGCAGGTGGCCGGTGCGTACCTGCACCTCGCCGAACATCAGCGAGCCGTAGACCCAGCCACGTTCGACCAGGTCGGAGATCTGTTCCGAGAGATCCGAGATCGAGGTCGAGCCACGCGGCAACTGATCGAGCGCGGCGGTGATGTCGGCGGCCAGGCGCGACGGATCCACCTCGTAATGCTGGAGAATGCGGTGGAGGTCGGAATCCTGATTGTTGACGATCTGCTGGATCCAATGCACCAGCTCGACATAGGGATTGCCCCGCAGCTTGCAGAATACGGTGGCCCCCTCGATGGCTTTGTACCCCAGGCTGTTCAGCTTGCCGAAGAGTGCCACCCGGCTGATCTCACTCATGCTTGCCCCTCGTATATCGGTGTTCGGTTGATCGGATCATTCATTCTTCCGGCGCGCTCACGCGGCCAATGGCGCCCCCTCCGGGAGGCCGGAGACGCGGTCCACGTCGAGCACCAGATCGTCGGCGTCGTCCGCACTGCGGCGCCTGCCGAGCCAAGTCGTATAGCCGAGGCGGGTAGCGCCGCCGAGCGTCGTCTGCGGCACTTCGTCGGCCTCGAGCACCAGTTTCGCGTCCCACGCGAATTCGAGCCCGAGGTAGTTGCGTACCGCAGCGGCCAGTTGTGCTAGGCAGCCGTTGCCGGGCAGAAAGGCTTCGTACTGGGCCAGATTCAGGCTGCCGATGCGCAGCCGGAACTTGTGCTGCCGATCCCACACCCGCGCGCCGACGACCATATTGCGGCCGAGCTGGCTGAAGGATGCGCCGAGGCGGGTGCGCTCGGCCGTCGGCACCGGCATCCAGTGGCCGACGAATTGCTCGACCGCCACCGGCACGCGGAAGAAGCCCGCGAGCAGCTTGCCGAGACCTTCGGCGTTGCGGACCTGGCGATTCAGCAGGCTGATGAAATGCAGCTTGGCGAAATCCGGCAAGGCATCGCGGCTGTGCACCGCGGGGGTACCGAGTCCGCCGAGGGAACCGAGCCAGATGCCGAACCGGTCCTGGCGCGGCCGGTCGAGGCTGACGGTGGGCTGAGCATCGGCCCAGGCGCGATAGAACATCTCCAGGTAACGGTGCTGGAGCATGTCGAGGAAGCGTGCCAGGGTCGGGTCGCCGGCGTGGAGCACGCGTGAACGTGCATACTCGGTGATGTGCAGCGGCATCGGCCCGTTGGGACCGAGCAGTCCGAAGAAGCGCACCTCGAAACGCGGCGCCCGTTCGCCGCTCGCCGGCACCACCCGGGCCAGGGCGGACTGGGCGAAGGCCACCGACGGTTCCTGCCCGAGGCGTACCGGTTCGTCGGCCGGCCGTAGTGCGCGGCCGATGCGCGGCTTGTCGGGATTCAGGCACTCGGTGCGCCGCAGCGTCTGGTAGAAGTCGCAGGACCAGGGCTCGCGCGCCAGCTCCCGGACGAAGCTCAGAAAATCGGGCGTAGTCCGCATCGTGGCTTCCAGTGCATCAGTTCGCCGCGGCTGAGCGAACGCAGGGTGGTTTCGGTAAAGCTGTTGACGCTGGCGTGGCGGGCGAAGAAGCGTTCGAGCACGCTGCCCAGGAGAAAGGCGCTGCCGCCTTCGAAATGCATCTCGTCGAACTCCAGGCTGATACCGATGCCGCGGCCGAAGCACAGCGGTCCGGGCATCGGCAGTCGCTTCAGCACCGGTTCGGTGTGGATGCTGCGCACCCCTTCGATCTGGCGTGCACTGGCCACATCCTCGGTCGGCGAATGCAGTTCCAGCAGTTCGCGCAACGCGGCTGCACCCTGCTGGGGATTCGAATCGAGCAGCGACAGATAATTCAGCGAAAGGTGGCTGATGAAACGCCAGGCGGCGGCGCCATGGGCGACCGAGGCATACGGCCGGGAGGGACCCTTGACGCAGTGGATCGACGCCACCGGCGCCGCCACTTCCAGCGAGAAATCGGTGGCGTTGTTGCCGTGGGGCATCAGCAGCGGCAGGTCGCGATTGGTGCACAGGGCCTTCAAGGAAAGCTGGCGCAGATCGGCCCGGTAGGGGGCTTCGTCGGGATCGACCAGCGAGATGAAGACTTCACTGCCGATGTAGCTGGTGCGGGCGCCGAAGCGTTTCTGGCGCTCGGAGTGGATGCGCGGTTCGCGACGCAGGGTGTAGTAGGCGTGGGGGCTGTCGCCATTGGCATGGTAGCTGGCGTAGAAGGCTTCGAAGCGCTGCTCGCTGTCGGCGCCGGCACCGAAGCCGCTGACTTCGGTCAGGTCGAAGACCTCGTAGTCCATCGGCCGGGTGCGGTCGGCAATGACATGGTGCTCGTGGCCGCTGTCGTTGACCCGGATGCGGTCGGTACGCTTCTCGAACAGGTTGATCGCGGGGACGCAATGCAGCAGGAAATTGCCGGCGTCCACCACGCTTTCGAGGACCGAGTCGCCCTTGCCGAACAGCAGCACCAGATCGATCGCTTCGCCGGCGCAGCGGGAAACCGCCCGCGCCAGGCCGTCCACTTCGAAAAACAGATAGCGCTGCGGAAAGGCGAAATATTCCTGCAGCAGGCGGTAGCCGCCGAAGTTGCGCGCGGACACCGGCAGCAAGGCCTCGTCGTCGTCGAAGCCCACCGTGCGGATCGCCTCGGCGGGGAGGAACTCGTGCCATGCGACCGGCCGCTCGGGCGGGCACAGCAGGGCGCCGACCACATTGGCGCCGATCGACTCGTAGAGCTTGTAGGCGACCTCGTCGGCACCGCCGAGGAAGACCCGCAGCGATGCGAGATCGAGCTCGTCGATGCGCATGCCGGGCGCCGCCTGCAGCCGCAGGCGTACGCCGCCCTTGATGCGCGATCCGACCGGCAGCGAATTCAGCGGCAGATCGGGGGCGAACGAGAAGTAGCGGGCTTCGCGCAGTTCCAGGGGCCACAGGGTCAGTTCCTGGGCGGTGCGGAACTGGCATTCGGTGGCGTCGGCGCGGCCGGCGCCGGCCCGCAGCAAGGTGCCGCGCGGCAGTGTCACGCCGCGGGCGAGGTTCGATTCTTCGAGCTGGGGCCGCAACTGAGCCACCAGCATCGCCGGCGTCGGTGCCAGGTACTGCGGGTAGACCATCTCCAGCAGACGCTGGGAGAAGCGTGGAAACTCGGCGTCGAGCCGCAATTGGACCCGGGCCGACATGAAGGCCACGCCCTCGAGCAGCCGTTCCACATAGGGGTCGGAGACCTCGATGCCGTCCATGCCGAGCCGGCCGGCGATCTTCGGGAAGTCCCGCGCGAACTCGGCGCCCATTTCGCGCAGGTGCTGGAGTTCCTGGTTGTAGTAGCGCAGCAGCCTGGGGTCCACGTCGTTCCTGTCTCGATGGTGTCCGGATTCAGCGCCGGCCGGCGGCGAGGGCGCGACCGCGCGCCATGCCCGGCATCAGTTCGCCTCCAGCAGATGCACCTGTCCGCTCTCCAAGTCGAATTCGGTGCGCAACAGCATTTCGAGCGGCACCGGCTGGGCCCACAACTGCGCCGAGATTCGGATGCTGATGATGTTGTGCCAGTCGAGCACGCTGCCGTCCTCGACCACCTCGATCTTCAGACTCTCCGGCAACAAGCGAGGCTCGTAGCAGAGGATCGCGGCGCGGATCGCCTGCTCGATTTCGCCGATCTCGATCGACGCCGCGGTTTCGCCGGACATGGAAGGCAGGCCGTAGTTGATCACCGAGCGCTGGACTTCCGGATAGGCGTCGAGATCCTCGCCGGCGGACATCTGTACCGAATTGAGCAACCAGGTGAGGTCGCGCAGCACCGCTGCGCGCAACTGGCTCTTGGTCAGCACGCGGCGCTCGCGGGGTTCCTGCTTCTTGTCCGGCTCGTGGTCGGTGAGGCGATCGAGCAGGGCCGGCTGGAGGCGATCCTGGGGCGTGGTCTCGGCCATGGTCAGGCCGCGTCCGCCGGCGCCTCTCCCTCGGCCTCGGGTACTTCGCCCTCGAGCACGATCTCGCGCACATCGAGCAGCGGAAAGTCGCCTTCGCTGGTGGTCAATACGCGCTGCCCGCGCCCGACGTAGACGCCGTTGCCGGCGTCTGCCCAGTCGGTCTTGCGGGCCAGCCGGATCAGCGGGTCGGGATCGCTCTCGGAGCCCGGGTAGCGGGTCGGAATGATGCCGACCATCTCGCCGCCGTTGGCAAACTCGAAATGGGCCGGCATCCACACGAAGTCGCGCAGATCCTCCGGTGCTTCGAGCACGATGCGGTTGAGGCGGGCATAGGGCAGCCAGTAGTAGCGGCCGTTGATCACGGCCTCGCACACCGGGCCGAGCCGCATGTCGGCATCGGCGATCCACTCGAAGGGCTGGCCGTTGATCGTGCCGGCCGTGGTGGGCGCCAGGTCGAAGGCCTGCTCCCGCAGCTTCGCGCCGTCCTCGGGCTTGCCCTGGCCTTCGCTCAGCAGGGCTTCGATCAGGATCGCGATCCAGTCTTCGGGATGGCCGAACAGCAGTGGTGCGGTGCTGCCGGACATGACCTTGCCGCGCACCACCTCGCAGCGCAGCGCCTCGCGATACATCTGCACCATCGGCAGCGCGCCGGCGTCGAGTTCGCCGACCACCTCGAGCTGGTTGGCGGCGCGCTCCCAATTGCCCAGCACCGACAGCAACTGGAACAGGAAGGTGCG
>JAGRFZ010000055.1 GCA_020445785.1 Rhodocyclaceae bacterium
GCAAGACGGCGGCTTTTGCGCTGCCGCTGTTGAGCCGCATCGATGCCGGCCTGAACGAGCCGCAGGTGCTGGTGCTGACGCCGACGCGGGAACTGGCGATCCAGGTTGCCGAGGCATTCCAGCGCTATGCCCACCATTTGCCCGGCTTCCACATTCTTCCGATCTATGGTGGACAGAGCCTCGGCATTCAACTGCGGCAGTTGGCGCGTGGGCCCCAGGTGGTGGTCGGTACGCCGGGACGCATCATCGACCATCTCGAACGGGAAAGTCTGGCGGTCGACGGTCTGCGCAGCGTGGTCCTCGACGAAGCCGACGAAATGTTGCGCATGGGCTTCATCGACGACGTGGAGCGGATTCTCGATGCGCTGCCGGAGCAGCGCCAGGTCGCCCTTTTTTCGGCAACCATGCCCGAACCGATCCGGCGCGTCGCCCACCGCTATCTGCATGAGCCGCAAGAGGTCAAGATACTGGCGACGACGGCCACGGTGCCGAGCATCCACCAGCGCTACTGGCAGGTCAGCGGCGTGCATAAGCTCGACGCGCTGACCCGGATTCTGGAAGTCGAGGACGACCTCGACGCGGCGATCGTGTTCGTTCGCACCAAGAACGCCACCGTCGAACTGGCCGACAAGCTCGCTGCCCGCGGTTACAGCGCCGCGCCGCTCAATGGCGACATGCAGCAATCCCTGCGCGAACGGACCGTCGAGCAGCTGCGGCGCGGCAGCCTGGACATCGTCGTCGCCACCGACGTCGCGGCGCGCGGGATCGATGTCGCGCGCGTCAGCCACGTCGTCAACTACGACATTCCGTACGACGCAGAAGCCTATATTCACCGCATCGGTCGTACCGGACGAGCCGGCCGCCGCGGCTGTGCGATCCTGTTCATGGCGCCGCGTGAGCGGCGCATGTTGAAGTCGATCGAGCGCGCCACCCGCCAACCGATCGAGGCAATGAGCCTGCCCTCCAAGGCGGCGCTGGCCGATCGCCGCGTCGCGCGCTTCAAACAGGAGGTGCTCGATGCGCTCGAGACCCAGGAGCTCGGCTTCTTCGAATCGCTGACCGGGCAGATGGAGGCCGAATTCGGCACCGATGTGCAGCGCATCGCAGCGGCGCTGGCATGGCTCACCCAGAAGGAGCGGCCACTGCGGCTCGACGCCGGCGAGGGTGATCGGGCCCCGGTGACGACGCCTGCGGCTGCGGCGGTCGAGCGTCCGGCGCCGGGGAGGCTGGGCGTTCCCGTCGCTTCGGGAGCCTTGGTGCGCTATCGGGTCGAGGTCGGCCGACAGCTCGGTGTGACGCCGAGCAATCTGGTGGGCGCGATCGCCAACGAAGGCGGCATTGATTCGCGGCGCATCGGACGCATCGAGTTGTTCGACGAGTTCAGTACCGTGGAACTGCCGTCGGATCTGTCCGCCGAAGTGCTCCAATCGCTGCGCCAGGTTCGGGTGCGCAGAGCCCCATTGCGGATCGCCCTGGATGACGGCCGCCTGCCACGCCGCGAGACCGGGCGCGAGTCGCCGGCAGCGGGCCGCGGTGGTGGCGGCAGTGCGGGATGGCAGGAGTCGCGGCCGCGAGGAAAGGGAAGCGAGCGCTTCGACGGGCCCGGCAAAGCATCCCGCGCGTATGCCGACAGAACCCGCGACGGCAGGCCGCCACGCCAAGAAGCCGGACATACACCCCCGAGCAGGGGTGACGCGCGCAAGCCCCAGCGTGCAGGCGGTGGCCAGGCACGCGGGAAGAATCCCAAGGTGCGCAAGAAGGGTTGAGTTTTCGGGGCGGGGAATAGGCGGGTTTTATCCCGCTTATCCCACGGTTCGGATTGCCCGGGGGTCGCGATAATCGGTACCTGAGACAGAGCGGAATCGATCCGCTGCAGCTTCGGAGACCGATCATGCAAGTACGCCGCTACTTCGCCAAGACCGCACGAGAGGCCCTCAAGGAACTCAAGGAAGAACTCGGTGCCGACGCCATCGTGCTGTCGAACCGTGCGGTGGAAGGGGGCGTCGAGATCCTGGCCCTGCCGGCCGACGCGGTGAGTGCGACGACACCGCCGCCGCCGACTCGGGTGGCGACACCTGTACCGGCACCGGCTGGCGGACAGGCCCGGGCTTCGGCGGCGGAAGACGATTTCCGGCGCAGCCTGGGGCGTGCCCGGTCGCGGCAGCAGGCCAACGGCACCAGCGCTGCGCCCAAGCTGCGGCCCTTCAATCCGCCCCGGGTGGATCCCGAGTCGGTTCGGTTGGCCGGGCGCGAGCCGCGGCGGCGGTCTGTCGATCATGAACTGTTCGTCGGTGCCGCACCCCAGGCGCTGGTAAGCCCCGAATTCGACGCGGAACCCGCCGAGGTGGCGCCGCGCGCAGCGGACGCAGCCATCGTCGAGGCGCCTGTCGCGCGTGCCGCGGACCGCGGGCCCAAGGTCGATACCGCCGCGGGGATTCGCGAACTGCAGGTGGGCAACCAGCGCCTGATGGGCGAACTCGACGGCATCCGCAGCATCATCGAACGTCAGCTCGCGGGCTTCGCCTGGGGCGAAGTCAGTCGTAGCGCGCCCGCCCGCACACGATTGATGGGCGAGTTGCTGGAAGCCGGGTTTTCCGCCGAGCTGTCACGGCGCGTCGCCGATGCCGTCGCTGCCGAAGGTGAGCCGGCGCAGATTCGAAGCGCGGCGAAGAATCTGCTCGGCCGCGATCTGCGGGCGATGGCCAACGATGCCGACATCATCGATCAAGGTGGCGTGTATGCCCTGGTCGGTCCGACCGGGGTCGGCAAGACCACGACCACGGCCAAATTGGCCGCGCGTTGCGTCGTTCGGCACGGCGCCGACAAGCTGGCGCTGATCACCACCGACGGCTACCGGATCGGTGCGCACGAGCAACTGCGAATCTATGGCCGCATTCTCGGTGTGCCGGTGTTCGTCGTACGCGATGCCGCCGACCTGCGTCACACCCTGTCCGAATTGCGCAATCGCCACATGGTGCTGATCGACACGGTCGGCATGGGCCAGCGAGATCGCATGGTGGCCGAGCAGACCGCGATGCTGGTCGGTGCCGGCGATGTCTCCCGGCTGCTGCTGATCAATGCCACCTCGCGTGGCGATACGCTGGACGATGTCGTTTCCGCCTATCGGGGGCCGGAACTGGCCGGCTGCATCTTTACCAAGGTCGACGAGGCGGCGTCGCTGGCGCCGGCCCTCGACGTCGCCATCCGGCATCAGCTCGAACTGTTTTACGTCGCCAACGGACAGCGGGTGCCGGAGGATCTGCACTTGCCCAACCGCACCTATCTCCTGCATCGCGCGCTCAAGGAACAACCCGAAGGATCGCCATGGAAGTTGCGGCCGGAAGAGGCGGGCATGCTGATGTCGCACGGCTCGCGGGTGTGATGTGCTGAACGGACGGGAAGATCAGGCCAGCGGCCTGCGCCGACTTTTCCGACGGGCGCCACCGAGCGTGGTCGCCATGTATCCCTGCGGCCGGTCGCCGAGCCGAATCGCCGCGCGCACTCTGCTCGAACTGGCGCATCGCGCGCCGCGGGTGCTGGTGCTGGACGAGGGCAGGGGCGAGGCCGGCCTGCTGGCGGATTTTTCCGCCGAGCCGCGCGGGGATCTGATCCACCTGATCGACGGCGCGACCCGGGTCGGCACCTTGGTGAACGAGTTGGCGCCGGACCTGGCGCATCTCGCTGTGGCCGGCGCGGCGATGGCGCTGCCGTTGCTCGACGAAGACCGTCGAGAGCATCTGATCACCGGCTTGCATGAGGTGCAAATGCACTGCCGCCTGATGGTGGTGCATGGTGCGGCGACCGCCGATTCGCGGCCGTCGCCGTTCGAACTGGCGTCGCCCTGCCATCTGTTGGTGATCGAGGCCAGCGCCAGCGGCGTCACCGACGCCCTGACCAAGATCCGCCGCCTCGCCGGTGCCGGCGCTGGAGATCTGGCGGTCGCGGTGGCCGGAGCGCAGGACAGGGCAGAAGCGGTGCGCCTGTTCCGGCAGCTGGATGCGCTGGTGCGCAGGCGCGTCGGCCTGCCCCTGCGCCTGATCGGCGAACTCGGCCGCGACGACCTCGCCGCGCGGCTGCTGGAGCAATCGCCGCCACGACGCGAACGAGAAGCATCCTCCGCGTTCCTGCGCCGCTTGTCGGCATGGACTCGCGGTGGTGACATGTTGGGGAGACAGCAAGCGTGAGTGTGAGCACCGCAAAGTCCGCGCATGCGGAAGACCTGAGGCGGCGCGGGCGTGCTTCGGCATCGAACGGGCGACGTCAATCTTCAAGGGATACGGGCCACTGGGCGCCCAAGCAGACCGGAAAGAACATGTATACGGCATCTGGACACATGGACAGGGACCAGTTGGTCACCCAATACGCACCGCTGGTGAAGCGTATCGCCTACCACCTGATGGCAAAATTGCCTGCCAGCGTGCAGGTGGACGACATCATCCAGAACGGCATGCTCGGCCTGCTCGACGCGATCAGCCGCTATGAGGAAGGCCTCGGTGCGCAGTTCGAGACCTACGCGGTGCAGCGCATACGCGGCGCGATGTTGGACGGCTTGCGCGAGAACGACTGGCTGCCCCGTTCGCTGCGCCGCGACATGCGGCGGATCGAGGCGGCGGTGCACCAGCTCGAGCAGGAGTTCGGCCGCCAGCCCAGCGAAAAGGAGCTGGCCGACGCGCTCGACCTGCCGCTCTCCGACTACCAGAAGATGTTGCAGGAGGCGCGTGGCTACCAGCTCGTGTATTTCGAGGACTTCACCGCCAGCGACGACGACGACTACCTCGAGCGCCACGCCGTCGGCAATGCCCAGGACAATCCACTCGACATGCTGATGGACCAGAACATGCGTGTGGTGCTGGTGCGCGCCATCGACGACCTGCCGGAGCGCGAGAAGATGGTGATGGGCCTGTACTACGAGCAGGACCTCAATCTGCGCGAGATCGGTGAGGTGCTGGGTGTGTCGGAATCCCGGGTCTGCCAGTTGCACAGCCAGGCGATTGCGCGCCTTCGTTCGCGTATCCATGGCGCGCGCGCGGAGCCCAAGCCCCGCCGCGGTCGCCCCCCACGTAAGAGTCAGTAACGTCGGCGATGGACAAGATCAGCCTGATCGGTCTGACCCTCGGCTTGACCGCGATCGTGCTGGGGCAGTATCTCGAAGGTGGGCACATCGGATCGCTGGTCCAGCCGACCGCGTTCTTCATCGTGATCGGCGGCACCCTCGGCGCGGTCATGCTGCAAAGCCCGCTGCCGGTGTTTCTCGAAGGCATGCGCATGGGGCGCTGGGTGCTGGTGCCGCCGGACGCGGCGGAGCAGGGCGTCATCGACCAAGTGGTCTCCTGGAGCCAGACGGCACGCAAAGAGGGCCTTCTGGCGCTCGAGAACATGGTGCCGACGATGAAGGATCCGTTCACCCGGAAGGGCGTACAGCTGCTGGTTGACGGCGTCGAGCCGGAACGTTTGCGCGCGGTGCTCGAAGTGGAGATCGGTACCTTCGAGACCCGGCTCAAGCACGGCGCGAAGGTGTGGGAGGGCGCCGGCGGATACGCTCCGACGATCGGCATCCTGGGGGCGGTGATGGGGCTGATCCACGTCATGGAAAACCTCTCCGATCCGTCCAAGCTCGGCGCCGGCATCGCCGTCGCCTTCGTTGCCACGATCTATGGCGTGGGCTCGGCCAACCTGGTGTTTCTGCCGGTCGCGAAGAAGCTTCAGGCCCACATCGGGCGGCTGGTGGCGGCGCGCGAAATGGTCGTCGATGGCCTGGTCGGCATCGCCAATGGCGACAACCCCCGCATCATCGAGAGCCGGCTCCAAGGCTATCTGGACTGACATCGCCTCGCTCAAGGCCGCCGCTGGGGGGCCGTTACCAGCGATGACGGGACCGGGATCGAGATGGCCAGAAGACGACAAAACGAGGAAGAGCACGAGAACCACGAGCGCTGGCTGGTTTCCTACGCCGACTTCATTACCTTGTTGTTCGCGTTCTTCGTCGTCATGTACGCGATCAGTTCGGTCAACGAAGGCAAGTATCGGGTCTTGTCCGATTCGATCGTGCAAGCGTTTCGCAGCGTCAACGTAAACGCCAAGGGCAGCCAGATCGTCGTGCCCCCGACGATCATGATCGCGAGCCAGGCGGGCCCACCCTCCAAGGACCCCCAAGCCGACCGGGACAGTGCGATCGAGGCCCGACGCGAGGCCTTGTCGAAAAAGATGCGCAGCGTCGCCGACGAGATCAAGCAGGTCCTGGAGCCGCTGACCCGCGACGGCCAGGTGCGCGTCACCGAAGGCGCCCACGGCATCACCGTCGAGATCAACGCCAGTGTGCTGTTTCCGGTCGGCGAGGCGAGCATCGGCAATGGCGCCGGAAGGGCGCTGACGGCGGTGGCGCAAGTGCTGGCAGGCGCAAATTTTCCGATCACGATCGAAGGCCATACGGACGACGTGCCGATCAGCACGCCGCGCTTTCCGTCGAATTGGGAACTCTCGGCGGTGCGGGCATCGAGCGTCGTGCGCCTGTTCGTCGATGCCGGGGTCGAGCCGTCGCGGTTGACCGCGGCCGGCTACGGCGATCAGCGGCCCGTGGCCGACAATGGCAGCGAGGAAGGACGTGCCCGAAATCGCCGCGTGACCCTGCTGATCGAGTCGATGATCGACGACTATGCCGATGATGCACCGGTCACCCGGTCCAACATCGCCCATTCGATCCTGCCGGCGGGCACTGACCGTTGATCCGCCCGCACGGACCTTCCGCAGTCTCCCCGTCGGCGATGCAACAAATTCATACAAATTGGCGTAGAACGATATCTGACCAGCATGAAATCGGTGGGAGGACCGCAATGGGCGAGCTATTCGAATGGTCCGACGGATACAGCGTCGGCGTGCAGGAAATCGACGAGCAGCACAAGGAGTTGGTGGCGCTGCTGAATCAGTTGCATACCGCGATCCACGAGCACCACGGCAGCGAGGCCTCGCGACGCATTCTCGACGAACTTGCGGACTATACGCGAACCCACTTCATGGTCGAGGAGAGCCTGATGCGGGTTTCGAACTATCCGGAGTTCGAGGCGCACAAGCACAACCACGAGGAACTGATCGCCCAGGTCCAGGCCTTGCAGGAAAAGCTCGACAGCGGGCAGGCGGCGATCACCTTCGAACTGCTGCATTTTCTGAAGGTCTGGCTGACCCGGCACATCAACGAAGCGGACAAGCACTTCGGCGACTTCTTTACCCAGCACGGGGGCGCCGCGGAATGGTCGCCCCAGGTCGAGCAGTCCATGAAGAAGAAAAAATGGTGGTGGAAATTCTGGTAGGCCGCTGAACGGGGCGCGGGCGCGTGTAGCGATGCCCCCGATGCGGAACGCAGCCGCCATCCGCCTGCTCGGTTCGGCGCGAGTAGCGCATCGCCATTTTCCGCCGGCGGCGGTGCCGCAACGAGCAATCGTTGACCCGCTGGGCCTCCCTTCCGCAGCGCGGTGGTCCGCGCTGCCGGCAGCGACCACAATCGCATGCTCTCGCGGCTTGCGGCTCAAACCGTCGGGGATGGCTTACTCCGCCAGTGAAGGATCCTCCGCAAGCGGTCGTTACGCGCCAATACCGTATTGCCGCACTGCGCCATCTCGAGTTGTGCAACGTCTCCTGCCCTGGGAAATCGCGCCCCCGGACGGCAGAGCGAACCAGGGGGAACACGCCCGCCGCCCAGGGGACCAAAAGGCACTTTTGTGCTCTCTGTAATCCGCCGGTTCCGCGCTGAGCGCCAGTCCGGCTGTCTTTGTTGTCCCTTGCCGCCGCGCCCGATGGGGCCGGCCGCCTATGTCTTGCCGAAGCCCGTCGGTCGAACCTTGGGCTGCAGCATCATGCCCTTGCGTGCGCGGCGATGGTGCATGGCCGAGATCTGCGCCGGCTTGAGCGGCAATCTGACTTCGCGCTTGCCACGGCCGACGCCTTCGACGGCGACCCCTTCGCCGTCGGCTGGTACGGCGACTGCCACCAGCGGTTCATCATCGTCCAGCCCCATCACGATGATGCCCCGGCCTCCGCCCTGGACCTTCATTTCGCTGCGCGGGAAGGCCAGCATGCGGCCGTTGCCGGACAGGGCGAGGATCCAGTCGCCGCCGACCGCCGCCGGGGTGAGCACCTGCTCGCCCCGTTCGAGTGTCATGAAGGCCTTGCCGGCCTTCTGACGCGATGTCGCATCGGCAATGCTGCAGATGAAGCCGTAGCCGCCCGAGTTGGCGAACAGAAACTGCGTGTCGGGCGCGGCGCTGACCACCTGCGCGAGTTTGGCGCCGCCCTGGAATCCGATCAGGGTGGTGATCGGGACGCCGTCGCCGCGCCCACCCGGCAGGTCGGACACGCGCGCAGTGTAGGCGCGTCCGCTGCTGTCGATGACGATCAGCGGCCAGGTGGTGCGGGATTCGATCGCGGCGAAGCCGAAGTCGCCGGCCTTGTAGCTGATGCTGGCGGGATCGATGCCGTGCCCCTGTCGGGTGCGCACCCAGCCATTGCGCGAGACGATCACGGTAACCGGTTCGTCGGGTACGCTGATCTCGGCCGGCGCTGCTGCAGCCACCGCCTCGATCAGTGTGCGGCGGTCGTCTCCGTACGTCTTGGCATCGCTCTTGATCTCTTTCAACAGCAGCCGGGTCATGGCGCTGCGGGCGTCGAGCAGGTGCTGGAGACCACCCCGTTCCTCGCGCAATTCGCCGAGCGCCTTCTCGATCCGAATGCCTTCGAGCCGGGCCAGTTGGCGCAAGCGGATTTCGAGGATGTCCTCGGCCTGCCTTTCGGTCAGGCCAAAGGCGTCGATCAGTGCCGGTTTGGGTTCGTCGGATTCGCGGATGACTCGGATCACTTCCTCGATGTGGAGGAAGGCGATCATCCGACCTTCGAGGATGTGGATGCGGCGATCGACCTCGTCCAGGCGATGGCGGGTGCGGCGCTCGACCGTGACGTAGCGGAAGTCGATCCACTCCTGCAGGATGCGCGTCAAGTTCATCTGCTGCGGTCGGCCGTCAAGGCCGATCATCGTCAGGTTCACCGCGACCGAACTCTCGAGCGAGGTGTGGGCGAGCAGGACCGTCATGAACTCGTCGCGGTCGATGCGCGAGCTTCGGGGTTCCAGCACGATCCGCACCGGCGCCTGGTCGGAGGATTCGTCACGCACCGCCTCGAGCACGCCGAGCACCACCTGCTTGAGGTTCTTCTGTTCCTGGCTCACCTCCTTCCGACCGGCGCGCGGCTGGGGGTTGGTGAGCGCCTCGATCTCGGCCAGCACGCCGGCCGCGGAAACGCCGTGGGGCAGGGCCTCGACGATGACGCGCCATTGGCCCCGGGCGAGCTCCTCGATGCGCCAGCGCGCCCGCAGCCGCAGGCTGCCGCGACCGCCCTCGTAGATGTCGCGAATGACCGCCGGATTGGAAATGAGCTGGCCACCACCGGGAAAATCCGGGCCGGGCAACACCGACATGATCTCGTCCAGGCTGGCGCCAGGGTTGCGAATCAGCAGGCGCGCGGCCTCGGCCACCTCGCCCATGTTGTGGGGCGGAATCTCGGTCGCCATACCGACCGCGATGCCGGACGCGCCGTTCAGCAGCACCATCGGCAGGCGCGCCGGCAGCAATCTGGGCTCTTCGAAGGCGCCGTCGTAGTTGTCGACGAAATCCACCGTGCCGCGATCGATCTCCGAGAGCAGGAGTTCCGCTACGGCAGTGAGGCGGCATTCGGTGTAGCGCATCGCCGCCGCCGAATCGCCATCGCGGGAGCCGAAGTTGCCCTGGCCGTCCACCAGCGGGTAACGCAAGGAGAAGTCCTGGGCGACGCGTACCATCGCATCGTAGACGGAGCTGTCACCGTGGGGGTGGTACTTACCGATGACGTCGCCGACCACCCGCGCCGATTTGACGTGTTTGGCCGTCGGCGAAAGGCGCATCTCGTGCATCGCGAACAGGATGCGGCGTTGGACCGGCTTCATGCCGTCCTCGACCTGGGGTAGGGCGCGCGAGCGCACCACGCTCATGGCGTAGGCGAGATACGCGCGCTCTGCATACTCGTCGAGGGGCAGGTAGTCCCCTTCGGCCGCGTCGTCGGCGTCGGGGGCCGGCGGCTCGGGCGGATGGCCGGGGGAGCCCAGGTCGGGAAACAGGTCCAGCGTGTCTTCGCTCATCGATCCTCAGTCCGGTGTGAATCCGCGGCGGCAACTCGACCGCGCCGATTCCGGCCCGGCGAGAGGCGCGTGCCTCAGATGTCCGCCTCGACGGTGTCGCCCTTGGCTTCCATCCAGGCCCGACGCGAGGCCGCCTCGCCCTTGCCCATCAACAGAGTGAACATGTTTGTGGTGTCGATCAATCCACCCGAACGCACGCGAACCGGCAGAACGCGACGAGTGGCGGCCGCCATCGTGGTTTCGCGCAACTGTTCGGGGTTCATCTCGCCAAGACCCTTGAAGCGGCCGATCTCGATGCTTTCGGCGCGAATGCCCTCCTGTCCGAGACGGTCCCGGATCGCCGTCAGTTCGCCGTCGTCGAGGGCGTAGAGGCGGCGGGGAGGGCGTTTCTTGCCCTGCGCCGGTACGTCGACGCGGTACAGGGGCGGCTGCGCCACATACACGTGGCCACGGGCGATCAACGCCGGGAAGTGCCGAAAGAACAGGGTCAGCAGCAGGGTCTGGATGTGGGAACCATCGACGTCGGCGTCCGACATGATGATGATCTTGCCGTAGCGCAGCCCGGACAGGTCCGGCTCGTCCTGCGGCCCATGCGCGTCGACCCCGAGGGCGACCGCAATGTCGTGGATCTCGGTGTTGGCGAACAGACGGTTGGGATCCACTTCCCACGCGTTCTGCACCTTTCCACGCAAGGGCAGGATGGCCTGAATCTCCTTGTCGCGCGCCATTTTCGCGGAACCGCCGGCGGAGTCGCCCTCGACCAGGAAGACTTCGTTGTCGGCGATGTCCTCGGACTCGCAATCGGAAAGCTTGCCGGGCAGCACGGCGACACCGGAAGTCTTGCGCTTTTCGACCTTCTGCGCGCTCTTCTGGCGGGCCTGGGCCGATCGGATCGCCTGCTCGGCGATTGCCTTGCCGGCATCGACGTGGTTGTTGAGCCAGATCTCGAACGGATCGCGGACCATGCCGGAAACCAGCTTGACCGCTTCGCGCGAATTGAGCTTTTCCTTGACCTGCCCTTGGAACTGGGGGTCGAGCAGTCGCGCGGACAGCACGAAGCTCATGCGGCCGCAGACGTCGTCCTGCTGCAGCTTGACGCCCCGCGGCAACAGGGCGTGGTGTTCGACGAAGCTCTTGATCGCGTCGAAGACCCCCGCCTTGAGGCCCGATTCGTGGGTGCCGCCCGCCACCGTCGGAATCAAATTGACGTAAGACTCGCCGGCCAATGGATGCTCGAACCAGGCCAGGGCCCAGGCGGCGCCTTCACCGTCGGCGAAGGCGGCGTCGTCGCGCCCTGCATATTTCTCGCTGGCGTAGATGGGTGCCAGCGCGTTCTGTTCGCCGGCAGCCTCTTCGAGATAGCCGGCCAGGCCGCCGGGATAGGTCCAGGATTTCGTCAAGGGCGGTCCGTCGGCCTGTTCGATGTCCAGCTGCACCGATACGCCGGCGAGCAGAACGGCCTTCGAGCGCAGCAGGCGTTCGAGTTCGGACTGCGGCACGCGTGGGTTGTCGAAGTACTTCGGATCAGGCCATACCCGGACCCGGGTTCCGCTCTTGCGCCCGCAACCGCCCTCGTCGCGCAGCTCGCTGGCCTGCTCGCCGCCCGCGGAAAAGTCGATGCGGTGGATCCGGCCATCTCGACGGACTTCGACCTCGACCCGCGTCGACAATGCATTGGTGACCGCCACGCCGACGCCGTGGAGGCCGCCCGAGAAGGCGTAGGCGGCGTTGCCCTGGCGCTTGTCGAATTTGCCGCCGGCGTGCAGGCGAGTGAACGCCAGCACCACCACGGGCACGCCTTCCTCCGGGTGGAGGCCGACCGGAATGCCACGACCGTCGTCTGCCACGGTCACCGAACCGTCACGGTGCAGGCAGACCTCGATACGACGGGCCGATCCGGCCAGCGCTTCGTCGGCGGCGTTGTCGATCACCTCCTGGATGATGTGCGCCGGAGAATCGGTGCGCGTATACATGCCCGGGCGCTCCCGCACGGGCTCGAGGCCCTTCAGGACGCGGAAGGAGGATTCGTCGTATTGCTTGCTCGCCATGGTCGGAAAGGCCGGGTTGGCGCCGGTATCTCGGCCGGCGGGGGTGGTGACTCGCGTTCGTCGTCCGTAGCCGTGCTCAGACCCAGTATGCGGTGCTCGTCATCACGCGTGAGGCGAGCTTCATGGCGCCGCGCACCGGCGCCGGAAACTCGGCGGCGCCGAGATCCACCGCGGTGCGTGCATGGGCCGCCTCGTCCTCGCGCATCTGCTCGACGATCGCCCGCGAGCGTCGGTCCTGCTCCGGCAGGCGGTCGAGATGATTCTTCAGGTGCTGCTCGACCTGGCGTTCGGTTTCGGCGAGGAAACCGAGATTGATGCGGTCGCCGAGGCGGGCGGCGACCAGGCCGAGACCGAGAGATCCGGCATACCAGAGTGGATTGAGCAGGCTCTTGCGACCGCCGAGTTCACCGATGCGCTGCTCGGTCCATGCCAGATGCTCGGTTTCCTCGTGGGCGGCCTGCATCAGCGACTGCCGGACGGCGTCGTCGCGCGACAGCAATGCCTGCCCCTGATACAGCGCTTGGGCACAGACCTCGCCACAGTGGTTGATCCGCATCAGGGCCGCGGCATGGCGGCGCTCCTCGCTGGTGAGTTCTTGCTCTGGCACGTCGGCGCCGGGTGTCGGTCGCACGCTGACCGGGGCGCCGAACAGCGTCCGCAAGCCCCGGTCGAACTGGATGATGAATTGGTCGATCATGGTTTCTGGAATGAGTTGGCCGGAGTGGATGCGCGCAGTGCTCGCAGTGCCTCACCGCGATCAATGACGCTGGCCGGTCCGTTGCATAGATACTCGAGGGCAAGTGCGGCACGCTGGCGATTCGGGCCACCTTCCTCGATGCGTCGCCACGGTGGGTCGGCCAGCGTCGTCCAGGTGGCGTCGCGACGACCGATGGCGAGAATCCTGTACTCGGCGGTCTGGCAGCGGATGGCCTCGTGGGTAACCGTGCGGGCGCCGCTCGGGGTGTCCACGACGATGGTCAGCCGCACGTCCCGATCCGGATGCACGTCGATGCTGTCCTGGTCTACGTAGAAGCGGTTGGCGCCGAGGTCGCTGACGTTGAACCGCAGCAGTCGATGTTCGGTCGGGTAGGCCGGCAAGGGCGGCTCGGGCACCACCGGTGTCGGCGTCGACGAGCACGCCGAAATCAGTGGCTGAAGGGCGCATAGCAGGGCTGCGCCGATGGAAAATCTCGACTGCATCTCGTATGTGGGAGTGGTCGCTTGGGGCGAAGCATACCCCAATCGCGCAAGCGCCCGGTGTGACCCGTCGGATCGGCACCGGGCGCGGGTGCAAGGCCCTCGAGCGGGGCTCAGGCGGACAGGGCGGCCTCGATTTCGGCGAAGGTCGAGGCGATCGTGCCGGACGGCATCGGAATGCCCAACTGGCGGGCGATCTGGGACGACGAGAAGATCCCCCGGACGGCCAGCGAGCCATCGCTGCCCCTTTCGGTGACGATCAAGTGCTGGCGCCCGGCGCGGGTCAGGGTGGCGACGACATGCCCGACTTCGGCGCGGGTGACGTCATCGATATCGACGGCCTCGACACGGTCGATCGGCACCATGGCGTCGCGCACGTCGAGTTCGGCCGTGCTGATTCCCCGCTGGGCGGCAAGCTGAACGGGCATTTCGCCGAGCAGGTCGGTCGCCGTGATGAGGCCCAGCAGACGACGTTCGCTGTCCACCACGAACAGCGAACGGACGCCGCGCAGAATCATCGCCTGGTTGGCATCGGGCAGCGGCGTGTCCGGCGCGATGGTTGCCGCCGCGACCAGCCTGAGATCGGTCATTACGTCGATCGCCGGGGAATCGGAGCGCACCTTCCGAGTGCGACCGGCATCGATGACGTCGCATTTGCCGTCACCGATCGTGGATTGCGTCAACGGCGCGTAACTTTGCCTCTCCATCGTGTCCTCCCTCCTCACGTTGCAACAGCCGGCCACCGGGCCGGACCCTCGAAATGTTCCGGGCGAGGACGAATCAGCCGACAACCCGGTTGCCGCGATACGCCGCCGGTCGTTCGCGAAGCCGATCCCGGAAGATCAGCCGTGCCAGTTCGTTGAGGGCCCGTTGATAGACGTCGCGCTTGAATTCGATCACCGTCTCCAGTGGAACCCAGTATTCGCTCCAGCGCCACGCGTCGAACTCGGGGTGCGAGCTCGCTCTCAGCGAGACGTCCGTATCCCGGCCGACCAGTCGCAGCAGAAACCAGATCTGCTTCTGGCCCCGGTAGGTATTGCGCCACTCCCGCTTGATCCAGTTCTTCGGAACGTCGTACCTCAACCAGCCTCGCGTGCGGCCGATGATCTTCACATGCTCGGGGAGCAGACCGACTTCCTCGAAGAGCTCCCGATACATGGCTTGCTCCGGATTTTCGCCGTGCTTGATGCCACCCTGCGGGAACTGCCAGGAGTGTTCTCGTATCCGTTTTCCCCAGAAGACCTCGTTTTTCGCATTGACCAGGATGATGCCGACGTTCGGGCGATAGCCTTCACGGTCGAGCATTGTCAAACCTCTAAATGCATGGATTGACAAGGATTCTTCCACATTTCCCGGGCAAAAGAAAGAAAGCCGACGGCAACCGCAAGTGCGCCAATCCCGCTAGAATCCCAAGTTTCGACATCGCCAATCCGGATCGTTCCATGCGTGCATCGCAATTCTTCATCTCCACCCTGAAGGAAGCTCCTTCCGACGCCGAGGTCGCCAGCCAGAAATTGATGCTGCGCGCCGGCATGATTCGCAAGGTCGCCGCCGGCATCTACTCGTGGATGCCACTCGGACTGCGCTGCCTGCGCAAGGTCGAGGGCGTGGTGCGGGACGAAATGAATCGGGCGGGGGCGATCGAGTTGCTGATGCCGGCGGTGCAGCCGGCGGAATTGTGGCAGGAGTCCGGCCGCTGGGAGTTCTACGGGCCGGAATTGCTGCGCTTCAAGGATCGCCATGACCGGGATTTCGTCATCGGCCCGACGCATGAGGAAGTGATCGGCGACATCGCGCGCCGCGCGTTACGCAGCTATCGACAGCTTCCGAAGCATTTCTATCAGGTCCAGACCAAGTTTCGGGACGAGATCCGCCCGCGCTTCGGGGTCATGCGTGGACGTGAGTTCGTGATGAAGGATGGCTATTCGTTCCACGCGGATTACGCGGATCTGCAGCGCGAGTACGAAAATATGCACGCCACCTACACGCGCATCTTCGGCCGCCTGGGGCTCGAGTTTCGCGCGGTGGCGGCCGATACCGGATCGATCGGCGGCAGCGGCTCGCATGAATTTCACGTGATCGCCGAAACCGGCGAGGACGCCATCGCCTATTGCCCCGATTCGGAGTACGCGGCCAATGTCGAGCTGGCCGAGGCCGTGGCTCCGGATGCCGAGCGGCCGTCAGCCGGCGCAGACCTCGCCAAAGTGCACACGCCCGGTGTGCGCACGATCGAGGAGCTGTCCAGCTTCCTCGGGATTCCGGTGGAGACCACGGTCAAGGCGATCGTCGTCGAATCGGAGTCGGGCGATCCGGTGCTGATGATGTTGCGCGGCGATCACGCATTGAACGAGATCAAGGCACAGAATCTGGAGGGAGTGCGCAGTCCGCTGACCTTTGCTGCGCCGTCGGTGATCCAGGCCGGGTTCGGGGCCGATCCGGGCTCGCTCGGACCGGTCGGCTTCAAGGGGCGCGTCATCATGGACCGCAGCGTTGCCGCGATGGCGGATTTCGTGATCGGTGCCAACGAAACCGATTTCCACCTGACCGGCGCTAATATCGGCCGCGACTTTCCCGAGCCCGAAGTCGCCGATCTGCGCAATGTGGTGGAAGGCGACCGGTCGCCCGATGGGGCCGGCCACCTGCGGATCTGCCGAGGTATCGAAGTGGGGCACATCTTTCAGCTTCGCACCAAGTATTCCGAGGCGCTGGGATGTCGTTTCCTCGACGAGAACGGCCGCGAGCAGGTGATGGAGATGGGCTGCTACGGCATCGGCGTATCGCGCATCCTGGGCGCGGCGATCGAGCAGAACTGGGATGAGCGAGGCATCATCTGGCCCACCGCAATCGCGCCCTTCGAGCTGGTGGTCTGCCCGGTGGGCTGGGCAAAGTCCGAGGCCGTGAGGGAGCGTGCGTGCCGCATCTACGAGGCTCTCAGAGAAGCCGGGGTGGACGTGGTCCTCGACGACAGGGGCGAACGCCCCGGTGTGATGTTCGCCGACTGGGAGCTGATCGGCGTGCCGCATCGCCTTACGGTGGGCGATCGCGGACTTGCGGACGGGGTGGTCGAATACAACGCCAGGGCCGGGGGCGACGCGCAGCGTGTCCCGGTCGGCGAGGTGGTCGAAAGTGTGCTGCAGAGGATCCGGAGCTAGTCGGGGCGCGTCGCGCCTTCGGGCCGCAGGACTGGCGCTGGCCCTGGTGCTGCCGGGGGCACCGTCAGTGGCCGGCGATCAGCGGTACGAGCCGTTGTCGGCAAGTGTTCGGGCTTCGCTGCACTCGGCGGTCAGCGACCATGCTTCCCCTGAGCCCGTCTTCGCCAGCGAGATCGAGAAAGACCGCTGGCTCGGGGCCATGTCGGCGCGTCTGGCGCGCTACCTCGACGATGAGCAGTATCGGGTGGAGTTCCTGAAGACGGTCTTCTACGAGGCGCAGCGTGCAGGACTGGATCCACAGCTGGTGCTCAGCGTGATCCAGGTTGAGAGCGCGTTTCGCAAGTACGCGGTGTCTTCCGCCAAGGCCCGTGGATACATGCAGGTGATGCCGTTCTGGGTCAAACTGATTGGAGACGGTGATGACAATCTCTTCCACCTGAGGACCAATCTGCGCTACGGCTGCACCATCTTGCGCCACTACCTGGATATCGAGAAGGGCAGCCTGTTTCGTGCGCTCGGGCGCTACAACGGCTCGTTGGGCAAGGCGCGCTATCCGAATCTCGTGCTGCGCGCCTGGCGCCGTAACTGGTACTGGGGTGACGACACTGTTGCCGCAGGCGATCGACAGGGCTTGGGCGCCGCAAACTGAAGCCGGGCGCGCTCAGTCGACTTCGACGATCTCCCAGTCGTGGGAGATATCGGCCGTCTTGCCGAGCATGATCGATGCAGAGCAGTATTTTTCGGCCGAGAGGTGAATGGCCCGCTCGACCTTGTCCGCGTTCAGGTTGCGGCCGCTGACCGTGTAGACGAAGCGTACCCGGGTGAACACCTTGGGATCGGCTTCGGCTCGCTCGGCCAGGAGCTTCACCGTGCAGTCCCGCACATCCTGCCGTGAGCGCTTGAGGATGAGAACGACATCGTACGCCGTGCACCCGCCGGCGCCGGCCAACAGCAATTCCATGGGCCGCGGCGCGAGATTGCGCCCGCCCGCCTCCGGCGCGCCGTCCATGGTGACCAGGTGACCGGTTCCGGTCTCCGCCACGAAGCTCATGCCGTCGAGCCACTTGATCGTGCATTCCAAGGTGTTTCTCCCGTTGTGTGGATGGCCTGCCATTGTCGGACAATTCTGCAGAAGCCGTGCAGCCGAGACACCATTTGCGGCATGCAAAATGGGATAAACAAAGTTTATTTAGCCATAGATAACTTTACAGTGCAGCGCACAAAAAATGCTTGCGGGGCACGGCTTGCTTGGCGATAATTCTCCTCAGTCGGGTCGCCTTCGACCCAAACGATGTCTCCTCCACCCTCCTCCTTTGGTGTGGATTTAGCGCAGCTCCCCGGGGCTGCGTTTTTTTTCGTCGGTCGGTGTCCAGCGACGCCTGGGGGTGGGTCGATCGCGCCGGAGGTGGCGGGGCGAGGGCTGCCCAGGTGACGCATGAGTCGTCCTGCTCGATCTGCCTGGGCCCGGGCGCCGACGCCCGGGATCGGGCCGAGATCCGCCTCTTCATTGACAGTTCTGTCCGTGCTGATCTATGATCACCGGCTTTCTGCCTAGCGGCCGGTTGCGGCCGACTCCGTTCGAGGAACAAGATGAAAACGTTTTCTGCCAAGCCGCACGAGGTCAAGCGCGACTGGTTCGTCGTCGATGCGACCGACAAGGTTCTTGGCCGGCTCGCAGCCGAGGTTGCCCGCCGCCTGCGGGGCAAGCACAAGGCCGAATACACGCCGCACGTCGACACCGGTGACTACATCGTGGTCGTCAATGTGGAAAAGCTGCGCGTGACCGGGGCCAAGGCCACCGACAAGAAATACTATCGGCATACCGGTTATCCGGGCGGCATCTACGAAACCAGCTTCGAGAAGATGCAGCAGAGGTTTCCGGAGCGGGTGCTGGAGAAGGCGGTCAAGGGAATGTTGCCGAAGGGGCCGCTCGGCTACGCAATGCTGAAGAAGATGAAGTGTTACGCCGGCGGAGAACACCCCCATACGGCGCAGCAACCCAAAGCTCTCGAGATCTGACTAGGAGCCAATGATGGCGGTGAGTTACAACTATGGCACCGGTCGCCGCAAGACGGCGGTCGCGCGGGTGTTCATGAAGCCGGGTTCCGGCAAGATCGTGGTCAACGGAAAGGTGCTCGACGAGTTCTTCTCGCGAGAGACCGGGCGCATGATTGTTCGCCAGCCCCTCGTGCTGACCGAAAACGAAACCGCGTTCGACATCATGGTCAACGTGACCGGTGGCGGTGAATCGGGTCAGGCCGGTGCGGTTCGTCACGGCATTACGCGTGCGCTGATCGATCATGACGGTGAACTCAAGGGTGTGCTGCGCAAGGCCGGGCTGGTCAGCCGCGATGCCCGTGAGGTCGAGCGTAAGAAGGTGGGTCTGCGCAAGGCGCGGCGGCGCAAGCAGTTCTCCAAGCGCTGATCGCCCGGCGTTTCGCGTGGTCTGCAATGCCTCGCTCGGAGCGGGGCATTTTCGTTTTTCGGGGCACCGCCAACCGTCGCATGCACTGCCGCGGCACTTGGCTTTGGCTTTGTGGTCCCTATATAGTGTGTTGACAGGTCGGCTCACTTTGTGTGGGCCGGAAACCGGTTCCAAGAAGGAGATGGCATGAATACCGCAGTAGATACCCCGGTGCCGTTGGTGTTCACCGACAGTGCCGCATCCAAGGTCAAGGAATTGATCGACGAGGAAGGCAACCCCGATCTGAAGCTGCGCGTTTTCGTGACTGGAGGGGGGTGCTCCGGCTTCCAATACGGTTTCACGTTTGACGAAGTGGCCAACGACGACGATACCGCAATGGAGAAGAACGGCGTGACCCTGCTGATCGACGCAATGAGCTATCAGTATCTCGTCGGTGCAGAGATCGACTTCACGGAAGGTCTCGAAGGCTCGCAGTTCGTGATCCGGAATCCCAACGCAACGACCACCTGCGGTTGCGGATCGTCGTTCAGCGTCTGACGGTCTGGTTCGGCACCAGGAGTGCCGCACGTGCTTCCGTGTCGCGGCCGAGGGATCAATCAACGGAAATGGCGCCTTTGGGCGCCGTTTCCTATTGCGAGCGAAGAACGTGGCCTTCTCGTATTTTCCGCCGGGTGCGTGTCACCGGCTGGCGATCGTGGGGCGATAATTGAGGGCGGCCAGTTGGGTCAGCCGCTTCGCCGCAATTGCGCGGAAACGCGTCAGATCGGCCGATGCCAGCGGCTCGGCTTCGGGGAGGGTCACCTTCATCGGATCGACCGGCTTGTTGCTCTTTCGGAATTCGTAGTGGAGGTGAGGACCTGTCGCCCAGCCGGTGGCGCCGACGTAACCGATGACGTCGCCCTGGGCGACGGTCGCGCCCCGGCGCAGGTTCCGCGCAAACCGGCTCATGTGTGCGTACAGCGTGGTGATCTGGTTGCGATGTCTGAGGATGACGGTCTTGCCGTAACCGCGCTTGCTGCCGACGAAGTCTACCTTGCCGTTCGATGTCGCCTTGATTGCGGTGCCCCGGGCGGCCCCGAAGTCGACGCCGGTGTGTCGGCGCCACGCTTTCTTGATGGGATGAAAGCGCATCTTGAAGCCCGAGGTCACGCGAGTGAATTCGAGCGGCGAGCGTAGGAATGCCTGTTTCAGGTTGCGTCCGTCTGCGGTGTAGTAGCCGGCGTTGCCGCTCCGGTCTTCGAATTGGATTACCGTATGGCGGCGCCCCTGGTTGACGAATTCGGCAGCAAGGATTCGTTCGACACCCACCTCCACGCCGTTGCGCGTCCTGGCCTCGTAGAGCACGCTGAACTGATCTCCGGCCCGGATGTCCGTGTGGAAGTCGATCTCGGTGCCGAAGAGCTCAGCCAACTTCATCGTTACCGCATCCGACAGGCCGGCGCGATCGGCCGCCGCGAAGAGGCTGCTCGTGATGGTTCCCGAGCCGGCGCGGGTCAGCGTGCCGTGCAGCGCTTGACCGTCGGCTGCTCGGAGTTTGCCCTCTTGGCGCTCGAGACGATAGAAATCTCGCTCCGTGACGGGGATGTCCAGCGAGATCAGCTGACCATCCGGCGTGACGACTGCGCTGACCGTGCGTCCGGCCCGAAGCTTTCTGATGGCAGCCTTGCCTTCGGTCGTCGCGCTCATCGCCTGAATGACATCCGTGCTGCCCGTGCCGAGGCGGGTCAGCAGGTCGCCGAGTGTGTCACCCGAGTGGATGCGCTCGGTGCGTACGAAGGGCGAGGCGTCCACTGTCAGGACTCTATGTGGTGGTGGCTCGAGAGGTTCGATGACCCGGCTGGTTCGAGTCGAGCCATCGTTGCGGCCAGGCACCATTGCCAGTGCCGATACGAACGCAAGTGACAGGCCGACGCCAACCAGTGGTATGCCCGCTCGCGCACGGGAGTGCGAAGCCGAATCGGCTAGAATTCCGGGCTCGGCGTCTCGCATGGGCTTCCCTCGCGGTAGTTGATCGAATCATTTTAGCAAACTAGGCGCCAGGCATACATCGGCCCGGAGCGTAAGGAAATGCAGCACATTGACGAAGAAATGTCCGCGATCAAGCGCGGCGCGAACGAACTGTTGCTCGAATCGGAGTTGTCCGAGCGACTGCGGTCCGGGCGGCCGCTGAGGGTCAAGGCCGGGTTCGATCCGACCGCGCCGGATCTGCATCTGGGCCATACGGTGCTGATCAACAAGCTGCGGCAGTTCCAGGACCTGGGGCATCACGTCCTCTTCCTGATCGGCGACTTCACGGGGATGATCGGTGATCCGTCGGGGAAGAATGCGACCCGACCGGCGCTCACGCGAGAGCAGATCGCGCACAATGCGGAGACCTATCGGTCACAGATCTTCAAGATCCTCGATCCGGACCGCACCGAAATTTGCTTCAACTCGAGCTGGATGGGCGAGCTCGGCGCCAGCGACATGATCCGCCTAGCGTCGATGCAGACGGTTGCCCGCATGCTCGAGCGTGACGATTTTGCGAAGCGTTATGCCGCGAATCAGCCGATATCGATCCACGAGTTCCTGTATCCACTGTGCCAGGGCTACGACTCGGTGGTGCTCAAATCCGACGTCGAGCTGGGGGGGACCGACCAGCGCTTCAACCTGTTGATGGGGCGGGAATTGCAGAAGCGTTTCGGGCAGGCGCCACAGTGTGTGCTCATGATGCCGCTGCTGGAGGGGCTCGATGGCGTCAACAAGATGTCCAAGTCGCTCGGTAACTACATTGGCATTGACGAGCCCGCCGGCGAGATCTTCGGCAAGGTGATGTCGGTGTCGGACGAGCTCATGTGGCGCTATTACGACCTGCTGTCGCTGCGGCCCGTTCAGGCGTTGGATGCCCTGCGCGAGCAGGCGGCCGGCGGGCGAAATCCAAGAGACATCAAGCTCGAACTCGCGCACGAGCTGGTTGCGCGCTTTCATGGCGCGCCCGCCGCGGATGCGGCGCAGGAAGAGTTTCTGGCTCGATTCCAGAAAGGCGCTATGCCTGACGACATGCCGGCTGTCGCCCTGGCGCTGCCCGAGGATGGCATCCCGATCGCGAACCTACTGAAGGAGGCGGGTCTGGTGGCGAGTACATCGGAAGGTCTTCGAATGATTGGGCAGGGTGCGGTCAGACTCGACGGTCAGCGCGTCGAGGACAAGGCGCTCGTGCTGTGTGGCGAAGGCGAGATCGTGGCCCAGGTCGGGAAGCGCCGCTGGTGTCGAGTTTGTTTGGGGCGTTCGTGATATCGGGGGGCGGTCGGCTCGGAGGGCCTTGGCCTAGTGGGCTGTGCTGGGCGGATCTGCAAGCTTCGGCGTGTTGGTACGCTGTTGCGTGGCAGTGGTTACGAGCTGACGAGCTACCGGGTTTTGTAATGGTGTGGTTGGTCGTTGTCTGGTGTTGGTTGCGGTGATGTTTGTGGTGTGTATAATGCGCGGCTCTCGTGTGGGGCGCGTTGTATTTTTGGTGTTCCTGCATAGGGGGTTGGGCGTTGTTGTTTGAGTGTTTCGCGCCTGAGGAAGTTGACAGTGATTTTTGTTTCGTGTCAGAATCGCTGTCTTGGTCGCGACAGGGCGGCCGGCTCTTTAACAAGTTGGACAACCGATAGGTGTGGGTGCTTGATTGGCGGGCATGGTCCTGATTTTTTGGGACTTTGATTCGCAGTGATTGAGTACTCACGGAAGAACTTTAGAGTTTTTTCGCGAGACTAGAGATTGAACTTAAGAGTTTGATCCTGGCTCAGATTGAACGCTGGCGGCATGCTTTACACATGCAAGTCGAACGGTAACAGCGGCTTCGGCCCGCTGACGAGTGGCGGACGGGTGAGTAATGCATCGGA
>JAGRFZ010000056.1 GCA_020445785.1 Rhodocyclaceae bacterium
AGACACTCGTTCACATAGCGCCGCACCGGCGCCTCCCTGAAGCGGGCGTTCGAGGCGTTGATCGCGAATTCGCGGCTACGGGCTGGGATCGTCAGCTGCCGATGGGTCAGGTAGAATTCACCGAGCTGCGGATCCAGCGTGAAGCCGACCACGCCGCGGCCGACCGTCAGCACCAGCATCGTCGACGGGCCGTAGATCGCGTAGCCGGCCGCCACCTGCTGGGTGCCGGGTTGGAGAAAGTCCTCGGCGACCGCCTCGTGATGCGGTGTCGGCGCCCGCAGGATCGAGAAGATCGATCCGACCGAGACGTTGACGTCGATGTTCGACGAACCGTCGAGCGGATCGAAGGCGAGCAGGTACTTGCCCCGCATCTTGCCTTCCGGCAACGGAATCGGGGCCTCGTTCTCCTCGGACACCATGCCGGCGAGGCCGCCGCCCCAGTGGGTGGCGCGCTGAAACAGCTGGTCGGCGACGACATCGAGCTTCTTCTGCTGCTCGCCCTGGACGTTCTCGCTGCCCTGGTTTCCGAGCAATCCGGCCAGCGCCCCGTGCGCGACCGAACGCGAGATCGCCTTGCAGGCCTGGGCGACCTGCAGGATCAGCGCGTTGAGCGCGCCGGTGGCCTCCGGATGGGTGCGGCGCTGTTCGATCAGGTATTCCGTCAGAGTCTGGCGCTCGATGCTGAACATGGGTGTCTCCGTCCAATGCTTGTGGTGGTGATCCGGGCCTCGGCCCGGGCGTCAGCCGGGCCGGTCCCCGGCCGCTGCTTCGTCCTGGAAGTGGCGGCTGGCGCGCACGTCCGCTTCGACGATGGTCGTCAGCGCGCTCTCGTCGACGACCTCGCCGCACTCGAACAGGCGCAGGGCCTGGCGCAGTCGCATGCGATCCAGCGCGTTGCGGATCGAGCGGGCGTTGGCGAAGCCGGGCTTGGCGCGGCGCAAGGCGACGTACTCGGCAAAGGCGCGCCGGCCGCCGTCGTCGAAGCGGTAGTTCCACTGGGCCAGCATGCGGTCGCCGATTTCCGATAGCTCGTCGTCGGAATAGTCGGGAAAGTCGACGTGGTGGGCGATGCGCGACTTCATGCCGGGGTTCGACTCGAAAAAGCGCTCCATGCGGTCGGCGTAGCCGGCGAGGATCACGACCAGGTCGTCGCGCTGGTTCTCCATCACCTGCAGCAGGATCTCGATCGCTTCCTGGCCGTAGTCGCGCTCGTTCTCGGGCCGGTACAGGTAATAGGCCTCGTCGATGAACAGTACGCCACCCATCGCGCGCTTGAGCACGTCCTTGGTCTTCGGCGCGGTGTGGCCGATGTACTGGCCCACCAGGTCGTCACGGGTCACCGCGACGACGTGTCCGCGGCGGCAGAAGCCGAGGCGCTGCAGGATCTCGGCCATGCGCATCGCGACCGTGGTCTTGCCGGTGCCCGGGTTGCCGGTGAAGCTCATGTGCAGCGACGGCGGCGTCGACGACAGGCCCCGGCGCTGGCGCACGCGATCGACCAGCAGCAGCGCGGCGATCTCTCGCACCCGCCGCTTGACCGGCTCGAGGCCGACCAGGTCGCGGTCGAGCGCGTCGAGCACCTCGCCGATGCCGGCATCGCGGAACTCCGCGGCCAGGTCGACCGGACCGCTCTCGGGGGCTTCGGTGGCTTCGGCAGGCGTAGCGAGGGCCTGCCTCGGATCGGCATTCATGGCTCTTCTCCTGGGTTGGGGGATGGCAGCGCGGCATGGGCGGCCGCGTCTGCCGTCGGGACGGCCGGCGCCTCAGCGGGCGTAACGCTGGCCTTCGGGACTGCGGCGTACCGCATAGCTGTCGAGGGTGTAGCGCAGGTTGCGGCCGGCGCCTTCCTCGCGGTTGAGGCGGAATCCGGGCTCTTCGGACGGGCGCTGGACGATGAAGGACAGGCGCACCGACTCCCAGCCCTTGGTCGAGTCGAAGGCGTTGATGCGGATGTAGTGCTCGGGGTTGGCGTCGCGGCAGGCGTTCAACTCCTGGACGACGCCGGCCGGGTCCCTGAGGTCGAACATCGGCAGGCCCCACATCTGCCAGTAGGTATTGCGCGGGTGTGGGTCGTCGGTGTATTCGAGGGCCACCGCCCAGCCCTGCTCGAGGCAGTACTCGACCTGCTTGCCGATCTGTTGGTCGGTGAGGTCCGGCAGGAAGGAAAAGGCGCCTTGGGTGATTCTCATCTCGTGTCTCCTGGGTTCGGTCCGTTGGCGGGTCGCAGGCCGTCAGGCCACCGACGGGGTCGGCACGAAGTCCGAGGTGTCGGTGCTGGCGTAGTTGAAGGTGATCTCGCCCCAGGTATCGAGGGCGGCGCGCAGCGGCTGGCACCACTTGGCGGCGTCGGACAGGATCTCGGGCCCCTCGTTGATGATGTCGCGGCCCTCGTTCCTGGCCAGCACCATGGTCTCGAGCGCGACCCGGTTGGCAATGGCGCCGGCCTGGATGCCCATCGGGTGGCCGATCGTGCCGCCGCCGAACTGCAGCACCACGTCGTCGCCGAACAGATCCAGCAACTGGTGCATCTGGCCGGCGTGGATGCCGCCCGAGGCCACCGGCAGCACCCGCTTGGTGCTGGCCCAGTCC
>JAGRFZ010000008.1 GCA_020445785.1 Rhodocyclaceae bacterium
CGTCTCCGAACTCGACAAGCACATCGTTGGCCAGGACCGCGCCAAGAAGGCCGTCGCGATTGCCCTGCGCAACCGTTGGCGTCGGGCCCAGGTCGAGGAGCCATTGCGCTCCGAGATCACGCCGAAGAACATCCTGATGATCGGTCCGACCGGCGTCGGCAAGACCGAAATCGCGCGCCGCCTGGCGCGTCTCGCCCAGGCGCCGTTCATCAAGATCGAAGCGACCAAGTTCACCGAGGTGGGCTACGTTGGCCGCGATGTCGACACGATCGTCCGCGATCTTGCTGAGATTGCCATCAAGGAGCACCGCGAACGGGCGATGCGGCGGGTACGTGACCGCGCCATGGATGCGGCCGAGGACCGGGTGCTCGACGTGCTGCTGCCGCCGGCCCGGCCGGTCGGTTTCGGCGAGGAGCCGAGCCCGTCGACCGATACCGCAACGCGCCAGAAATTCCGCAAGAAGCTGCGCGAGGGCGAACTCGACGAGAAGGAGATCGAACTCGAGCTGGCCAGCCCGGCCATGGCGGCCGAGATCTTCGCGCCACCCGGCATGGAGGAGCTCACCCAACAAATCCAGGGGATGTTCCAGAACATGGGCGGTGGCCGCCGGAAGATGCGCAAGATGAAGATCGCCGATGCGCTCAAGGCGCTCGCCGACGAGGAGGCCGCCCGCCTGGTCAACGACGAAGAGATCAAGGCCGAGGCGGTACGGGCGGTCGAGCAGAACGGCATCGTATTCCTCGACGAACTCGACAAGGTCGCCACCCGCAGCGACAGCCATGGCGCCGATGTGTCGCGCCAGGGGGTGCAGCGCGACCTCCTGCCGCTGGTCGAGGGGACCACGGTATCGACCAAGTACGGCATGGTCCGCACCGACCACATCCTGTTCATTGCCAGCGGTGCCTTCCACCTCTCCAAGCCGAGCGACCTGATTCCCGAACTGCAGGGGCGTTTTCCGATCCGCGTCGAGCTCGATTCGCTGTCGGTGCACGACTTCGAACGCATCCTGACCGCCACCGATGCCTGCCTCACCCGCCAGTACCAAGCCCTGCTGGCGACCGACGGGGTAGCGCTCGATTTCACCGACGAAGGCATTCGCCGGCTTGCCGAGATCGCCTTTCAGGTCAATGAGAAGACCGAGAACATCGGTGCGCGCCGGCTCTATACGGTGATGGAACGCTTGCTGGAAGAGCTGTCGTTCGAAGCCGGCAAAGCCGGTGTCGAGCGCGTGTCGGTCGATGCCGGCTACGTCGACGAGCGGCTCGAGACCCTGTCTCAGCGAGAGGATCTTGCACGCTACGTGCTATAGCGGCCATCGCACCGCGGCGGCATGCTGATTCGCATCGTTTCGATCCTCTTTCCGCTGTTCGCGATCGCCGCGCTGGGCTTTTTCGTCGGCCGGCGCATGCGGCCCGACCTGAGCCACGCCAACCGGCTCAACATGGATGTGTTCATACCGGCACTGGTGATCGCAGCGCTGGCCGGGCGCTCGGTCGACCTCGTCGCCTTCCTGCCGCTGGCCGTGGCCACACTGCTGCTGGTGGTCGGCTGTGGCCTCACCGCATGGCTCGCAGCACGGCTGCTGCACATCGATCCGCGCACCCTGGTGCCGCCGATGATGTTCAACAACTGTGGCAACCTCGGTCTGCCGCTGGCGGTGCTCGCCTTCGGTGAGGATGCGCTGGCGCCGGCGGTGGTGATGTTCATGGTCTCGAACCTGCTGCACTTCTCGTTCGGTGCATGGCTGCTCGACCACTCGGTCCGGCTGCGTGCGATCTGGCGCATCCCGTCGGTGTGGGCCACCTTCGTCGGCCTGGCGATCGGGCTGAGCGGTATCGAAGTCTGGCCGCCGATGATGATGGCGATCCGGATGCTCGGCGACATCGCGGTTCCGCTGATGCTGTTTGCGCTCGGTGTGCGGCTCACGGACTCGAAGATCGGCGAGATTCGTCTGGGCCTCGCCGGCGCGGTGATGCGGCCGCTGCTGGGCATGGCCGTGGCGTGGGCCATCATGGCCGTGATCGAGTTGCCGGCGCGCCAGCAGGCGCTGTTGCTGGTATTCGGTGCGCTGCCGCCGGCAGTGCTCAACTACATCTTCGCCGAGCGTTACCACCAGGAGCCCGAGAAGGTCGCGTCGATGGTCCTGATCGGCAATATCGCGTCGCTGCTGTTTCTGTCGATCGCGCTGGCGGTCGCGCTGCCCGAAACCCCGAGCATTCCAGGAGGCCACCAATGACCGCCACCCTGTTCCGCGACGACGCCTATGCCGAACAATGCGACGCCACGGTGCTGCGGCTCGACGAAGGCTGCGTCGTGCTCGATCGCACCGTGTTCTATCCCACCGGTGGGGGACAGCCCGGCGACGTGGGCGAGCTGCATTGGGCCGACGGCGCCCGGGTCGCCGTCGTCGGCACGGTGTGGGGCGAAGCCGGCGAGATCGTGCACCGCGTCGCCCCCCAGGCGCGGCTTCCCGCGGTCGGTAACCGCGTGCGGGCGGCCATCGACTGGCCGCGCCGCCACCGCCTGATGCGCTACCACACCGCGCTGCATCTGTTGTGCGCCGTAGTGGCGGCACCGGTGACGGGCGGTCGCATGGCCGAAGACAAGGCCCACCTCGACTTCGACATCGACATGTCTCGGCTCGATGCCGCGGCGATCGAGCAACGGCTGGCTGCGCTCGTCGAAGCCGATCTCGCGGTCGAGATCGGTGTCATCGCGGAGGCCGAACTCGACGCGCGACCGGAACTCGTCCGCACGATGTCGGTGCAGCCGCCGCGAGGCCAGGGCCGCGTGCGCACGATCCGCATCGCCGATGTCGATTACCAGCCGTGCGGTGGCACCCATCTGCGGCGCACCGGCGAGGTCGGCGCACTGCGGGTCGGTCGGATTCGGAGCGAAGGTCGCCGCAACAAGCGGGTCACCATCGTGCTCGACGAAATGCCGTCGTGATCGACTTCACAGCCGCCTCCGAAACCGTCTCAAGGGCGGCGCGGGGCGGCCGAAACCTGAATCCAGGCGGTCATCCGGGTCACTCCGGCGTGCCTGCCGGAAGTCGGTAGCAAGAGCCGGCGCAGGCCTCGTTGGAGGCGGCGTCCGGTTACTCGAAAAGGGCAAACCCGACCGAAAGGCGGGGGCGCAAAGTCACCGGTCTAAGGGACTTCGGTTCTAGGACAGCGGGATTGCCGAGGTTTCCACGTGCGCGTGTCCGCGCTCGCCTCCGCGTCTCGTCGTCCGAATCGTATCCCGCCTCGACGAGGATGGAAACGATGCAAAATCTGGCGCGGGAACTCACTTGGGTACTGGTCTTCGTCGCTGCGGTGGTCGCCGCCTCGCCCGCCTTTGCCGAGGCACCGGGCCAGACTCGCTGGCTGTGCTGGTACAACCAGGACACCACCGTGCGCTGCGTGCTCAAGGTGGCGGCGATGGATGCCGATGCCGCCGAGCGCTCCGTCGCCATCGCGCGTCCTGCGGCGGGTGCCCAACCGCTGCCGGGCAACGTGCGCGAGATCATTCGTGCCGAACAGGCCATTGTCGGCGCCGAAGTGTCGATCCCGATGTTCAGTCACCCGGAGGATCCCGCCCTGATGGAGCAGCTCGCGGACTTCGCGATGTGCTACGGCAAGCCGGACTGCACCGTCGATTTCTGGCGTCCCGCGGCGATCGTCGCGATGCTCGACTGAGTCGCCGCCGTCAGCTGTCGCGGGCCCGCCGTTTGGCCTCGGCGTAGTCGGCGCGGGAGATGTAGAGCAGGTCGGCGAGCTTGCGCATGAAGTGGTTCTCATGGGCGTCCACATGGCCGTCGGCATACGCGATCTGCCACATGTTCTCGATCACGCGGACCTTCTCCTCGGCAGAAAACCCTTTGTTGATCAACGAGGTAAAGGCATAGTCGCCGGCTGAATCGCGTGCCTCGGCCTCGGCAAGCGCAAGTAGGCCGTCGACCTCGCTGCGGCTCAGGCCGAAGCGTGCTTCGAGTGCCTTGCGCATCGCCTCCTCTTCGGCCGCCGTGACCTCGCCATCGACCCGGCTCATCTCGAGCATCAGGGCGGCGGTGGCCAGGCGCAGTCGATGGTCGTCAGTGCCCGTATCGTCCTGGCGGGGCGCCAGTGACTTGCTGAAGAAGTCTCGGATCGCGTCGAGCATCGGGGTCTCCAGGATTGGCGCGGCGGCCTAGGGCGAAAACCAGTTGAGGCGGCCCTGCATCGAAACCACGTGGCCGACGATCAACAGCGCCGGTGGCTTGATCCCCTCCGCGCGGGCGTCTTCGGCCAGTCGGGAGAGGGTGCTGGTCAATACCCGCTGGTCCGCCCGGGTGCCGTGGCGCACCACCGCTGCCGGCGTGCTGGCGGGCAGTCCGTTGGCGATCAGTCTCGCGCAGATCTCGGCCAGGCGCGTGATCCCCATGTAAATCACCACGGTCTGGCGCGGACGTGCCAGCATCGGCCAGTCCAGCGCGACCGAGCCGTCCTTCAGGTAGCCGGTGGCGAACACCACCGCCTGGGCGTGGTCTCGGTGGGTCAGCGGAATGCCCGCGTAGGCGGCGATGCCCGAAGCCGCCGTGACCCCCGGAACCACTTCGAAGGGTACGCCGGCGCGGACCAGGTCTTCGACCTCCTCGCCGCCTCGGCCGAAGACGTAGGGGTCGCCGCCCTTGAGCCGGACCACCCGTCGTCCCGCCCGTGCGAGACGCACCAGCAGGGCATTGATCTCGGCCTGGGGCAGCGCGTGGTCGGCGGCCTTCTTGCCGACGTAGAAGCGATCGGCGCCCGGCGCCACGAGTTCCATGATCTGGTCGCCGACGAGATTGTCGTGGACCACGGCGTCGGCCTCGCCGAGCAGGCGTGCGGCGCGCAGGGTCAGCAGTTCGATCGCCCCCGGTCCGGCCCCGACCAGATACACCGTACCGGCGTCGGCCGGCCCCCGCGAGTAGCGGGCTGGAATTCGGATCGCTGCGTCGTCGGCCATCGTCGTCGCGCCGCGCTGCTCAGCCGCGCGCGGCCTTGCGCCATCCCATCAGGCGCACGCACCGGGCGGCGCCCAGCTCGAACCGGGTGGCCCCATCGCCATGGCTCACCGCCAGGTCCTGCCACAGTGCGGGTCGCTGACGGTGGGCAAACTGCATCAGTTCGAGGCGTGCCTGCTCGCTCTCGGCGGCCACGACCATGCGCCCCGCCGGCCGCAGTCGATCCCAGGCGGTGCGCACTTGCTGGGTGAATTCCGGCCCTGCCCGCAGGAACACCACGTTCGGGTCTGGGAGCGATTCCAGCCCACGGAAGCTGCCGTCCGGCATGGCCGCGATTCCCTGCCCGCCAAGATGAATCCGTACCAGGTCCGCGAGTCGCGCGGGGTCGCTGCCGACGCAATGGATTCGCGCCTCCGGCCGCTCGCGCGACCAGTCCAGCGCCAGCAAGGGCTCTTCGCCCTCGATCGACCAGCCGTACTCGTCCTCGCCCGGTTGCAGCCAGGCCAGGGCCAGCAGTCGTGCCGCTTCGGGAAGGGCGGTGTCGTCGCCGTCTGCGGCGATCCCCGGCCAGTCGCGGCTGCTGCCGTCGGCACCGGCGGTGTAGGCGAGGACGAAGCTCCGGTCCGGGTCCGGCGCCGGTCGATCGCGCAATTCGAACGCGAGAAGGGCCTCGACGGGGGTACCGGGATCGGCGGCGATCCGCCAAACCCGGGCCTGGTGCAGACCTGCCCGCTCCAGTAGGCGACCCGCAGCCTGAGTGCCGTGATGCCCGGGGCACAGCGCGTACAGACGACCTCGGCGCAAGCGCGCGAGGACGCCGTCCGGACCGAGTTGCGCCATGTCGAGCACCTGGACGTCGGCAATGCCGAAGCCGACCCGCGCGAGAGCGGTCTGCAGCGGTCCGACTGCCGCGTGCAGGCGTACCCGGTCCGGGCCCAAGGCCGCCAGCAACCTGCGCCCGGGTCCATTGGACAAGGGGTCTCCGGCCACCGCGAGCGCGACGCGCAACTCGCCGGCGGCTGCGAGCCTGGCATCGAGTTCGGGCAGGGTCGCCGGCAGCGCCTCGACCGGGCAGTCGGTCTGCGGCGGCGTCAGCGTGGCGTCGCAGAGCAGGAGGTCGGCCTCGAATGGGGGCCATGGCACGGGGTCCGCCACGCCGAAGACGTCGATGCTCGCCAGGATCGGAACGACCGGCTTGGCCTCGTCCGGGGCCTCGCCCGGCGGGGCATCGTGGGCTTCGGTAGTGGTGTCGTCCGCTGTCGGGTGGTCGGCGGAGGCCGCGTCCGGCGCGCCGGCGGGTTGTGGCGGTGCCAGCAGCAGCGGGGTGTCGGTGAGTGCGTGGGCGAGCCACCGGGCCGCTCCGATGCATGCGGCTTCGGCTGGGGCTGGCGGTACGTCTGACTCCACCGGGACGGCCTTGAGGTAATCGTTCATGTCTGGGTCGCTGGCGCGGTCGATCGACCGGAACGGCGTTGCTGCACCACGCCGGGACGGTCGTGAGGAGGGCGACCGGAAGCGCCAGAATAGCACAAGCGCGCCGACGGGCCGGTGGCTCAGCGTGGCACGAAAACCGTGTGTCCGCCGACTTCGGCACGCAGCAGCGGATGTCCGAAGGCGTCCTCCAGACGCCCCGGCTGGAGGATCTCCCGCGCCCGCCCGGCGATCGCGCCGCCGCGACCGTCGAGCAGCACGGCCTGGTCGGCATAGCGCGTCGCCAGATTGATGTCGTGCAGCACCATCGCGACACCGGCGCCGTCGCGGGCGAGCGAGCGGAAAAGCTCGAGCACTTGCACCTGAAAACGGAGATCGAGGTGGTTGAGTGGTTCGTCGAGCAGGTACAGCGACGGCTGCTGGGCGAGCAGTGTCGCGATCGCGACGCGCTGGCGCTCGCCGCCGGACAGACTGGAGACCTCTCGGCCGGCGAGTTCGGCGATGCCGACGCGGGCCAGGGCAGCGAGGGCGATGTCCCGGTCTGTGCGGCTCTCCCAGGCCCAGCGGTCTATGTGGGGGTGGCGCCCGACCAGGGTTGCCTCGAGGACCGTGCACGAAAAGTAGTCGCTCTGGTCCTGTGCCAGCAAGGCCCGCAGGCGGGCCACTTCGCGCGCTGTCCGTTCGCGGTAGGCGCGGCCCAGCAGCCGCACGACGCCTGCGCCCGGGTGCCGCAGGCCGGCCAAGGTATGCAGCAGGGTGGTCTTGCCCGCGCCATTGGGGCCGAGCACGACCAGGCACTCGCCCGGGTGCAGGCGCAACGCGAATTCGCGGCACAGCCAGCGATCGCCGGCCTGCAAGGCCAGGGCCTCGGCCTCGAGCAGCGGGGGCGTGGCAGCGCTCATCGATAGTGGCGCCCGAGCAGGAACAAAAACACCGGAACCCCGATCAGCGCGGTCAGCACCCCGACCGGCAACTGCAATGGCGACAACACCAGTCGCGCGGCGGTGTCTGCGGCCACCAGCAGTGCGCCACCGGCCAGGGCCGAGGCGGGCAGCAGCACCCGCTGATCGTTGCCGATCGCGAGCCGCACCAGGTGTGGCACGATCAGTCCGACGAAACCGACCGTGCCGATCATCGTCACTGCGGTCGCGGTCAGCAGCGAAGCCAGAAGATAGATCGCCAGACGCAGGCGCTCGACGGCGACGCCGAGGGCGCGGGCGCCGAGGGCGCCACGGGCGAGGACGTTGAGGTCGCGCGCCAGCGGCAGGCAGGCCAGCACCGCGAACAGCAGCAGCGCCAGGGCCGGCCAGGGCCGGCCAGCGGCCGAGGCATCGCCCATCAGCCAGAACAGCATCGAATGGACACGGGCGTCGTGCGCCATCGACAGCATCAGTGTGACGACGGCGCCACAGCCGGCGGCGACGATGACCCCGGTCAGCAGCAGGCGGGTCTGGGTCCAGGAGCCGTCGCCGCGCGCCAGACCGAACACCAGCAGCATGGCCACGAGCGCGCCGGTGAAGGCACAGACATCGGCTGCCAGCGCCGACAGACCAAGGCTCAACGCGCCCAGCGCGCCCACCGCGGCACCGCCCGAGACCCCCAGCACGTAGGGGTCGGCGAGCGGATTGCGGAGCAGGACCTGCATCAGCGCGCCGGCCACCGCAAGCATGCCGCCGCCGGCATAGGCCGCCACCGCGCGCGGCAGGCGCAATTCGCGCACGACCGTCGCTTCGAAATCGTCGTGGCCCGACAGCGCCCCGATCAGGCTCGTCCAGTCGGCCCGGGTCTCGCCCGACACCAGCGCCCAGCCCAGTGCCGCCAGGCCGGCCAGCAACAACGCCGGCAGCACCAGCAGGAGTGGCGGGCGCGGGGTCATGGCCGGTTCAGCGGAAGCGGTAGCGTGCGCTGAGGAAGACACTGCGGCGGTCGGCCGGGAAGTAGAAGAAATCGTTCTGGAAGCTGGAGTACAGCGCGAAGGGCGCATAGCGCTGATCGAACAGGTTCAGCACCTGGGCCCGCAGCGACCAGGCGTCGATCTGCCATTCGGCCTTGAGATCGGCCGTGGTGTAGCCCGACAGCCGCTTGAGGCGGTTGGCGAAGTCGCCGGAGTAGCGGCGCTCGCCGACGTCGCGAACGATCGCCGACCATTGACCCAGGCTGCCCCCATCCCACACCGCGGACAGCGAGGCCTGGTGCATCGGCACCAGCGGGATGCGGTTGCCGTCCCACGGTCCTTTGCGAAACTCGGCACGCTGGCGGGTCAGCGCGAGACGCAGGAACAAGGCCTCGTCCAACTGCCAGCCGGCCTCGACCTCGATGCCCTGGCGACGCGTGTCGGCGAAGTTCTCATTGGCGAAGGTTTCGCTGTTGAAGCCGATTTCGTCCTCTAGGTCGAGCCGGAACAGGGCGACGTGCAGGTCGAACGGCCCGTGGCGGTAAGCCGCGCCGATCTCGTGACTGTTGCCCTGTTGGGGCTTGAGATCGCCGGCAAAGACCGAGGCGAACGTCTCGGGGTCGAAACCGAACAGTTCGTCGGTATTGGCGAAGCGGAACACCCGACCGCTGCGCAGGTGCAGCCGGAGCGCCTCGTTTGCCTGCCATGCCAAGCCGATTTCGTGCGCATTGCGCGCGCGTGTGGCCTGGCCCCTCAGTGCGGCTTGGCGGTCGGTCGCGCGCTGGTCCACCTCCTGGCGGCGGAAGCCCAGGCTGAGTTGGAGCGCATCCGTCAGCTGGGTCGTGTTCTGCAGATAGACTGCACGGCTGATCTGGCGACCGGACTGGCGGTTGATGCCGGTGAAGCTGCTGTCGAAGTCCACCGTCACTTCGGCGTGGTACCAGTCGATCCCCAGCACGCTCTCGCTGGGTCGTGCCGCCAGACCGTGCTGCCAGCGCAGCCGTGGGGTCAGGAACAGCGTGTCGCTGTCGCGCTCGGAGCGAAACGAGGGCGACTCGAAGATCGCCTGGCGGTGCTCGACACCACTCTCGAGCGCCAGCTCGAGGGTTTCGCCCAGGCGGTGGCTGAGGCCGGGACGGACGCGGTAGCCCTCGCTGCGGCTTCGGTCATCGGGGGTCCTGGCGAAGGTCGGGCGCGACCGGAAATCCGCTTCTGCAATCGATCCGGGTTGGCCGGTACTGTCGCCGAAGGCGGCGAGATTGACGAACACTTCGCTGTCGTCGTCGAAGAACCAGCCCAGCCGGGCATTGGCGGAGCGGCGGTCGGCATCGTTGTTGTCTCGCCAACCCTCGGTCTCGGCCCAGGAGGCCGCAGCCTGGTAGCCGAATGCGCCGGCGCCACCACGCGCCGCGAGCGAGATGTCACGGTAGTCGTAGCTGCCGACGCCGACTTGCGCGTGGGCGTAGGGGCTCGACGATTTGTCGGTGACGATGTTGATCACGCCGCCGACCGCGCGATCACCGTAGAGCACCGCGCCGCTGCCGCGAATGATCTCGATGCGCTCGATCGACTCGCGTGGAATCGCCGACCAGTCGATGCCGCTGGCGTCCACGGAATTCAGGCGCACGCCGTCGATCAGCACCAGGGTGTTGCTGGTCGCCGAGTCGCCGAAGCCGCGCATGTCGACCGTGGCGTCGAGGCCGAGCGGGCCGTACAGCGGCCGGCTGTCGATGCCGGCCCGGCCCTTCAGCAGATCGGGGATCGATACCGCCGGGCTGCGTTGGATCTCCCGGCGGTCGATCACCGAGACGTGGCTCGGCGCATTGTGCTGGCCCTCGGCGAATCGCGAAGCGGTGACGACCACCGCGTCCGCGCGCTGCGGCGTCGTTGCCGCGTCGACGGTGGGCATGATCAGTAACGCGGCGAGTGCCGCGCCGTTCGGGCGAATGGACATGGATCTGGCTCCCCCAAGGGCCGCTGGCGCACCCGCGCACGGCCCACGCAAAAGGTGGTGAGGACCGCGGGTGGAAGGGCCGGTCGGCGTCGCGCACGCCGGCGCCGCCTCCCCGCGGCTCCTGGGCTGCTGGCGGTCGCGATCGGACTGGGCCGACGCCACCACCACCGGTGCTGCAGGCCGGTATCCGGGCTTGTGGACGAGGCGTCGTTCGACACCTCGGGCCCATCGCCTTCCCAGATCGAATCGATCCAGTGGCGGTTGGATGGGCCCGCGATCCACCTACCGTTGCGGGGGCAGCGCAGGAATGGCGGAACCTGTCCGCGCACCTGCTTCCCGTTTAACCCCGCACCGGAAAGGTCGCGGGGCACCTGGCAAGCACATGCGCCCGAGCTACGGGCGCGTCGCGCATGATAGCAGAGCCGGGGTCGGTTTTTGCATTGCGGCAAAGTCGCCGATTGCGCAAACTGAGGGCTGCTCGGCCGCCCGGCCGGGTGATCCAAGGCAGGGGAATCGGATGGCATGTGAGCTGATCATCGGTGGCGCGCGCTCGGGCAAGAGCCGGCTCGCGGAGCAGCGCGCCAAACGGGACGGGCGGGAGGTGGTGGTGGTGGCCACGGCCGAGGCGCTCGATCCGGAGATGGCCGAGCGCATCGAACAGCATCGCCGTGATCGCCCGCCCCACTGGCGTACCGTCGAGGCGCCGCGTCGCCTGGCCGAGACGCTGGCCCGAGAGGCCGGGCCCGAGCGCGTTCTGGTGGTGGACTGCCTGACCTTGTGGCTGTCGAATTGCATGGTGCAGACGGAGGATTTCAGCCGCCCGCGCAATCTGCGCCAGCTACCCGGGTTGGTGGCCGCCCGCGAGGCCCTGTTGGGCTGCTTGCCCGAGCTGCCCGGCCGGGTTGTGCTGGTGGCCAACGAGGTCGGCTTCGGCGTTGTGCCCGAAACGCCCCTCGGCCGACTGTTCCGCGACGAAGCCGGCCGCCTCAACCAGCGCGTCGCAGCGCTCGCCGAGCGGGTCACACTGGTGGTCGCCGGGCTCGATCTGGAGCTCAAGGCAAACTGAGTGCGGCCTCAAGCCGGCCTGCGCTTCGCCGATAGATTGTTCTGACGATGGCGGAGCATTGGCGCGATTCGCAATGGCAGGCACGGGCACGGACTACGTCTCGAGCGAGCAGCTCAGGGTAGGGCGTTACATCTACCTGGAGTTGTCGTGGCTCGATCATCCCTTCTCTTTCAACAACTTCATGATCCGCAATGCGGAGCAACTGCGGGAAGTGCGTTCGCTCGGGTTGGCGCGAATCCGCATCGACCCGGCGCGCAGCCAGGTCGTCTCCGATGCGGATGCCGATGACGCCGCCGCCGCCGACGACGACGGGGCGGAGACCGACGTCGACGCCGTCGAAGCGCCCGATGCGGAAGCGCGCGCGGCGCGGGACGCGGTGCTCGAGGAAAAGCGGACGAGAGTCGAACGCAATCGCCGCATCCGCTGTCGCATCAACGCCTGCGAGCGCGAGTTCCTCGAGGCGGCCACCGTGTGTCGGGAATTGTCGCGGACGCTCTTTTCCGATCCCGCGAAGGCGGTCGACAGCGCCAACCGCCTGATCGGCCGGCTGACCGACTCGCTGCTGCTGGATCGCGACGTCATGGTCCATCTGATGAACGACAAGGTGGCCGGCGAGGAGGTCTACTACCATTCGCTGAATGTCGCGATGTTGGCCCTGTTGCTGGGCAAGGCGCTCGAGCTCGAGAGCGGGGTCCTCAAACTGATCGGCGTGGCGGCCCTGTTCCACGACATCGGCAAGGTCGATGTGCCGGACAAGATCCTGCTGAAGAAGGACCCATTGACCCACGCCGAGGAAGAGTTCCTTCATCAGCACTGTGCGTACGGTGTCGCGCATGGACGCACGGCGGGGCTGTCGGAGCCGGTGCTTCAGGTCATCGGCATGCACCACGAGCGGATGGACGGCAGTGGCTATCCGAACGGGCTCAAGGGCGACGCGATTCCCCGGCTGGCCCGTTTGGTGGGCGTGGTCAACGACTACGACATGCTGTGCAATCCCACCAACCTGGCAGATGCGATCACGCCCCACGAAGCGCTTTCGCTGATGTATGCCAAGTATCGGCGCCGTTACGACGAGCAGATCCTGAAGGCCTTGATCCACATCCTCGGCGTATTCCCGCCCGGCACCGTGGTGCGTTTGTCGAACGACGCCTTCGCGATGGTTCTGTCGATCAATTCCGCCAGACCGCTGCGGCCGGTGGTCATGGTGTATGACCCTGAGATCCCGAAGGAGGAGGCGATCATCGTCGATCTCGGCGAAGAGACCAGCGTGAACATCGCCAAGGCGATTCGACCGAACCAGTTGCCGAGACAGGTGTTCGACTATCTCAGTCCGCGCAAGCGGGTCACCTATTACTTCGATCCGGCGAGCGGCAAGACAGGTGGCGGCGCGTGAGTGAGGATCAGGCCTGCAGGTCGCTGCTGGCGGCCAGCGAGGAGATTCTGCTGCTGGTGCGTGCGGACGACTGTCGCATCGTCGATGCCAACGATTTCGCGCTGCATGCGCTGCGCTACGAGCGCGACGCGCTGCTGGGCAAGCCGATCACGGAAATCGAATGCGCGCTGCAGGATGCGTTCTACTGGGACGATGTCGCCGGCGGTCAATTGACGCCGCTGACCCGGGTGGAAGGCATGATGGCCTGCGGTGACGGCGGCACGCTGCCGGTGATCAAGTCGCTCTCGATCCTCGAGCATGCGGGGCAAACGATGCTGGCGCTGCGGGCGATGGACGCCCGGGCCAGCAGCGCCGCCGCCGACGAGCTCGACGCTTCGACCTCGCTGCTGCGCGCCATCTTCGAGTCCACCGCCGAGGGGCTGCTGGTGCTCGAACTCGATGGTTCGATCATGAATTTCAATCACCGCTTCTCCGCGCTTTGGGCGCTGGACGAATCGGCCATGCGCAGCGATCGGGCGGTCTTGCGACGCATGGTCAGGATGAGCCGCCTGGTCGCCGGTGCCTCGCCCTGGCGCGCCTTGCTGTCGATCGACGCCGAAGAAGTCGAGCAACAGGTGGAACTCGGCGATGGCCGCAGCATCCGCGTGCGGGCGAGGCCGCTGCTGATGCAGGATCAGGTGCGTGGCCGGGTGCTGACCTGCAGCGACGTCACGGAGCGCATCCGGCACGAGCGCGAACTGGCGGCGGCGCGCGACGCCGCGGCAGCCTCGGAGCGGGCCAAGGCCTCGTTCCTGGCGATGATGAGCCACGAGATCCGCACCCCGCTGGCGGGCATTCTCGGGATGACGGAAATTGCGCTGGAGCGGGCCGAGGATGCCGAGCAGCGGGGCTTCATCGAGATGGCCCATTCCTCCGCCGAATCCCTGCTGGTGATTATCAACGACCTGCTGGATTTCTCCAAGATCGAAGCCGGCAAGTTCCTGATCGAGACGATTCCGTTCGATCTTGCGGTGCTGCTCGACGAAACCTTGCAGCCACTCGTCTGGCAGGCCGGTCAGCGGGGACTGACGCTGACGGCCGAGCGCGGCCCCGGCTTGCCGCGTTGGCTGCTCGGCGATCCGACACGGATTCGCCAGATTCTGATCAACCTGGTCGGCAACGCACTGAAATTCACGTCCGAAGGCGGCGTCACGGTCGGCGTCCAGGTGGCGGGGGAGCGGGACGGCGGCGTCGATCTGGAGATTGCCGTGCGCGATACCGGGATCGGCATCGCACCCGAGCGCCAGCGCTCGATCTTCGAGGCCTTTACCCAGAGTGACGTCGAGATCGGGCGCAAGTTCGGCGGTACCGGGCTGGGGCTGACCATCTGCGCCCGCCTGTGCGAACTGATGCAGGGAACGATCCGGGTGGACAGCATCGAGGGCGAAGGGAGCACCTTCTCCTTTCGTGTGCCCCTCGGGGTCGCGAGCGAGGAAGCGGCGGCGGAACTGCGCAGCGATGAAATCCTGACGGTCGCGCCGGGCCTGGACGTACTGCTGGCCGAGGATACCGAGGTCAACCAGGTGTATCTGCGGCATACCCTGGAGTCAGCCGGCCATCGGGTCAGCATCGTCAGCGATGGCGCGGCGGCGGTCGCCCGGGCGCTCGAGTCGGCGTTCGACGTCATCCTGATGGACGTCCAGATGCCGGGCATGGACGGCTTCGAGGCGACCGAAAAGCTCCGTGCGTCCGGGGTCGAGGTGCCGGTGGTCGGACTTACCGCCCACGCCATGGAGGGTATCCGCGACGAATGCCTTTCCCACGGCATGACGGACTACCTGTCGAAGCCGGTACGCTCGGCCGAACTGCTCACCCTCCTCTCACGCATCGCGCGGGCGGAGGACGCCGGTAGCGGCGCACCGCCCGGTGCCGGCCCGTCGCCCGCGCCGGAACTGCTCGCGCGGGACCGGGCGGTCGCCAATCTCGGCGGCGATGACCAGCTCTGGGAGGATCTCCTGAAAATGCTGTGGGAGCAGGCCGAATGCGATCTGCCGCTGATTCGCACCAGCCTCGGCTCGGGCGACTTCGCCCAGGCCCGCGACGCCTCGCATCGCCTCAAGTCGAGCTTCGCGGTGGTCGGCGCCGACCGTACGGCGGCGGATTGCCGGCGCGTCGACGACGCGCTGCGCCGGCAGGACATGGTCGCTGCCCGGCATGCCATGCACGCGCTCGAGCGCAGCTATGCGGCGCTGCGCCAACGGGCGCGCGAACTCGGGCGCCCGTCGCTGGCGTAATCGGCAGCTCCGTGCCCCCCCGCGCGGCAAACGACCGGGGCAGCCGCCTACAGCGGCAAGCCGCGCGGCTTGCGCCCCGCGCGCGACGATAGACGGTCGTACACGACATTCGGCAGCAGGCGCATCAGCCTCGCCGCCACGCCCATCTGCCAGGGCACCACGGCGAAGCGCCGCTGTCGGTCGATCTGCGCCAAGAGCCTCGCGGCGGCGTCGTCGGCATCCATCAGGAACGGCATCGGGTAACGATTGACGCGGGTCATCGGCGTGTCGATGTAGCCCGGCGCCAGCGTCACCACGTGTACCCCGCTGCCATGCAATTCGACCCGCATCGATTCGAGCAAGGCGATCGCAGCCGCCTTCGAAGCACTGTAGGCGCCGGCGCCGGGCAGTCCTCGCAGACCGGCGACCGAGGCGATACCGGCCAGGGTGCCGCTGCCGCGCGCGCGCATGGCCGCGACAAAGGGCTGGAAAGTGGCCGCCATGCCGAGCACGTTGGTGCGCAGCACGCGTTCGAGGGCGATCAGATCGTCGGCTTCGCCGGCCAGCGTACCGACCGAAACCCCCGCGTTGGCGATCACCAGGTCGGGCGTGCCGATTTGCTCCCGGATCTCGCCTGCGACCGTGCGCATCGCCGTCAGATCACCGACGTCGGCGATCAGTCCGGTGGCTTCGGTGGCCAGCGACGCCAGTACCGCCTCGAGGCGGGCACGGTCGCGACCGAGCAGCACCAGGCGGTCGCCACGGGCGGCGCATTGGCGCGCCAGGGCAGCGCCGATGCCGCTCGATCCACCGCTGATGACGACCCCCCGCGGGCGGCGTGCCGGGCCGGTCGAGGGTTGCCCGTCCGAAGCCTCTAGTGGTCTGCTTCGCAAATGCCGCAACCGACAAGCGCGCCTCGCGCACCGTGGCGGCGTTGCTCATCCTCGCGATAGGCTTCGCTATCGCTGTGGTTCGCGCCTTGCCACGGCACCCGATGCATCACTTTCGTCATGTTCCTTGAATTCCGAAGCAGGCCACTAGCCGCGATCGCTGCGGACTTTGGCGATCAACTCGTCGATGACCTTGAGGGTGTTCTCGTGGCTGCCGGTGAGCGAGGCCGAGGTGGTGTACTTGCCGTCCACCGCCATCGTCGGTACGCCCTGGACGCGGTAGCTGCGGGCAACCTGGTCCGCCCGTGACAGTTTCGACTGGATGCCGAAGGACTTGTACGTGGCCATGAACTTGTCGGCATCGATGCCTTTGCCGGCCACCCAGTCGCGCACGCCGGACTCCGTGTCGAGCGGGACCTTGGACGACTGGAACGCGGAAAACACACCGCCGTGCAGGGCGTGGAGATCGCCGGTCGCCTCGGCAGTGTAGTAGAGCCGGGCCAGTTGCTTGAGCATGGGGTTGCCCCAGATCGCCGGAACACGCTTGAAATAGACGTCCTTCGGCAGATTGACCAGCCATGCTTCGAGCAGCGGGTCGAAATCGCGGCAATGGGGGCAGCCATAGTGGAAGAACTCGATGATCTCGATGCGCGACGCGTCCTCGGTGGGCTGGGCCGGCTCAAGCGTGTTGTAGGAACGCCCCTGGGCCAATGCCCTGCCGCCGGCGGCGGCGAGGCCGGCCAGCACAACCACGTTCTTGAGCGCTTGACGACGATCCATGCGTATTTCCTCCGATACTTGACGATGCGGTGGGTGTGAGTGTGGGGGTGGGCCTCGGGTTCCGCAGCTTTACCGTTCCTAACGTGACGCGCTTTCCGGCTCCGTCACTGGGCGCGGATCGGCACGGTCGGAATGCCCGCATCGGCGAGTTCGCGGCGCGAGTCGTCGAGCAGTCGTTCGTTGGCGAAGGGGCCGATGCGTACCCGATGCACGGTACCTTTGCCGCTGATCTCGGCGCGCGAGACCGCCGCCTCGATGCCCATCAAGGCCAAGCGGGCCTTGACGTTGTCCGCCTCCGAAGGATTCTCGAAGGCTCCGGCCTGCAGGTAGAGGCGAACCCTGGAGGGCTCCACCGGGCGTGCGCTCGGCATCGCCGCCGGGCGGCTGCCGACACCGCGTTCGCCTTCCGGCAGAATCGTGTAGAAATCGAACTGGGGCTTTTCCACCGGCTTCCCGCCCGGCCGGCCAGGCAGGGAGACGGGGGCGCCATCGGCGCCGGGCATCGGCGTTTCGTCCTGGACCCGGCCGTCCGTCTTGAATGGTGCGTTCTCGGTGAAGTACCAGGCACCCACCACCGCCACCACTGCGCCGAGCATCAGGCCGATGAAGATGCCCACGAGCATGCCGCCGGCCGTGCTTGTCCTGGGTTGCGCCTTGGCGCGCGATTTGCGCTTTTCGCTCATGACCGCTTCCGTCGATTACATGGTGTGCGGCGCAGACACGCCGAGCAGGCCGAGGCCGGTCGCCAGCACCTGGCGGATGGCCGAGGCCAGTGCCAGCCGCGCCAGTTTCACCGATTCGTCATCGACCAGCATGCGTTCGGCGTTGTACCAGCTATGGAATTCCCCGGCCAGCTCCCGCAGGTAGAAGGCCACCTGGTGGGGGGCGTAGTCGGCGGCCGCCGACGCCACCACCTCCGGGAATGCCGCGAGGCGGGCGCACAGGCCCAATTCGCGTTCGCTCGCCAGCGCGGTCAGCGGCGCATCGGCCAATGCCGCCTGGTTGCCGCCCCATTGCTCGAGCACGCTGGCGATGCGGGCGTGGGCGTACTGCACGTAATACACCGGGTTCTCGTTGCTCTCGCTCTTCGCCAGATCGAGGTCGAAGTCCAGATGCTGGTCGCTCTTGCGCAGCACGTAGAAGAACCGGCAGGCATCGTTGCCGACCTCGCGCCGCAG
>JAGRFZ010000200.1 GCA_020445785.1 Rhodocyclaceae bacterium
TACCGATGCAACTGGTCGCGGTGAAATGGGTGAGAGGAACGGGCTTCAAGGACGGATGGCGGCGAGCATTCGCCGGAATTTTAGCAAAGGCCCGGCGCTTCAACGGGGCCGGGCCAGCAACAGGATATTGGCAAACGGGGTTCCCTGGTTCATGGGCCGACTGGAGACGTCCAGCGCCAGATCGTCGAGCAGCGCCCGCCAGGCGCGCAACGATCGCCCGTGGATGCGCGGCGACTGGCCCCGCCCGAGGCACACCAGGCGGTCCACCACGGTGCCGAAGCGGTAGCCGGCGCCGGCCTCGGCGTCGCCGACGCGCAACAACAGCCGGCCGTCGTCGGGGAGGGCCTCGCGGACCCGCAGGAGCAGCGCATGCTGGGCCGCCGCGTCGAGGTAGTGCAGTACGTCGAGCAGGAGGACGACATCGGCCGACGGCAGCGCCGCGTGTGGCAAGTCGCCGGTCGTGAGTCTCAGCCAGGATGGCCCCGCCAGCGCCTGGGTCGCGACCGCGATGTCGGCGGCCGAACGGTCGATGCCGTGATAGGCGCCCAGGCTCGGGGGCGGTGGCCGGTCGGCGGGCCAGTCGCCACGCCGATGAAGCGCGGCGGCGGCGCCCAGCCACGCCGCCACCAGGGCCTTGCCGCAGCCCAGGTCGAGCACCCGCGAGCGGTCGGGGATCAGGGCAGGATCGAGCAAGGCCGCGAACATCGGATCGCCACCCAGCTTGCCGCGGGCGAGGCGCCAGGGGAGGCGGCCACAGCCCCGGTACGGGGCGGCGGCGAGATCGACCAGCAGGGCAGGCGGCGGCGTGCTCAAGGGCGGCTCCGTCGCTCGCCAGGGGGTGCGTCGGGCAGGGGCACGGCGGCGAGGCCGGCGGCGTCCAGGGCTGCGAGCAGGCGCGGCAGGACGGTCAGGATCACCGGACGGCCGCTGCCCGCGTCGCGGGCGGCGTGGCCATCGTGGAGCAGCAGGATGTCGCCGGCGGCGAGCCGGCGCAGGAGCCGGGCGAGGACGCGATCCGGATCGCCGCTGCGGGTGTCGAAGCCGCGCCGCGTCCAGCTCGCCAGATGCAGGCCGAGGGCGGCCAGCACCGGTTCGAGGAAGGGGTTGCGCAGGCCCGCCGGGGCACGAAAGTAGCGCGGTGGGCGGCCGGCCGTGCGTTGCAGGCTGTGCTGGGCCGCGAGGATCTCGGCGCGCATCCGCCACGGGCCGAGCAGCGAAAAGTCGTGGCGGTGGTGCTGGCTGTGGTTCTCGATGCGGTGACCACGGCGGACGATCTCTTCGACCAATGCCGGATGGGCCTCGGCGCGTGCGCCGATGCAGAAGAAGCTGGCGCGCGCGCGATGTCGCTCGAGGATGTCGAGAACCTCGGGGGTGACGTCCGCATCGGGCCCGTCGTCGATCGTCAGCGCAACTTCCCGGCGTGCCGCCGCCGCGGCGGGCAGGCGCCGCAGGTTGGGTCCGAGCAGACGGCTGCGGGGCCACAGCCCGGCCACCGTCAGCACCCCATGGTTGGCGATGATCAGCGCCAGCAGCCAGGGCCAGTGCTGCGGAAGAATCGCCAGCCCGGCGAGGGCGACCACGTGCGCGGCGGCGGTGGCGATCAGCAAGGGCGTCGCGTGCCAGGTCCGGGGCGGGTTCATCGACGCCCCCGGTCGGCCAGCCATTGCCGCCACAGACGGCACCACACCGGCCAATCGTGCCCGCCGGGCAGTTCGCACACGCGCTCACCCGGTAGCAGCTCGGCCATCAGGCGTTGGGCGGCCGCAAAGCGGTCCTCGCGGCCGAAGCCGAACCAGACCGGCGTCGCACCCTCGCCGGCGAGCTGCTGCAGGGTGCGCCAGGCGCGCAACTCGCCGGCGTCGGCAGGCAGGACGCCGGGATGCCACGCGCGCAGGCCACCGGCCGCCTCGATCTCGCGGCTGATCGTGCGATTGCCCGGATACGGCGCCAGCAACAGCAATTCGCCCGCGCTGCCCGGGTGCGCATCCTGGTGCTGGAGGACCGTCATGGCGCCGATCGAGATGCCGCCGAGCACGATGCGGCGAACGCCGGCAGCTCTGGCCGGTGCGATCACGCGATGCTGCAGTGCCGCCACCATGCGGCCGTCGGCCACCGTCGCCAGATCCGTCCGCAGCAGGCACAGGGCGCCATCGAAGCCGGCCGCACGGCAGTCGGCCGCGAGGCCATGGTCGATGAAGCGTGCCGGCGCGTCGTAGGCGCCGGCCAGCAATACCAGCAGGTCGCCGCCGCCCTGGGCCGAGGCCGCCGGAAGGTCGACGCGCTCGAGTTCAGGCAGGGCCGCGTGCATGGGCAGGTGTCGGCGCGAACATCGCCGAGAAGCATAGCGCGAACATCGCCCCGGGACCGACGATGACACCGATGGCATGCATCACCGGCACGGTCGACAGTGCCAGCACGCCGAAGCCGCACAGGGTGGTGAGATTGGCGATCAACAACGAGGCCAGGGTTTCGGGCCGGGGCAGGCCGTCGGCGGTGACGAAGAACAGGGCATAGTTGGAACCGACCGCCCCCACCAGCAGCATGCCCACCAGGTGGAGCAGCGTGAGTCGTTCGCCGCTGATCACCACCAGTGCGGTGATCAGCGCCACCGCGGCGGCCAGCGGCAGGGCCAGCGCCAGCACGCGGCGCGGGCTGCGCAGGGTGGCGAACAGCACCAGCAGGATCGCCGCGACGCCACCCAGCGCGGCGGACCATGCTTCCCGCAGGTAGCCGGCGTACATCTGCTGGGATTCGTGGGCAAGATCGATGAACACGGTGTCCGGCAGACCGGCGTCGGCGATTGCGCCGGCGATGGCTTCGGCGTCGAGCATCTGGCCGCCGTCGCCCCCGTCGGCGTGGGGGGCGGTCAATGGAAGCAGCGCGCGCCAGCGTCCGCCCTGGGGAATCAACAGGGCGTCGAGGGCGAGCCCGATGACGCTGCCTTCGAGCGACCGCGGGCCGAGCAAGGGGGACTCGCGGGCGGCGGCGACGTCTTCGACGAAGCCCTGCAGCCGGTCGGCGCGCAGTGGCAGGTCGGCGGTGGACTGCTGCAGGCGGATGCGCAAGGTGTCGGCATCGGGCAGCGCCGCACGTCGGCGCTGCTGGGTGTCGCGGCTCGGCAGCAGGCGCGACGGGCTGTCGTAGGCGGCGATCCGTCCTGCGCTGCGCAGCCGGTCGAGGACCGGCGCCAAGGCTTCGGCGCGCTGCAGCGCGAGTTCGGCGCTGTCGGCAGTGGCGACCACCAGATAGCGGTTGTCGGGTGCACCGAGATCGCCCCGCAGCAGCGCATCGAGCCGCTGGGCGGCGAGCGGCACCGGGCTCAGGGCGGAGAGCTCGTGGTGCCACAGGCGGTCGCGCTGCTGCCACAGCATCAGCACGGCGGCGACAGCCAGCATCGCGGCCGGCCAACGCAGGCGCGCCGCCGCCCGGATCGGTCCGACCAGTCGCCGGCCGAGGGGCGCGACGTCATGCACCCGGAATCGGGCCGGTACCAGGGACGGCAGCACGTAGCGGGTGGTCAGCACCGCGGCACAAAGGCCGGCCATCGAGTACAGGCCGAGCTGGGCGAGCCCGGGAAAGCCCGACAGCAGCAGCGCGCCGAAGCCGCACAGGGAGGTGACCACGCCGAGCCGGATGGTGCGCCAGAAGTCGTCGCGGGCACGTCCGTTGCCTTGAATGAAGAAGTAGATGGCATAGTCGATGGCCTCGCCGATCAACGTGATGCCGAAGCCGAGCGTGATGCCGTGTACCTCGCCGAAGACCAGACCGACCGTGACGATCGCGAACAGCGCACCGGTGAGTACTGGCGCCAGTCCCAGCAACAGTGCGATCGGCGAACGATAGATCAGGAGCAGCAAGGTGGCGATGAGGCCGGCGCCGACCGCCGACAGGCGTTTCACCTCGTTGCGGATGGTGTCGCGCGCATCGACGGCGAATACGCCCGGGCCGCTCACCAGCAGGCGCAGGCCGTCGGTGCCGAGCTCGCTCCGGGCCCGGTCGAAATTCGTGCGCAGGGCCTCGATCGCGGCCTGCTGGCCGTCGGTGTCGGCCCCGGTGGCGCGGGTGGTGGCGAGCATCAGCGCTCGTTGCCCGTCGCCGGAGGCCCACACCCCGGCGGCCGAGCGCGGGCCCGAACCGGCGTCGAAGGATTCGAGCACGGAGAGGGTTTCGAGGGTCGGGTCGCGGGCGATCAGCGGCTTGACCAGCATGCCGGCGGAGGAGGCGAGCAGGTCGATGGCGTGGCCGATGGCACGCTGCAGGCCGTCGCCCTCGAAGCGTTGGGGATCGACCGTCGGGCTCAGCAGGTAGCGGTGGTCGAAGACCCAGCGCCGCTCGAATTCGGCGTGGCTGCCGTCGCCGTTATTGACGGAGGCGAAATGGGGGTCGCGGCGCATGGATTCCGCCATGCGCCGCGAAACCGCGGCGCGGGTGTCGAGGTCGGCGCCTTCGATGCCCACCATCAGCAGGCGGGACACCACGCCGTCGCGCAACAAATCCACCAACAGTGCCTGTTGGGGGGTCGGCGAGCGGGGAAGGAAGGCCGAAAGGTCGGCGGTAAAGCGGGTGCGCAGGGTGCCCGCGATGCAGACCACCAGCACCAGCAGCCAGAGCAGGACGATCGCCGCGCGTCGCGTCATCGTGCCGGTTCGATCGGGCGGAAGCGCAGGTCGGAGCGGTCGCCGTCGGCCTGCAGGATCTCGATCCGCGCGACGCGGCCGGCGCTGCCCTCGACGTGGATGCGCAGCACCAGTTCCGCCAGCTCGGGATCGCGGGGCAGCAGATCCAGGCGCCAAGCGTCGCGGTTGCCGGCCAGCGAGAGCGCGAAGTTGCGTTCCAGCGCTGCACGGTCCCCGGCGAGGGTGCCGCGGATGCTGTCGATGAAGGCCGCCGCCTGGGGGTGGTTGCGCAGTTCGAGATCGAGGTGGCGGTCGCCGCGACGGATCTGCAGGCGATCTCCGTCGAGCACCAGCGACTCCTCGCCCGGCTCCCGGGTCAGGCGTTCGAGGCGGGCGGGTGGCGTGAAGCGCATCTCGCCGCGGGAGATCACCGGGTGGTCGAGGATCGCGATGGTCTTCTCCTCGACGAAGGCCACGCGCCCGCCGGCCGACGCGGCGAGCAGGTCCATCAGCCGGTTCAGATCCCAGCTTTCGGTCGCGGCGCACAGGGCGCTCCAGGCGACCAGCATCGCCCCCAGCGCGGCGGCGGGCCTCACGCCCCGGCTCCGCCGGGCTCGGCCCAGAAGTCGTAGAAGTTGAACCAGTTGTAGGGCGCCTGTCGACAGCAGCGCTCGAGTTCGGCGACGTAGGCGCCGACGGCGGCGTCGATGGCCGCGTTGCGCCCGGCGCGCTCGATGCGGCCGAAGTCGGCGATCTCGACGAAGCGGATGCGGTAGCGGTTGCCACCGAGATAGAGGCCGGCCATGAAGATCACGCGGCGGCGCAGAACCGCCGCCATGCGGAAGGCGCCGAGGGGAATGCGGGCGTTGTCGCCGAGCAGGTCGATGTCTCGGGTGGCGTCGGCCTCGAGGCTGCGATCGGCGAGCAGGCCGACCAGCCGGCCCTGGTCGAGGGCGTCGCGTACCTGAAGCATGGTGTCGAGTCGGCCGAGGGGAATGATGTGGGGCCGCGCTGCGGGATTGATGGCCTCGAGGGTCTGCTTGATCTTGCGGGCATTGTCTTCGAACATGGTGAGCGCGATGGCGAGGCCGGGCAGGCGCCGGCCGATCGCACGCACGACCTCGAAACTGCCGAGGTGGGCGCCGAACAGCAAGGCGCCCTGACCGGAATCCACCAGCCGGCGCATGGATGCTTCACCCTCGATCTCGATTTCGAACAGGTCGAAGCGGTCGGCCAGCAGATAGACCCGGTCGTGGATGGTCGACGCAAAGCAATGGAAGTGGCGGAAGATGTCGCGGAGGCCCGGACGGCGTCCCAGGGCACGCGCCAGATAGTGGGCGGAAGCGCGCCGTGCGAGCGGCGCAAAAAGGGCGAAATAGCCGGTGATGGGCCACAGCAGCAGGCGCCCGGCCGGTCGTCCGAGGCGCAGCGAGATCCAGCTCATGAGGCGCAGGGTGGCCAGATTGCTGCGTTCCGGACGTCGTACCCATTGGGCCGCGCGGCCCGTTTGCTGCGGTGGCGGCCGTCTGGCCATTCAGCCCTCCAGCGCGCTGATGCTGCCGCTGGCCACCGCACGTGCTCCACAATGCAAGGTGAAGGAAAGTCCGCCCGCCCTGGCAGGATCGAGGTGCAGGGTGACGACTTCGTCGGGTCCGACCGGGCTCAGGAACTTGACCGAGGCCAGTCGCCACGGTCCCGCGAGCCCGGCTTCGGCCGCCGCCGCAACGACGTGGTCGAGCAGCCAGGCGCCCGGTACGATCGGGTGGCCGGGGAAATGCCCGGCAAAGACCGTGTCGCTCGCCGGCATCGAGAAGCTCGCGCTCATGGCCGACCCTCGCCGCGGTACCGAAGATACAGCGCCTGGCAGGCATCGCGCGGCAGTTTGCCGGTGGCGTTGCGCGGCAACGAGGCCAGCAGGATCAGCGGCCGTGGCAGGAACACCGGATCGATGCGCGCGCGCAGCGCGGCCCCGAGCTGCTGCGCCGACAGCGTCGGCGCGACGGCGAGTGCGGCCGGGCGTCCGAGTTCGCCGCCGCCTTCGGGCAGGAAGAAGGCCCCGTCCTCGACGCCGTCGATGGCCAGCAACTGGCGCGACAGGTAGGCCAGCGAACTGCGCTTGCCGGCGACGTTGACCAGATCGGCGTTGCGCCCGAGCAGGCGGAAATGGCGGGCGTCCACGGTCTCGACGATGTCGGCCAGCGGCATCGGCTGCTCGACGTGGCCGCCCGAAGCCCAGCAGGCCTCGTCGTGCTGATCCAGGCAGACGTCGGGGAACAGGCGCCAATCGATCCCCTGCGTGGTCCTGCGGGTGGCGAGCTGGCTGGTTTCGGTGCTGCCGTAGATTTCCAGCAGCGGGCAAGCGAAGGCCGCCTCGGCGCGCGCCGCCAGGTCCGGGTCGAGGGGCGCGGTGGCGGACACCAGCAGATCGGCCGGCGGCGGCGACGGCTCGGCGGCAAGCAGGTTGCCGAGGTGGAAGGGGGTGGTCACGAGCACGCGCGGCCGTGGCAATGCCGCCAGCGCGGCAGCCACTTCGGCCGGAAAGAAGGGCCGTGCGGCGACCAGGGCGCCGCCGCACTGCATCGGCAGCAGTACCGTGCTCTCGATGCCGTACATGTGCTGGGGCGGCACCGTGCCGAGGACGCTGAAGGCGGTGTCGTCCAGCCCCAGTTCCTGGGCCTCGGCCCGCACGTTGCGCACCAGCTTGCCCCAGCACTTTCGGTGGGGTACCGGCGCGCCGGTGGAACCGGAGGTGAACACCCAGGCGACGGTCTGATCGGCGGCAATGGCGGGCACGTCTTGCTCGCCCGTTTCCGCCGGTGGCGGTGGCATGCGCAACAGCGGCAGGCCCTGGGGGGGCTCGTCGCCGTCGCTGACGACGAAGGCATCGCTGGCGAATTCGGCGAGCTGGGCGGCCACGGCGGCATTGAAGGTGGATGGCATCAGGCCGATGCGGCCGCTGAGCAGACCAGCGGCCAGACAGACCGCGAAATGGTATCGGTCCTGGCAGTTGGCCAGATAATGCCGACCGGCCGGAAACGCGTCGGCGAGTGCGCGCGCGTGGGCGAGGAAGGCGTTGCGGGTGACGGCACGCCCGCGGTGCCAGGCGACGACACTGTGGGGCGAGGAATGGGAGAGCAGCGGGAGCGCGGCCACCGGGTCGATTCCTAGTGCGCGCCTGGACTGAGACTGGGCAGATCGGCATCGTGCCGCTGGCGTCGATGGCCGACCGCGGCGCGGATCGACTCGATCAGGCCGGTGCGGAACTCCTTCGGCAGGCGTCGCCGGATGATGAACTCGCCGAGAAACATCAGGCCGATCAGCAAGGGTGTGAGGAGGTTGGCGAAGACGGACCACCAGGCGATCGGCGCGGCCAGGAAGAGCGTCAGCGATACGGCCACCATGGCCGCGAAGAACACCGTCCAAGCCAGGGTCGCAGCGCGGGTATAGCGTGCCAGTGGGGGTACCAGTTCGCCGTGGATGCGCTCGGCGAAGCGGGAGATCATCGGTGTCCGGCCGTCACCGAGCGTGCGGCCGAAGCCGATCGCCAGCAGGGTGAAGGCACCGACATGCTGGAACAGGTAGATCCAGGCGAAATTGTCCCGCAGCAGCGGCCAGCCGAGCGCCAGGGCGCCGACGGCGATCAGCCACAGCAGGATCGCCAGCCCGCGCCGTCGGGCCTTCCAGGCCATCGCCAGGGCGATCGCCATGTAGGGGCCGGTGGCAAGCAGGGCGCCGGCGCTACTGGGTCGATCGGCTGCGGTGAGGACGTGCGACAGCCAGTAATACAGGGCGGCGAGCGCAGCGAGCGCGGCAAGGCGCGCCAGCGCGACGGCGGACGGTCTCATTTGGTGCGATGGGCGGCGACGTAGTCGCTGAGGCTGGCGAGCGAGGCGAAGATCTTGACGTTGTCGTCGTTATCGGCGCGCAGGGAGAAGCCATAGCGCTTCGACAGCACCAGCGCCACTTCGAGGATGTCGATCGAATCGAGGCCGAGGCCGTCGCCGTACAAGGGCTGATCGGCCGCGATCTCGTCTGCGCCGACCTCGAGGTTGAGGGCCGAGACGATCTGTTCGGCGACTTCGCGCCGGAGCTGCTCGCTGGGGGCGGGGTTGTCCATGTCAGTAAGTCCGGTGTCTGCACCCGGTATCCGATCCGGGTTTCGGTCAGATGCAATTGTGCGCATTCTAGCGGCTGCGCGGTGCGGCAAGAAGTACCGGCTGCCGTGGGCCGGCGCGATCAGGTGCCCTCGGCCTGGCGCAGGACCATCACCGAGTTCGATCCGCCGAAGGCGAAGGAATTGCTCATGCAGGCCCGCAGTGGTCGTTCCACGCCGGCTTCGCGCACGTGGGCGACGCCGGCGCAGGCCGGTTCGAGCTCGGCCAGATGGGCAGTCGGCGGGGTCGCGTTGCGGCGCAGGGCCTGGACACAGACGAGGGCTTCGGTGGCGCCGGTGGCACCCATCAGGTGGCCGTGCATCGACTTGGTGGCGCTCACCGCCAGACCGGGGGCGTGTTCGCCATAGAGGCGGCGGATGGCCTCGATCTCGATCGGATCCCCTTCGCGGGTGGCGGTGCCGTGGGCGTTGAGGTAGTCGATGTCGCCCGGCCCGAGGGCCGCCGTGGTCAATGCCTGGTGCATTGCGTCGTATTGGCCGTCGGCCGACGGCTTGACGAGGTGGCTGGCGTCGCAGGTGCTGCCGTAGCCGGCCAGCTCGGCCAGGATGCGGGCGCCGCGACCGCGGGCGTGTTCCCATTCCTCGAGGACCAGCGCCGCGGCGCCTTCGGCCAGCACGAGGCCGGCGCGGTCCTTGCTGAACGGCCGGCAGGCCGCCTCGGCGCCCCGATTCCCGATCGGTGCGAGCACCCGAAGGGCCTCCCAGGCACGGACCACCGCCAGCGACATGGGGCTGTCGGCACCGCCGGTCAGGGCCACTCGGCAGCGACCGTCGCGGATGGCCTGCCATGCCTCGCCGATCGCCGCTGCGGCCGAGGCGCAGGCGATGGTGTACGTCAGGCACGGTCCGCCGAGGCGGAAATGGATGGCGAGGTGGGAGGCAGCGGCATTGTTCATGCCGAGGATCAGTGACAGCGGCGGCACCCGCTCACGGCCCTTCTGCAGCATTTCGCGATATCCCTGCTCGTAGGTCAGGGTGCCGGCCAGGGCGGTGCCCCAATAGACCGCTGCGCCGCGATCGGGCTGCTCGGGGATCGGTAGCCCCGCCTGCTGCCAGGCCTGGTTCGATGCCGCGAAGCTCATCTGGGCGGAGCGGTCCATCGCGGCGGACGCCCTCCCCACTTCCTGGGTGGCGTCGAAATGCGGGCAATGGACCGCCGGCATCGAGATCGACAGGTGGCCGTCGTCGGTGCGGTGATGGCGGATCGCCGATTCGCCGGCCAGGAGGCGGTCGAAGAATTCTTCCACGTCCGAGCCCCAGGGGCTGACCACCCCCAGACCGGTGATTGCGACCCGGCGTGCGGACTCCCCGCTCACGAGGCGCTGCCGGGGGCGAGGCGGTCGAGCTGGTCGATCAGGTCCTGGACGGTCACTGGCGTCGGCAGATCGTCGGGCAATTTGACGCCGGTCTTTTCCTCGTACTCGAACATCACCTCGAGCAGCATCAGCGAATCGATGCCGACTTCGGCGAGCACGGCATCGGGCACCACCGCTTCACGGTCGATTTCGGAATGGGAGCAGACGAAGTCGCGGATCAGTGTCAGGGCGTCCATGGGCGGTCCGGGTGGATACGTTGCGAGCCGGTTTGCGGTGTCGACCGCGTCCCGACGGAGCCCGGCGCGTATCGAAACCCACTGAGTATACCGCGTCGTCCGCCGGATTCGTGCTGCCCGGAGCGGCGCGCCGGCGGGCGAAACCATTTGCGCAAATGCATTCGCGCTACAATGGCTGGCGCGCCGTCATTCGCCGATCCCGATCACCGGCGGGATGGGGTGCTCCGCCCCTTCCGCCGCGAGGCGAGACCCCGATCCGATGCAGGCAAGACTGGTAGTCAGGAATCTCTACAAGGTGTTCGGCGATCAGCCCGATCGCGCGATGGCGCTGGTCCGCGAGGGGGCCGACAAGAATGCGATCTTCGAGCGTACCGGCCAGACGCTGGGCGTCATCGACGCCAATTTCGAGGTACGCGAGGGCGAGATCTTCGTCGTCATGGGATTGTCCGGCTCGGGAAAGTCGACCCTGGTCCGCCTGCTCAATCGCCTGATCGAGCCCAGCGCCGGCCAAGTGTTGTTCGACGGGCGCGACATCGCGGCGATGGACGACGAGGCCTTGCGCCAGATGCGGCGGCGCCACATCAGCATGGTGTTCCAGTCCTTCGCGCTGATGCCGCACCTGAGCGTGCTCGACAATACCGCCTTCGGTCTGATGCTGGCCGGCGAGGACGAAGCGTCGCGCCGGCAGCGGGCGCAGGCCGCGCTCGCCCAGGTCGGGCTGGCCCGGTGGGCCGACAGTTTTCCCGACGAACTGTCGGGCGGCATGCAACAACGTGTGGGGCTGGCACGGGCGCTGGCCTCGGATCCGGACGTGTTGCTGATGGACGAGGCCTTTTCCGCCCTCGATCCGCTGATCCGCACCGAGATGCAGGACGAATTGGTCAAGCTGCAGGCGGCCCATCGGCGCACCATCGTCTTCATTTCCCACGATCTCGACGAAGCGATCCGCATCGGTGACCGCATCGCGATCATGGAAGGTGGTCGCGTGATACAGGTCGGCACCGCGGAAGAGATCCTGCGGGCGCCGGCCAACGACTACGTCCGCTCGTTCTTCCGCGGCGTGGATGCGACCCGAATCCTGAGTGCTCGCGACCTCGCCCGGCGAACGCAGGTCAACCTCATCGATCACGCCGGCATGGGCGTGCGCAGTGCACTCGAGCGCCTGCGACGCCATGACCGGGACTACGGGTACGTGGTCAGCGCCGAGCAGACCCTGATGGGAATGGTTTCGGTCGAGACCCTGGGCGAGGCCCTTCGGACGTCGACTTCGGCAAAGCTGCAGGACGCGTTCGTGCCGGATCTGCAGCGGATCGCCGCCGATGTGCCGATCAGCGAGCTCTACGATCCGCTCGCCAGGCATCCCTACGGCCTGCCAGTGGTGGACGCCGACGGCCGCTACCTGGGCACCGTGACCCGCAACGCGGTTCTCGAGTTTCTGCACCGGAATGCACCGGAGGCCTGCCCGTGAAGGCGCAGCAGGCCGCCGCCGACAACCCGTGGGCTGCCGGCCAGCCGCCGTCCGACCCGCCGCCTGCCGACGCCAACCCCTGGGGTGGCGCCGGCGGTGAGGCGGCGTCGGCGCCGGGTGACGACTGGCTCGGCGCAGCGGCACCACCAGCACCGGAAACTGCCTTCGACCCGCTCCACCCGTTCCAAGATGCCCTGATTCCGCTCGACGCCTGGGTCGATCACGGCCTGGAATGGGTGGTCGACAATTTCCGACCGGCGTTCCAGGCGATCCGCTTGCCGATCGATGCCACGCTGAACGGCATCGAACAGGCATTGCTGGCGGTGCCGGCGCTGATCATGATCGTCCTCATCGGCCTCGTGGCCTGGCAGTTCGGCGGACGGCGGCTGGCCATCGGTTCGATGCTTTCGCTGGTCGCGGTCGGTCTGATCGGCGCCTGGAACGAGGCCATGGTGACCCTCGCGCTGGTCATCACTTCGGTCGCCTTCTGCCTGCTGCTGGGCTTGCCGCTGGGCATTGCGATGGCGCGCAGCGACCGCCTCGAGGCCGGAATCCGGCCCTTGCTCGACGCCATGCAGACGACGCCGGCCTTCGTCTATCTGGTGCCGGTGGTGATGTTGTTCGGCATCGGCAACGTTCCCGGCGTGGTGGTGACCATCGTGTTTGCACTGCCACCGCTGATCCGCCTGACCAATCTCGGCATCCGCCAGGTGCGGCCGGATCTGATCGAGGCGTCGCGGGCCTTCGGCGCCTCGCCCTGGCAACTGCTCACCAAGGTGCAGCTGCCGCTGGCGATGCCGACCATCATGGCCGGCATCAACCAGACCTTGATGCTGGCGCTGTCGATGGTCGTGATCGCATCGATGATCGCGGTCGGCGGCCTCGGCCAGATGGTGTTGCGCGGCATCGGACGCCTCGATATGGGCCTGGCGACGATCGGCGGCCTGGGTATCGTGATTCTGGCGATCATGCTCGATCGCATCACCCAGGCGATGGCGAGGCCGTCGCGCGGACGCACACGCTGGACCGAGCAAGGACCGCTGGGCGGGCTACGCCGGCTGTTCGGACGAGGCCTGCGATGAACCACCAACGGAGGAGAGCGCAATGAACCTACGAATTCTGCTGACCGCGGGCGTCGCGACGCTCGCGCTCGTCTTTGCCGGTGGCGCCGGCGCGACGGAGATGCCGGGCGAGGGCGTGACGGTGCAACCGATCAAGAGTTCGATCGCCGAGGAGACCTTTCAGACGCTGCTGGTGATGAAGGGTCTTCGTGCCCTGGGCTACCAGGTCGAGGAGATCAGGGAGATCGAGTATGCGGCCGGGCACGTGGCGATCGGCAACGGCGACGCCACCTTCATGGCAGACCACTGGAACCCGCTCCACGTGGACTTCTACGAAAAGGCCGGCGGTGATGCCAAGCTCTATCGCCGGGGCACGTACTCGGCCGGCGCACTCCAGGGCTATCTGGTCGACAAGAAGACCGCCGATGCCCACGGCATCCAAAGTGTCGAGCAACTGATGGATCCGGCGATCGCCAGGCTGTTCGACGCCGACGGTGACGGCAAGGCGGATCTGGCCGGCTGCAATCCCGGTTGGGGCTGTGAGAAGGTCATCGAGCACCACCTCGATGCCTACGGTCTGCGCGATACGGTGACCCACAAGCAGGGCTCCTATGCGGCGATCATCGCGGACACCATCGCGCGCCATCGCCAGGGCCAGCCGGTGTTCTATTACACGTGGACGCCGTACTGGGTCAGCGGTGTGCTGGTGCCGAACCGGGACGTGGTTTGGTTGCAGGTGCCGTTCTCGTCGCTGCCGGGTGCGCGCAAGGATGTCGATACTTCCCTGGCCGATGGCTCCAACTATGGATTCCAGGCCAACAACCAGCACATCGTTGCCAACCGCGCGTTTGCCGAAGCCAATCCGGCCGCGGCCAAGCTGTTCGAGGTCATGAAACTGTCGAGCAACGACATCAGCGCCCAGAATCTGCGGATGCGCGACGGCGAGAACAAGCCGGCCGACATCGAACGGCACGCCGATGCCTGGATTCGCGGCCATCAGGCTGTCTGGAACGGCTGGATCGAGCAGGCCCGGGCCGCGGCACGCTAGCGCACCGGTGGTGGTGGCAATGGCGGCAAAGGCCCGGGCTCCATGTCATCTGCGAGGCGGTGACAGGCGCCCTGCTTCTCGAACCAATAGACGATGTTGCCGGCGATGACGATGCTGCCGGAGACCACCGCGCTGGCGGCCGCGACCACGCCGGCGCCGGCCAGGATGGCGGCGCAGCCCTCGCCGCGGCAGCCGACGAAGGCACCGACCTGCTGCATTTCCAGCACCATCTCGCGAGCCTCGATCTGGCAGTCTTCGTCATAGACGATGGTGGTACGCGGCACGAAGACGCAGCTCTGAAGCAGCACGCAGGCGACGCCCAGCAGCGGCCTCGCGGGAATCGGCGTTCGTCGACTGGGTGCCGACATGGGTTGGTGGATCGCAGGATTCATCGGGTTCCTGTGGTTGCGTCGCGGTTGCCGACTGCCGTCGCCCAGGCAGCGCGGGGGATCATGGCGCGAAACGCAGCCGATCGACAACGCCTTCCCGACCCGAGGTGCGCCCGCATTCCGCCGGGGACTATAGTAGCGGTAGCTCGTGGATGGAGTCGGACCATGCGGATCATTCGGCTGGGTTTCGGAATCGCATTGTCGATGGTCGTCGGCACGCTCGCACTGGCCGATGGCGGCGGTTCCTCGCCGACGCGCAACGTGCCCCGCGGCAGCGATCTCGAGCAGGCGGTCACGGCCATCGAAGGCGGTCGCTACCAGCGGGCGATCGCATTGCTGGAGACCCACACCCGGCGCGATCCGGGCGACGCCGACGGCTGGAACTGGCTCGGCTTCGCGCGCCGCAAGGCGGGCGCGCTGGATGCAGCGTTCATTGCCTATCGGCGGGCGCTGGAAATCGACCCGGAGCACCGCGGTGCCCACGAGTACCTCGGCGAGGCCTATCTCCAGGCCGGCGACCTGGCATCGGCGGAAGAGCAACTGGCGATCCTCGACCGGTTGTGCTGGCTGCCATGCGAACCCTATGCGCATCTGAAATCGGCCATCGCAGCCCATCGGGCTGGCCGGCGCTAGCGCAGCCGGGGTGCACTGGCGGTGGGCTCGTGACCGATTCGTGATCGATTCTTGGCCCTGGCGCGATGATCGGAACGCGCCACGCCCCTACGCTGGACGCTCCTGATTCCAACTCGGAGATGCCCGGATGTTTCGCAAATCCTTCGGCGCGGCGCTGGCCGCCCTGCTGCTGCCCGGCATGGCCGTGGCGGCCGATGTCGAGGTCACGGTCACCAACCTGACCGGCGGTATCCACTTCACGCCGCTGCTGGTGGCCGCGCACCCGGCCGGCACCCATTTGTTCCAGACCGGCGAGCCCGCCTCGTCGGCCCTGCAGGCGATGGCCGAAGGCGGCGACATCGCCGGGCTCGAGGGCGTCGTCAGCGCGGCCGGCGGGCAATTCGTGGCCGATCCGGCGGGCGGCATCCTGGCACCGGCCACCGCCAGTGGCGTCGCGATGCTGAGCACCGATGCCGCCAACACCCACCTCTCGGTGACGGCCATGCTGCTGCCGACGAACGATGGCTTCGTGGGCCTGGATGGCTGGGAGATTCCCACCGAGGCGGGTACCTACACGCTGATGCTCAATGCCTACGATGCCGGGAGCGAAGCCAACGACGAATTGATGAACCCCGGCGCCGGCGGTGCGCCGGGTGTCGCCGGGATTCCGGGGGACCCCAGCGGTCGTGCAGGCAGTGGTGGCAGCGGGGTCGTCGCCAGTACGCCCAACGACGCCGAGCCCAACGTCGTGCACATCCATCGCGGGCAGCTCGGCGACACCGACGCCGCGGGCGGCATCAGCGACCTCGACAGCCGCAGCCACCGCTGGCTCAACCCGGTGGCCCGCGTGACGGTCGTCGTCCAGTGAGGTGCGCCATGACACGGAATGGGAAATGGCCGTTGGCGGCACTCGCGATGCTGGGGCTGCTCGCCGGATGCGGCGGCAGCGACCACGATGATCCGGTCGAGATGCGCACCTTGCGGGTCTCGGTCACCAATCTGACGGCCAATCAGCCGCTCAGCCCGGTGCTGGTTTCGCTGCACCGGGGTGAGCCGGCCTGGCGTGCCGGGGCGCCGGCCTCGGCGGCACTCGAACGATTGGCGGAGGGCGGCGACGGCAGCGCCCTGGCGGCCGAACTGGCGGCGGCCGGCGGCATCGTCGACGCGAGCGGGAGCGCCCCGGTGGCACCGGGCGGGCGGGACAGCTTCGAATTGCGCTTTCCCGCTGCCGACGATGCGGTGCTGACGGTGGCGACGATGCTGGTGAACACCAACGACGGCTTCTCGGGTTTCAGCGCCCTGCCCGTCGGCGGGCTCGACGCCGGTGCCGGGCGCAGTTTCGTGCTGGGCGCCTGGGACGCCGGTACCGAGGACAACGCCGAGGCGGCCGGCAGCATGCCGGGGCCGGCCGACGGTGGCGAAGGATTCAACCCCGTGCGCGACGATCCACGCGAAGCAGTTCGGATCCATGCCGGTGTGGTCGGACGCCAGGACGGCCTCGCGAGTTCGGTGCTCGATAGTAAGCATCGCTTCGACAATCCGGTCCTCAGGGTAGAGATCGAGCGAGTGCGCTGATCGGTGCGGCACGCCCCCGCGTGCCGGCCGGCATGCCGGGAGGAGAGGAAATGGCCGGGATTCTGGTGGTCGAGGACCAGGGCGACATCGCCAATCTGGTGCGGATGCACGTCGAGATGCTGGGGCATCGGGTGCAGTGCTGCGACACCCTGGCCTTCGCGCGCCGGGCGCTTGCCGCCGGCGACTGGGATCTGCTGGTGCTCGATCTGGCGCTGCCGGACGGTGACGGCCTCGAGTTGTGCCGCGAACTGCGCCAGCAGAACGCGGCCCTGCCGATCCTGATGCTCACCGCACGCGCCACCGAGCACGAGCGCGTGCAGGGGCTGGAATCGGGCGCCGACGACTACCTCGCCAAACCCTTTGGTGTGCTCGAGCTGCAGGCCCGGGTGCGGGCCTTGCTGCGACGCGCGGCGCTGGTCGAGCCCAGCGTCGACGAGCGGCCGATCGAGATACCGCCGCTGCGCCTCGATCCTGCGCGGCGGGCGGTCCGCCGCGGCGGTTCTGCGCTGGAACTGACCGCCACCGAGTTCGATCTGTTGCTGTTCCTGGCGCGGCGGCCCGGCGTCGTCTTCAGCCGCCAGCAACTGCTGTCGGAAGTCTGGGGCTACCACCATCAGGGCTACGAGCACACCGTCAATTCGCACGTCAACCGCCTGCGCGCGAAGATCGAGGAAGATCCCGCCCGCCCCCGACTGATCCGCACGGTCTGGGGCGTCGGCTACAAGCTCGAGGCCGCGACGGCATGAACGCGCCCGCACGGCCGCCCGAAGGGCGCGTTCGTCCTCCCGCGGGGAGGATGTCGCGCAGCGACAGGTGGG
>JAGRFZ010000057.1 GCA_020445785.1 Rhodocyclaceae bacterium
GCTTCGAGCGGATCGAATCGCTGGTGCTGGCCCGCGCGCTCGCGCGCAGCGGCGGGAACGTGTCGGCGACGGCGCGAATGCTGGCCCTGAAGCGCGGTCAGGTGGAGTATCGGTTGAAGCGCAAGGAGTCGGGGGATTAGGGATCGCGGCGGATTCGGCGGGCGTAGGCCGCGGGTCGTTCACGGCCCCGCCCCGCGGCTCCCGCGTTAGTGCCGAAGGCGGCCTTTTGGGTGCTCTTGGGCGAATATCTTTCTGTGTCAATTCTGCCTGGCCCGGACCGTCGACATCGCTACCACATAGGCGGCGTTCATGGCGCTAGAATGCTCATTGACTGCCACTGCATGATGCTTCGGAACCGGTGTCCGGTTTGTCGGCCTGAGTCGGCATGGAGATCAGGGAACGATGGTCAAAATCGCGCTACTTATCAAAAACATGGAGGCGTCCCGGTCGCCAGGATATCAGACACGGCCCAGCTTATCGGACGCCGGTGTCGTCGACTTCTAGTTCGACGGCAACCCGTCCAGCCATCGCCGCACTTCTTCCTTGCTCACTGCGCCAAAGTTTGGAACGTCGTCAAGCCTTCCGTCTGCCAGTGCCGCACGCACTGCCTCGGCCGTGTCCAGGTTCTGCGACAGCAGGCAGTTCCGCGCTCTCACGCTCAACCTGTCGAGCGGGTCGGCTGATTCGCCCGCCCGTTCAAGTCTCTCGGCCTTGGCAAGCACCTGCCGCGTCCGTTCTGCCGATAGCCCGAGGCTTCGCGCAATGTCACACTGCCTCGCGCCTTCGCGGTGGTGTTTAAGCACGGCGGCATATGCCTCGTTTGTCCATTCCCGCGCGCCGGTAGAAAGCGCCGCGCGGTTCTTCCGCTTCTCAATGCAGGCGCTCGCTACGGCCTCGGTTTTGTGCCGGTGGTCAGGGTTGCCACAGTCCCAGTATTCAACCAGTATCAGTTCTGTCTTCAGTTTTGGTTTCATGGTATCGGCTGCTGTTGCCGTCGAACAATTCGCTCAAGCGGGACCGCGCGAAAATCCGCGCGGCCCCTTAGCTTGATCGTTAGGCAGCACTATGGCCACGCACAAGTCGCGCCTGCCACCGGATCTGGTCCCACATCCTCGCTACGGTGTCCAGCCGATTCCGTCAGGAATCGAGGTACCAGAGGAAGCGCTGCGCCATGGATTCTGGAGACACCAACGAGAGCGCATGTTCCCTGAGAGCGTCATCCTAGGCGACGCCTCCAAGCAAAACTATGCGATCTATCCGCGCCGCTACTACGTCGATGTACTGCGCGAGTGCCGCACATGCCGCCGTCCCTTCATCTTCTTCGCACGTGAGCAGCGGTACTGGTTCGAAACACTGCACTTTTTTGTAGACGCCGACTGCGTCCTTTGCCCAAGTTGTAGGCGCGACTCTCAGGTGATCCGTCGGCGCCTACGGCGCTACTCTGATCTTCGGCGGGAATCCCAACTCACGGATGCTCAGCTGCAGTCTCTCGTCGACGATGCGACATACCTCTTCATTCATGGCGCACTGCGAGACGTCAATTCGTTGGGGCAACTAAAGAACCGCGCGGTCAAGGTGATCCCCGAGTACGTCGGCACCACCAGGCTGCGCGAAGTCCTGGCCAACGCGAAGGCTGCAACCCGTGCTGCCTAACCCTTCGCTGCACCCGACTCGCTACAGCGGGCTTCGCCCGCTTCCGCGAGCGGGTGAGCTCAAACGTTGGCCGTCATGAAACCACGCACCGTATTCCTTGCTCTGGCTGTATTGGCGGCGTCAGTCGTTCGAGCTGCGCCTGCTGACGCTTCGTGCGCTCCCGAGGCCGTTGCTGCACTTGACGCTCGTGCCTCCCAAGGCGATTTTCGAGCGCAGTTCTGGCGGGGAACGCAGCTTGAAATGGGCGAATGCGGCGCCAAAGACCTTGAGCGCGCCAATTCGCTCTTTCGCCAATCTGCGGCGCAAGGCTTCCCGCCCGCGGTTCACGTTCTTGGAGTCATCCTGCGGCGCGATGGCAAGGACGGTGAGGCAATCAAGTATTTCGAGCAGTCCGCCCAACTCGGGTATCAGGCCGGGTTCGCCGATCTTGGTTTCACCTACGGCCTGCGAGATTCTCCCGTGAGAGACGCCGTGCTGTCCTACGCGTGGCTCACGGTTGCAATCGCTCGTGAAGCCAAAGCGCCATTGCGCGAGTATCTGGAGTCGTCGCGCGCTAAAGTTGCCCGAGCTCTATCAGAGAGCGATCTTGCCAAGGCTCAAGGTGTAGCGGAGAGCCTGCGCCAGAAGTTCTCATCCACCCCCGTGTGGTCGGACAAGCAATGACGGCCAACCCGGCGGTCGAACAGACCTGCGCGAAAAGCCGCGCAGGCCGCTCACTTCTACGTTAGAGCGCATATGACACGCCTTCGGAGATACGCGGTGACTGCGGTCCTCGTCTTGGGAGGTTGCGCGATCCAGCATCCGGTTACCACTTACTCGCAACTTAGGAACGAGCAAAAGCCCTGTTGCGTCGACTTTCGTGAAATGAGATTCGAGATGCTTTCTGTCGCCGAGCGGCGGAGCTTCGAGATCGATAGCGACACCCCTGTGTTCTTGTTTAAGAGTGGAAGAAGCAAGTTCGTTGCAGTTGCACTTCCGACACTAAGCGGCCCTTCTGCACTCGGGCTTCAGACACACGTGATATCACTGCGTCTTGAGCCCGTTGCCTTCGATCCGTTTATTGTCTTCCTCGACAACGGTTTCGCCAGTCTTGGTGAGGCCGTGCCCCAAATGCGGATGACGACAGACTTTTTCTCGGGGCGAGCTTGGGAATCGAGGGTGCCGATTCCGAAATCAGCGGCCTACGCAATTGTATATGCCAAGCCCGTGCTTTATCAGACCTTCATGTATCACAATCCTGAAAAATCCTTGACGCTTGTACCAGGCCCCGTTCCCTTGGTGCTTTCAACACAGGCGGCCCCGATCATGGCCGCGCCCCACGGAAAGATTTCGCTTGAAGTCCTCCATGGTGCGGCTTCCAAGCCATAGTGAAAATGGACTGGTCCATGTGATGCACTCTAACCTTTCAATCCAGAGCCGACTCCCGCAGACGGGTGCCGCTGATTTCAGACGTTGGACGGCTAAGGAGGAGATGTGAAAGCTCCCACGGTGGGCGAGGTCTACTACATGGTCGGCTTTGCCGACGCTGACCTAAAAATTCCACACGTACGACCCATGCTGTTCCTTGGGCAGAACCTCTTCCCGGACGATGATGAAGAGCCGAGCTTCATCTACTACTACTTTCGTGATCCGACCATGTCTCCTGATGGCCTCGAAGGAGAGGGAGAACCGACTGAGTATTTCAGGTACGAGGCAGATAGGCTTTCCAGCTTCCACACGCTCATTGAGGCTATCGCGATATTGAGTTTGGTGGCTGCGGGAGTGGACCTTACGCGGCCGCCGGGGTCACGAGGGCTCGACCTATGATGCCGTCGGCGCCGTCCAACAACGCGCTCCACGCGACGTCCACGCCCTCGCTTCGCTCGGCCGCCGCCGCGTGTGAGCTTGGTCGTTAGCGCCATGAAGAACATCCAAGTCATCGACGGAGCAGTGAATTCCGTCTACGACATCTTTGCTGCCACGGACGATGAGTTCTCGCTGATCTTTCCGGACGGCCATGACGTAGCGTTTATCGACGAGGTCTACTCCCGTGGCGATCCCGCAACTCTTGAATCGGCATTTACAGCAATTTGGTCACGTCGTATCCCCAAGCGGGAGGCCAATGGCATTCATGGGCTGCTCTTCTTCGGACTTGAAGAGAAGAAGGTCTATTACCCAACCCACAAGGACGAAGAGGCCGTAAATCCAGATGGTTCGAGGCTTCGCTAACCTAATTTGCGCTAGCACGCGCTTCGAGAGGGACTGTCCGCAAGCTGGCTTTTCTGGCTTCCAGTCAGCCCCTCAAGCTAGACGCTAGCCACATGCCGACGTACCGGTGGTCATGTCCTGCTTGTGGCAACGCCAACGCCGGTCATGAGTTGCAATGTGCAACATGCGGGTGTCCCGTCGCATTCAGGTCTGCCGATGTCGAGAAGTATCGCCGCCAATTTCAAGCCAATGGCGGTACCGTTCAGCCAACGGCTGCGCCGACGTTGGACGAAAATGGTTTTTCTGCACTGAAAATCATTCTCGCCATCCCATTGATTCTGCTTGGCTGGTGGCCGTTCAGCCGGCGCGATAGAAAGTCGGAGTAGCAACGCGCAGAGTCAGGTCTTGAAAAGCAGCCTCGCCCTGGGTTTGTCATATCCCATTTCGCAGGCACCTTGCTGCGATCAGCTGCTTGATCCTGTTTACCTACCTCGTGCGCCAATGCGGCCAAAGCGTCGGCAACGGGTCAGACCTGCCGTTGGATCCCATACCGCACCGTCGTTCATGAAGGTTCCAAGCGAACGCCTGGCCCGCTTGGAACCCAATGACTGCAGTGCAACTTCGACGTCCGAGCCAGCAGACGCGCCATGCCGTACGCCTATGAGTGCCCCAGAGTCACTCAATGCCCGAACGCGTCCGCATCGAACATCTCGGGGTCGGGGCGATCCAGCGCATCCAGCGCCTGCATCTCGTCGTCATTCAACGCGAAATCGAAGATCGCCAGGTTCTGCGCCTGACGCAGCGGGTTCGACGACTTCGGGCAGGTGGCGAAGCCTTGCTGGACCTGCCAGCGCAACAGGATCTGGGCCGGCGTGCGCTGGTGGGCCTGAGCGATGCGTACGATCGACGGATCTTCGAGCATCTGCCGGCCCATGCCGAGGGGGCGCCAGGATTCGGTGACGATGCCGCGGGCGCGATGGATCGCGACCAGATCGTCGCGGCGGTGGTACGGGTCCAGCTGGATCTGGTTGAGCTGGGGGCTGAGGCCGAGGTCGAACAGGCGCTGCAGGTGGGCGGGCTTGAAGTTCGAGGTGCCGATGGCGCGCACCAGACCCGCCTCGCGCAGCTCGACCAGGCCTTCGAAGGCTTCGACGTAGCGGCCCTGGTCCGGATTGGGCCAGTGCACCAGCAGGAGGTCGAGGTAGTCGACGCCGAGGCGGCGCAGACTGTTCTCGCAGGCGGTGCGCGCGCCGTCGATGCTGTGCCAGCGGCGGTTGAACTTGGTGGTGATGAAGATCTCCGAGCGATCGACGCCGGCGGCGCGGATGCCGGCGCCGACGCCCTGCTCGTTCTCGTAGTTCTCGGCGGTGTCGATCAGCCGATAGCCGAGGTCGATGGCCTGCGGCACGACGCGTGTCGCCTCGTCGTCGGTCATCGGCCAGGTGCCGAGCCCGAGCTGGGGCATCGTCACGCCGCCGCCGAGATCGACGAGGGGTGCCAGACCTGGTTGCTGCGACATGGGCTGTTCTCCTTTGCTGGTCAGGGTCGCTTTCGGATCGGATCGGCGGGGGGCGGCCGGCCGGCTTCGACCGACGCCCGAAAAACAAAAGGCCCCGCCGGGGCGGGGCTTCGCGGGGGCGCTGGTTCGATCAGTCGCCGCCACGCATGTACTGCACCTGGAATTTCTGCGGCGGGGTTTCCTTCGGCGCGATCTCGCCGCGGAAGTGGCCGGTGGTGCAGTGGTTGGACTGGATATCGACCATCTGGAAACCGTCGTCGATGCCGACGCCGGTGCCCTTGTTGATCGGCAGGTGGTGGTCCGGGTGGCTCTTGCCGACCGACCACACCTTCCACAGCTCGCCCTTGCGGTCGTAGATCTCGATCGCGCCGTTGAGGTTCTGGAGCTGGGCGTCCATGTAGAACACGCGCTTGCCGATCGGGTGGTTCGGGTTGACCGGCGCGGCTTCCAGCACGTAGGTCTTGCGCAGTTGCCACGGCGCCTGCAGGAAGCAGCCGCCCTTGCCGCCGAAGGCGATGTACTTGTAGCCGTCGGCATCGGGGTCGATCTCGTCGGAGAGCGGCGCCTCGTTGTGGTTCCACATGGGCAGCAGCACGTTGCGGGTGCCCTTGTAGGTCCACTTCATGTCGGCGACGCGGCCGTTGTAGCCCTCGAAGTCCTCGATCATCAGGTCGGAGCCGAGGAAGGCGTCGGTCACCTGACCGGTGGCCAGACGGCGCACGCGGCGCTGGAAGCCGAGGTAGAGGTAGGCGTCGTCGAGCTTGGCGTCGTCGTCGTAGCGCTGGATCAGGAGCTTGGTGCCCTTCAGGTCCTCCGGCCCTTCCACCTCCAGGTAGATGGCGCGGAACAGGTCGGACGGGTTCGGCGTCACTTCCGGCACCGGCTCGTCACGGATGCGGTGCTTGAAGTTCAGGAAGTGGAACTTGTTGCGCAGCGTGCGCTCGACCTCGCCACTCTCCATGTTGCGATACTTGAAGATCAGCGGATTGATGATGGCGTTGTCGCCCCAGTTGAGGCCGTACTTGTAGTTCCAGGCGAGCTTCTCACCGGCGCGCGGGTCGTTGATGTCCGGCTCCTCCGGGAACGGGCGGCCGGCGGCGAAGCCGACGATGTTGTCGCCGACATTGGCACCGAGCTGGCTCTTGTTGAGGTTGTCGAGGGTGGCCTGGATGTACTCCTGCGGCAGTTTGAAGTCGGTGGTCTCGCCGACGGTGACGGTGGTGTAGCCGTTCTTGATCATCAGGTAGGTGCCTTCGGCGAGCGCGTCCTTGAACGGCTCGACGTTGTCCTTGCTGATGGTCATGCCGGCCTTCAGGCCGGGGAAGGTCGGGAATCCGTTCTTGTAGGGGTTGAACGACTTCTCGACGTCGGCCTCGGTGGCGGCATGGGCGCCGCCGATCAGTCCGGCCACGACGAGCGCGAGGCTCAGTTTCTTCAGCATTGCGGGTCTCCTCTCAGAACTTGTAGCGAAGCGTCACGAACACTTCGTCTTCGTTGATGGCGGTACCGATCGGGCCGGCACGGAAGCGGCCGAGCGGCTCGTAGCTGCCCAGACCGAGCGAGTAGCCGATGTCCTCGACCGGTCCGGTGAAGGGGCCGTACGGGTTGCAGCTGCGGCAGTCGTCGAAGCGATTGCCGGAGTTGGAGCCGCCCTTGAAGTTGGCACCGAAGCTCACCTTGAGCTGGTCGGTCACGCTCCATTCCACTTTCGGTGCGATGGCGTGGGTGCGGGAGCGGAAGTCACGGGCAATGATCAGCTCGGGGCTCAGGCGGTCGTTCATCAGGAAGGCCTTGACCAGCAGCGTGCCGATGAAGTTGTCCTTCCAGTCCGCCATGCCGACCGGCCCGAGCACGTTGGTACCGCCGCTCGGGGCCACCCGGGTGCCGGTCTCGTAGTACTCGTGGTCGAAGATGTGCTGCCAGAACAACTGGGCCGAGATCAGCGTGGTGCGGCGCGGGTTGATCCACGGGATGAAGGTGGGCCGATCGATGCCGATCACGCTGCGCCACACCTTGTTGCGGGAAAACAACCGCTCGCGGGCGCTGTTGGGGAACTCCTCGCCCACCGTCAGCGCACCTTCCAGGCGGATGGCGGCGCCGAGGGCCTCGGCTTCGAAGTCCGCCGAGCCGCCGATCATGTTCAGCCGCGGATAATGCACGTCGAACGCGATCAGGTTGGTCTCGTCGGCGGTCTTCGGCGCCCCGGTGAAGGGGTTGGTCGGACCGGTGACCAGGCCGCGCAGCGAGGGCAGCTGCGAGCGGTAGGTCAATGCGTTCAGCGAGAACGACACGCCGCCCTCGGTCACGCCCTCGAACTTCACCCCGAGTTGGGTGTTCTCGAGCGACCAGCTCGGCAGGTGCACATCGCGGATGCCGATCTGGTTCGGACCGAAGTCGGTGGCGACGGCGCCGTCGGCGAAGTTCGCCACGGTGCCACCGTTGTCCCACAGGTTGGCCATGCCGCGGAAGAAGCAGGCCGCATCGAGGATCACGTTGGGCGAACCACACTGGCCCAGGTTGTTCGGGCGGAACTTGTCGAAGTTCCAGACCAGCGAGATGTTGCGGTCCTGCATGCTCTCCGACGGGCCCATGCGGTACTCGGCCTGGGCGATCCACATCGGAATGCGGATGTCCTCGAGCTCGTCGTAGATGTTGTTGCGCGAGTAGTCGACCGGGTTGATCACGTCGAGCACGCGGAACAGGTCGGTGCGGCCCCAGATCACCTGCTGTTTGCCGAGCTTCAGGTACAGCGCGCGGCCGCCGTCCAGGTAGGTGGTCTTGCGGACGTGGGCCTCGCGGATGAAGTCGAGCCGGTCGTTGAACTCCGGCAGCTCCAGCTCCGAGCGGTCGAGATCGCCGTAGCCGCCGAAATCGCGGCAACCGCGGCCGTCTTCGTCACAGGGGCGCACCGGCACGCCGAATGCGACGTCACCCGGCGTCATCCCGTGCCAGCGGTCGCCCAGCACGCGCATGCCGTCGTTGGGGTTGGCATTGATGTCGAAACCGAAGGCGTTGGTGACCAAGCCCATCGCCGCGGCGCTTTCGTTGTTGATGATGCCGCCGCCGTGGGGCACCTCGAACACGCCGCCGGCGCCGGAGACGTTGCCGAGCGTGACCGGCCCGCCGGCCTTGTCGCCGTACTCGTCGTCGTTCAGGCGATAGACGGCGTCGAAGCTGCCGCGCAGCACCCCGCGGAACTTCCAGCCGTTGGCGACCGGCTTGTCGGCCTCGACGGTGAGCGTGTTGCGAAACTTCGACAGGCCCACCGTATGCCCCGTCGCGTCCTTGCCGCGGTAGGCAAGGTGGTTGTCGTAGAGCACGTCCACCTCCCACGGCTTGGCCGAGGCGCCCATGTCGGGCAGACCGCCCGCGGCCACCGGCAGCGCGAAGGCTGCGGCGATCGATGCGGCGATGAGCCCGATGGCCGGCCGCTGGTGCTGATACCACTTCATAGGATGTCTCCTCCGTTGTATTGCACCGGCCCGCCAATGCGGGCCGGTGCGGGCAATCCGACCGCTCAGTCCGCCTCCAGCACGCCGTCTTCGTCGTAGTGGGCCGCGGTGACGAAACGCGGCTTGAACACCACGCACCAGCTCGGCACGATCAGCACCGCGGCGATGGCATTGACGATCAGCATGAATGAGAGCAGCACGGCGGCGTCGGACTGAAAGCGCAGGTCCGACATGAAGATCCACAGCACGACCCCGGCGATCAGCGTGACCGCGGTGAAGGAAACCGCGTAGCCGGTGGTGGCGACGGCCTTGATCACCGCCTGCTTGATGTCGTGCAGTTCCGCAAATTCCTCACGGATGCGATCCATGAAGTAGACCGCGTAGTCGATGCCGACCCCGACCCCGACCGCGATCACCGGCACGGTGTTCACGTTGATGCCGATGCCGGCCGCGCCCATGTAGGCATAGGTCATCACCGTCGCAAACAGCATCGGCAGCACCATCAGCCAGCCGGCGTGCAGCGAGCTGTAGTAGACCGTCACCAGCAGGAAGGCCAGCGCCATCACCGCCGGGATGATGATCATGTGGTCGGTGTGCAAGGACTGGTTGGCCGCCGCGGTGACGCCGATGATGCCGCCACCCAGGGCGAATTCGACATCGGGCAGCTCGGCCCGTAGCTCGGCAATGCCCTCCTCCGCCAGTGCGACGATGCGGTTGATGGTGTCGGCCTGGTGATCCTTGTAATAGAAGACGATGTTCGCCTCCCGCTCGTCCGGAGTAACGAACTCCTTCAGGGCGCCGGGAACCGGGCTCGAGGCCATGTAGGCAAACATCAGCCCGCCGACCTCGCGCTTGCTGTCGGGGATCTGCATCCAGCGCGGGTCGTCGTTGTGGGTCAGCTTGTTCACCACCCGCACCACGCCCGGGATCGCCTTGGTGCCGCCGAGCGCCGGGTCGTTGAGCATGTGCGCCTGGAAGCGCTCGATCGCGGCCATCACCTCCGGGCGCTTGATGCCACCCTTTTCCTCGGTGCGCACCGACACGTGCAACTCCTCGGAGCCGGGGAAGCGCTCGTTGATCGCCGTCGTGGACACGTTGTAGTCGTGGTGGCGATGCAACAGCGGCGAGCCGGGCTCGGACTCCCCGAGCTGTACCTTGGAGACGAAGTACATTGCGCCGATCGCGCCGATCACCGTCAGCAGCAGAATCGAGCGGGCACCACCATCGGTGCCGCCGGTCTTGGCCATGGCCTGGCCGAGGAAGTCGCGCACGCCCTGGTTGGCGTTCTCGGTGGTGGCCGGCTGGGGCAGCACCGACAGCGCCAGCGGCACCATGAAGTGCACCGTGAAGATCACCGAGAAGCCCCAGAAGCCGGCGGCGATACCGAGCTTGTGGTTGAACGGGGCCGCTCCCAGCACCAGCACTGCGATGCCGATGGCATCGACGATGATGGCCAGCGAGCCGGGCCGGAACAGGGCGTCGAGTGCGTTGCGGGCGGCCTTCTGCCCGCTCTTCACGATCGCCAATTCCTCGTAGTAGCGCGCGACGAGCTGCACGCCGTGAGAAGTTGCCCGCGCCGCGATCAAGAACGGGATCGGCAGCGACAAGGGCTCGAGGTTGATGCCCATCATCGCCATGAAGCCGAGGCCCCAGATCGACGACAGGGCGATGCCGAGCAAGGGCAGCGCGATGCCGTAGAAGCGACGGAAATAGACGATCAGCAGCACCGCCAGCAGGGCCAGTGTCCACGCCAGGATCTCGACGATCTGGTTGATGTACGTATAGACCCAACCGGTCAGCACCGGATTGCCGGTGACGTAGATGCGATGTCCCGGCGTCTCGAGTTCCTGGCGAACGCGCTGCAACGCGTCGAAGGTGGCCTTGTAGTCGAGATCGCTCTCGTTCAATTGGGCCTTGATCAGCGCCGCCTTGAGGTCGGGCGATACCAGCAGGCCGTACATCGTCGGATTGGCGATGACGTCCTGCTTGATCTGCTCGAGCTGGGCCACGCTGAGTTCGCCATTGCGCGGATCGTAGTAGGACTCGGACTGGAAGCCGCCGTACTCGTCGACGAAGATCTTGCGCGACGTGCGATGGGTCAGGCTGCCGACCAGGTTGTGGTTGACGCTCGGCAGGCTGTCCACACCCTGAGTCGCCTCGTGGATCAGTGCCAAGGTCTGATTGTTGAAGATCGTGCCGCGCTCGACCTCGATCGCCATGACGATCATGTTGGCGCCGCCGAAGTTCTCCTTGAGCCGGTTATAGACCTGGATGTAGGGGTGGTTCTGCGGCAGCAGATCGGCGAAGTCGGAATACACCCGGAGCTTGGGCAAGGCGCCGGCGAACACCAGCGTCATCGCCAGCACCATCGCCAGCACCAGCTTCGGGTTGGCGAAGATCCATTCCTCGGCGCGATGCAGCTTGTGGGTGATCGAATGCTTGAATGCGCTGACCATGATTGATCTCCCCTATTCGGCGCTGGCGAGCACGCGCTCGGCCGCGGCCACTGCACGGTCGGCACTGGTGATCACCCGGATCAGGCCGCCAGGGCCACCGGCCACGACGGCCGAGCGGTCGGCCGCCGGTGCGCCGGCGGCGAAGAACACCGGCAGCGGGTCCGGATAGGGCACCGCCCGCCAGTTCTCGCCCTCCAGCCGCGCGACGATGCCCTTGGCGCCGACACCGTGGGGCACGCCACCGAGTAGGAACAGTCGGTACAGCGGCGCGCCGGTGGCGTTGGTCTGGGGCGTCCAGCTCTGGCCACCGTCGGTGGTGTGCAGCATCTGCCCGGCCAGGCCGCTGACGTAGCCCTCGTCGCGAGAGACATAGAGGGCATCGTACGGATAGAACTCATCCGGCATGTCGTTGCCGCGGCGCCAGTTCTGGCCGCCGTCCTCGGTCACGAAGACCATGCCGAACTCGGCGGTGGCGATGCCGAAGTCCCGGTCCAGGAACTGGATCGCCGTGATCTGGGCATCCTCGCCGAGATCGGTCAGTTGCCAGGTGGCGCCCTGGTCGTCGCTCACCGCGATCCGCGCACGGGTACCGGCAACCCACCAGCGGCCGGCGACGTCGCAGTGCAGTGCCAGCGGCGTCTTCGGCTTGTCGATCGCGACCGGCGTCCATTGGCGGCCTTCTCGATCGGCATGCCAGACCCGGCTGTAGAAGTCGATGCCGAGCACGGTGCCGTCGCTGCAACTGGTCAGTCCGACCATCGCAGCATTGGCGACCGCCTCGCGGCGCCAATGCTGACCACCATCGCTCGAAACCAGCACCGCGCCGTTCTGAAGGCCGGCGACAATCACTTTGTCATTGGAGGCGAGCGACTGCACCACGTCGTAGCGCTTGACCGCCTTCTGTTCCTCGCTGCGTACCGCCGACAGATCGGCCTGCCCGCTGCAGGCGGCGAGCCCGGTCAGGCACAGTGCGCCCAGCGCCGCGCGCCAGGTCTTGTTGCTCGGATGTCTCACGTCTCCTCCTATTTTCGGGCGACAGCCGTCCCTGCCGCATGGCTGGCCACGCGGCACTTCGCTGTGTTCCAGTTCATTCAGTCCGGTCGCATCAGGACCGGACCGTGTCGGCTAGCCCGGACATTTCACCAGTA
>JAGRFZ010000058.1 GCA_020445785.1 Rhodocyclaceae bacterium
CGATCCGTACTGCGACCATCCTGTCGGCGATGCAGCGTGACCCCGCCCTGCGCGTCGGCATGGTGACGATGTGCATCGGCACCGGCATGGGGGCGGCGGGCATCTTCGAGCGCGTGTGAGGCGAGCCGGGTGGCCGTTCATGCACGCCTTCTGGGGTTCGTTGGCGAGGACTGATCTGTGAGCGCGCAAGCCATTGTGGACGTCCTGCGGACGCTATCGACGGCGCCGTCGGGCGAAGCCGGTCGCGAGATGGAGGGCGATTTCGCGATCGAGGGCCGATTGCCGGGCGATGCCATACAGGTCGAGATCGACGGGGCCGGTCGTTTGGCTTTGCCGGTGAGCGAGGGCCAGGCGGAGCGCCTGAGCGCGATCAGTCGCCCCGCCCGTTTCGGCCGCCGGCAGGAGACGCTGCTCGATGCGTCGGTACGCGACTGCGGCGAGATTGCTGCCGACGACCTTAAGCTGCGATGGCGAGATGGCGTGCTCGCGGCCTTACTGTCCGAGGTGGCGCAAGGACTGGGCGCGGTGTCGCTCGAAGCCGAGGCCCACAACCTGCTGATCTATGGTCCGGGCCAGTTCTTCAAGCCGCATCAGGACACCGAGAAGCGGCGCGGGATGGTGGCGACCCTGGTTGTCGTTTTGCCTTCGGCGCATATTGGCGGCACCCTCCGCGTCAGCCACGGTTCCCGGCGGAAGGCGTTTGCGTCCCAACAACTGCACGGCAGGACCGAGTTGCGGTGGTTCGCTTTCTACGCCGATTGTCGGCATGAGGTACGGCCGGTCGACGATGGTTGGCGGCTCTGTCTGACCTTCGATCTGCTGGTGCCGCGTTGTGACCGGACGCAGCAACTGCCGGTGCATCCCGCACTTCGGGGTGCCATGGCACGGCACTTCGGCCCGCAAATCGGCGCCGGGCCCGACCCCTGGGCGCTGCTGCTCGATCACGAGTATTCCGAAAACGGTTTGCGCTGGAGCCAGTTGAAGGGGCGGGACCGACAGGTCGTGGAAATCCTGCTCGCTGCTGCGAGCGAACAGGGCCTGGTCGTGCATCTGGCGCTGGCGGAACTGCGCGAGTCCTGGACTGCCGTCCCGGCCGCGCGGTCGCGGCGGGGGGATGCCGGCGCGGTCGAGCCTGGGGAGTTGATCGAGTCGACGCTGGACCTCGACTTCTGGTTCGACGGAAACGATCAGGTCGTCAAGGGGGGCGCGCTATCACTGGAGCCCCGCGACGTCGATAGCCTGACCGAGACCGACGAGCGTTATCTGGTCGAGTCCGAGTACGAGGGCTACATGGGCAACTATGGTGAGACCCTGGATTACTGGTATCGACGAGCTGCGCTGGTCGTCCAGTCTCCGCTGGCCGCCCAGCGCGCCCGCTTAGTCGTCGATTTCGATGCGGCGCTGGCCGATCTCGTGGACTTGGCACGACGGCCAGACCAGGCGCAGGATCTGGCTGCGCGCATCCATGCCGGAATGGAGCCGTTGCGCCGCGAGGCTGCGCGGCAAGGCAGGCAGCTGCTGGCCGACTTTGCCGAGATCGTTGCCGGATTGCCCGACGGCGCGGACGGGCTGGCGTTGATGGAGAAATTCGCACAGGAGCAACTTCTGGACGCCGATTCCGGCGTGTTGGCGCGAATGGAGGTGGTCCGTGGCACGCCCTGGCTCTGCGAGTTGCTTGACCGATGGGGCGACGCTGGAGGTGCGCGATGGGGCTATGTCAGTGCTTCAGCCGACGGACTGTGGCCCAAGGACCTCCCGGAATTCTTTCGCGCCGGCCAGGAATCCGGCCTCAGTCCTCAGGCACTCGACCACTGGGCCGGCATCTGTCTTTCCGCGCTCAACGGCTTCGATGGGGCGCTGGTTCGTGCGACGCCGGCCAGCAGAATGTCGCAGCGAGCTGCCCACCTGCAGGCCGTGTGTGACCTCGCCGGCGCCATGGGCCGCTTGCCGGTGAAGGAGAAACGGCTTACCCAATTGCTCGACCACGTCTTGGAACTGCCGAATCTCTATCCGCCGCGTGAGTTGGCGGCACTGGCGATCACCGTGCAGCCAGAGTCGGCAGGGATCGCGGCAGTCGATCACCTGCGCGGGCAAGTCGTCGCGGCCCTGGGAGCCGCCCATGCCAGTCCGCGACGCGGGAACGACGATTGGTGCATGCCGGACGTCGAATGGCCATGTCGTTGTGCCGACTGCCGTTGTGTCATCGCCTGGGCCGAGTCTTCGGTCGGAGCGCCGCTGGTGCTGGCGATCGCGGAGCGCCGCCGCTCACACGTCGGCGAGCAACTGCGCGCAACCGGTGTGGACTTCGGCATTTCGACCGTCCGGCAGGGCTCGCCGCACAAGCTGGTGGTCAATAAGCCACGCGACCTGCATGCGCGCGAGAAAGCCTTGCGACAGCGCTGGCAGCAAGAACTCGAGCACTTGAGGAATTGACCCAGGGGGCCGAAGTCGGCTGTTGCCCTCAATGACCGGCCGATTAGGTAGAGAACGGCGTGCAAACCCGGGCTGGCGGCTCATCTGCGCTTGAACAACTGCCGAATCAGCCGATCGCCGGCGAGCATTGCGACGGCAGCCAGCACGCCGGTAGCCGTGAAGCAAATGCCGGCGACCAGGGTGAGGTCACCGATCGTCCAGACTTCCCGCAGACCGAAGAACAAGAATATTACGGCGAACACCAGTGCAGTGATCCGGTAGGGGCGCGTTGACCCCTCGGCTTGCGCCGCATCGTCGGCGTGCATTACTGCCTCGGGTTGAGGCGACGGGCTGGTCGGCGGATCGCTTGCCAGATCTCGTCTTAGTCCGGGTCCGAGCAGGGTTGTTTCCAGGGTTGGTTGGAAAAGCGCTCGCGGTTGCGCGAATGCGAGCCAAACGGCCAGCGCCAGCGTGACGAGCGCCAGGGGCTTCCACAACCGAAGTTCGCCGGAGGGCAGGTCGATCGCGAGCTCGAGCTTTGCGACGAAGAGGGTGACGACGACTGTCACAAAGACGGCGGCCCGCAAGGGATCCGCCGGGCCCGGTACGGGCCGGGAAGAGCCGAGCGGCGCGTCGAGCTGCACGCCGCACGCCGGGCACAGAAAGCCCTGGGCAAAGCCGTCGCGGAATCCGTCGATGGCTTCCGCGGTAGGAAATTCGTGGTGACAGGCGCAACAGCGGTATTGCATCGGTGGCCGAGTGGTCGTGGCGGAGGCTCAATCATCCGGCGTTTCCTGGATCGCTGGTCGAAAGCGATCGCAAACCGTGCTCGTTGCGTCGAATCGGTACGTCCGGCAGCCGCGGAATGCTCAGCGCAGCCGGCAAGTCCCCGAAAGATAGGCGAAGAAGCCGTGCTTGCCGGCCTCGCGCGCCATCGCGGCACCGCGCAGGTCCATTTCGCCCCGCGCTTCGTCGAGCACCACGTCCTGCACCACCAGCACCGGCTGGTAGGGACCGGACTTGTCGAGGAAGCTGAGGCAGGTCGTCCGGCATTCGCCCATGAAGCCCCAGATCGCCGTGTCGAACGTGATGTTGCGGCGCAGGCGATCGGTTTCGAGCAGATCGAATCGTGCTTTGGCGTACGAAATGTCGATGCCGGAGGTGATCGGGCCGAAGTTCAGCCGGCCGCTGGCGATGTCGTCGCCGCTGCCATCGTCGAACAGCCGAATGTCGCACTGCCAATGGTATTGCCGCGGGTTGCGTACCGCCCGGCTCGCCCGCGCGCCGGTGCTGGCGCCGGACGGGTGGGTGGTCGGTACCAGCATCACTTCGGCGAGCCGCAGGAATACCGCCTGTTTGCATTCGGTCATGACGTTGATGAGCTTGGCGAGATCCCGTTGCAGGACCCCCTCGTATTCGGAGGTCCGGTAGTCCGCGCGGCCTTCGATGCCGATGTCGGCGAGCTTCTTCAGCACCTTGGACAATTCCGCCTTGGCGCTGCCGGTCAAGGCGAACTGTCGCGACGAGCCACTTCTTTCGACCGAGCCGCAGATCCGGTCGGCCGCTTCGTAGATCAGGGCGAGCGCTTCCTTCTCGTGGGCTCGATTCGCCGCCTCCGCCCGGTCCACCGGGGCAATCAGACCCGACGCGACCAGGATCGACAAGGCGGCGACCCGGCGCCGCCACAGCGACCGGCGCCGTGGATGTCGTCGCGCCCTGGCATTCGGTAAATGCATGGCAACGCGGTGGCTCGCTGTCGCCCCCGGTGCGGTACGGGATCTGGATCTTGTCATGATTCCGGAACCTGGCCTCGATGATCGCCATCGTCATCCCGTTGCGTGCGGCACGTGCTGATCTGCGTCAACCGATCTTGGGAGGCGCCGGGCTGCCGCGACCGGCGGTCGACCCGGATCGCGGTATCGGTCCGGCTGTGGTCGGGATGGGTGTCCTGCCGGCGGGCCTCCCCGCCGCCGGCGGCCGCTATGATCGACGTTCCCGCTCGATTGGATGTCGACCTTGACGCCCCGCACTGCACGAATTCCGATGGCGGTAGCCGTGGCATTTGCCGTCGCCACCGCCGTCTGGCAATGGCTGACCTCGCCTCCGGCACTCCGGAACACGGCGCTCGCCGCCTGCCTCGGCACTCGGATGCCGATGACCGTCGCGCGCCAGATGCCCTACGTGGACGTCCGCGTGGACGGCGTGCCGGCCCATTTCGTGATCGATTTCGGCGCCGATGTCAGCGCGATCACGCCGGCTGGATTCGGGCAGTCGCCGCCGTCGCCGTCGGCCGGGTCGACCGATCGCTACCGGCGCTTCGAATTCTTCGGCCTCTGGCAGGACGTACGCTTGCTGCCGCAACCGGTTGCGCCGGTTGCCGGCGCATTGCGCCAAGGCGGCGTGATCGGCACGGACTTTCTGTCTCACCACGTCTTCGCGCTCGACTACGTGGGCGCCCAGGTTTACCGGGCCGAGGCGGGCGGGTTTTGCGGCGATGCCGCGCTCGCCGAAGCGGGCTTCGTCGCGATCGACAGCCGGGGCTACTATGCCGCCGACCCGCGCCGCCTGAGCTGCCCGGCGGCGGCACGTCGCGGCAATTGCCCGAACATCCCGACCCTGCCGGTGCGCATCGGCACCGTGGATGCCGTCGCCCAGGTCGACACCGGCTTCGACGACTCGGCGGTCCACCACTCGGTGAACATCAATGGCGCGCTGTTCGACGCCTTGTCCGCAGCCGGCATCCGCCTGGTGCCGCGCCCGGACATCGCGTTGCGCTTATCGACCTGCCGCGCCGGCGTCGTCGAGCGAGTCGAGGCCTGGCGTCTGCCCGAAGGCGTCGCGCTGGAACTGGTTGCGGCCTCCGGCGCGGTGGCGCAGCGAGTCGTCGACACGACGCTGTTCGTCAAGCGGCCGCCGCCGGCGGCCCGGGTCTGTGGCGGCATCGGCACCTGGCCGGAACCTGCGGCGCAGCTGGGTGCATCGTTCTTTGCCCGCGACGCCCTGATCGTCGATCCATTTTCCGCCCGGGTCTGGATACGGCCGCGCGCACGGCCGGCGAGCGGCTGAAAGGGGCGCGGCGACGTCGGCGAGCACGCGTCGCAAAAAAATGCCGGGGCCATGGCCCCGGCTGCCGACGTTCGCGTCGCCCGGCCGAGTGTCGGCCGGGTGCGGCGCTCAGTTCGACGCGGAGTCCGTGGTCTCCAGGTTGTCGGCCGGATCGTAGGCATAGCCCGAGAGCTGCACGGCGGTGACTTCGAAGCTGAAAGTACCCTTGCTGCGCGTGCGCGACGAGCGGAAGGTGGCGAGTCCGGCGCCGTCGGTGACGACGCTGTCGCTGCCGCTGACGACGCCGCCCCAGCGTCCGCTGACCGTGGCGCCGCCCACCGGATTGCCGTCGGCGTCGCGAATTTCCACGACGGCCACCGCAGCAGTGTTCTTCTTGTTGCCGGACAGGGTCACGGTGATCTGCTGCACATGCAGCGCCGGTGTGCTGACCGGTGGTGTGGCGTCGATGACGACGCTGGCGCTGTCGGTCAGACCTTGGTCGTCGGTGACCGTCACAGTCGCGGTGTAGCTGCCCTGGGCATAGGTATGGCTCACGTCGGCGCCCTGCACCGGGGCGGATCCGTCACCAAGGTCCCAGGAATAGCCGACGATGCTGCCGTCGGTGTCGCTCGATCCGCCGGCCGACAGCTGAACGGTGAGCGGGGCGGTGCCGCTCGCCGGGCTGGCCGAGGCGACCGCCAGTGGCGGCTGGTTGCCGGCCGGCTGGGTGGTGCCGGTGAGCACGTACTCGCCGAGGCTGCCGTAATCGGAGTAGCCGGTATCGACGGTACCCTTGCCGACGCCACTGACCCGCAGATAGTAGTTGCCGTCGGCGGGCAAGGTCGCATCGAGGCTGGCGGCGAGCAGCGTGGACGGGTTGTCCGACGCGAGCACGTTGCCGTTGGCATCGAGCAGCTCGAGCAGGGCGTCGAGGTTCGGCGCCGGGCTGGTGAAGGCGAGCGAGAAGCTGATGGAACCGGCGCCGGCCGCGAAGCGGAACACGTCGGCATCGCTACGCCGCTCGATCACGCCGCTGGCCGACAGCGTCGCGCTACCGCTCATGGCCGAGGCGTTCGCAGTGGCGTCGCCATGGTCGTCGGTGCGCAGCGGCAGCATGTTCGACTGCATCACCACGTAGTCGTCTTCCTGGTTGTTGGCGCCCGGATACTCGCCCTTGCTCCACTGCACCAGCGGCTGGTAGTAGCCCACACCCATGATCGGCGCCCAGCCGGTCTCGCCGCTGCCGTGGCCGGTGTAGTAGCCGCTGGTGGCGGTGCCGTCATGGTTCAGCCCGACGTTGTGGCCGGCCTCGTGGGACACCGCTTCGGCCACGTACTTCTCGTTGCCGTTGCCCAGCCGGTTGTAAAACACATAGGCGGGTTTGTAGTACTCGCTGGTCATGTCGAACACGCCCAGGTAGGCGAAGCCGCCGCAGCCGCAGCCGCCGGGCACGAAATCCTGGGTGATCACGACCCGGGTGCCGAACACCAGATCGGCGCTGCCGCTGCGCGCAAGTGCGCCGGCCGGCGGCGCTTCGGTGGTGACATCCACGTCGAACGGCGCATAGTCCTCGGCGACGCGCTGCCAGATGGCCTGGATACGCTCCAGTTCGGCCTGGCTGAAGCTGAACGGCAGGCCATCGAAATCAAAGGGTGGGGAATCGATGCTGGCGATGCCGTAGCCGTCGTTCCATGCGGTATTGGTTGCGGTGTGACCATCGAAGTCGAGGTAGATCGTGCGCTGGGCGCCCGGCCGGCTGTGCAACAGAAAGGTCTGATCCAGCGGGAACGCCGCGGCCTGCATCGTCGCGCCGCCGCCGGCGGTGCCGGCGAGATCGACGGTGTGGGTATCGATGTAGTGCAGGCGACCACGGCGGTCGATGCGGGCGGTGTCGTCACGCAGCAGGATCGCGGCGAACTCGTCTGCGCTCTTGCCGTACCAACGGGCGACAGCGGGCAGGCGTTCGCCCAGCATCTCGATCGCCCTCTGGCCACTGGCGGCCTCCGGCAGGTCGAGTGCGGGAAAGTCGGGCTTGGCGGCGAGGGCCGTTCCCAGGGCGGCGGTCATCAATGCGGTGGTGACGGCGCGGATTGCGCCAGTTGCGGTCGGTTTCAAGGCATTCCCTCCAGTGACTGCGATCGGCGGTGCCGGAACCGCCGTGATCAGATCCACGAAATCCTCATGGGTTTACGGTCAACGACCGTGGTGCGACGGGCTGCAGACCGCCGGTCGCTGGCGGGCGATCATGACAAAGGGAACACATTCGGCCAAATCGACTTTGATTCCAAAGGTTTCGACGGCCGCTGCGATCGCGGTCGCGCCGCCGTTCGTCGGTGTGGCGGTTGGTGGTCTGCAGAGCGAGGCCCGGAACTCGAGATCGCGCCCTGCCGCGAGACCCGATCCGGCACTTTCGACAGGTGTTCCGACTTACGAATCCGAGTGCGAGCGAGCGCGATCGAGACCGGCGCGCAGCGGTTCGAGGTCGGCTGCTGCGCCTGGTCGCACGACCCGGGCGAGTTCGCCACCGTCGGCCAGCAATACCAGCGTCGGCCAGTGCTTGACGCGGAAGCGACGGCCGAGGCGACGCCCCGGCCCATCCTCGATGCGCACGTGCAGCAGGGACGGATGGGCCGCCGCGAATTCGTCCACCAATCGGCGCGCGCGTCGGCACCAGCCGCACCAGTCGGTGCCGAAGTCGAGCAGCAGCGGGCCATCGGCACCGTCGATTCGCGCCCGGTCGATCGGGTCAGGGGTGTAGTTGGAGGTCATGCAGACCGGCAGACTGGACCAGCCGGTCCGCGGCGGTCAAGTGCGTGCCGCCGCGATGCCGCGGGTGGCGCCCGCCCCTACACGGCGGCGCGCCGTTCTTCGGCGATGGGCAGGCCCCAGACAGCGGCCACTTCCGCCAGCACGGCGTCCAGCAGGGGGTCATTCGCGCGCTTCTTCAGGCAGGCGAAGCGCAGGCTGACGGATGGCAATGTGATCGGCACCAGGTGGAGGCGGCCCTCGGCCTGGGCCGCCTCGACCAGCTCCCGCCGCATGATGCCGAGGCCCACACCGCCTTCGATCATCGCCGCGAGGGCATCCTCCTGGTTGGCCAGCACCGTCTTGCGCGGCTTGCATCCGTGGGACTCGAACAGGGCACGCATGACCCCGTAGTGGGCGCAGTCCTCGGTCGTAAACACCCAGGGCTCCCGTGCCAGATCCTCGACCTCGGGTGCCTGCAACCGATCCTGCCAGCCGCTCGGGGCGGCGACCACCAGTTCTTCCTCGCACAGCACCCACGAGGCCAGTAGGGGGTCGGCGCATTCGCCGCTGACGAAGGATGCGTCGAGTCTTCCCACGCGCAATGCCGGCACGTTGGCGCCGGTGTTGCCGGCCATGAATTCGAGCTCGAGCTGCGGATGGCGTTCGGCCAGCGCCGCCTGCAACGGGATCAGGCGCAGGAAGCGGGCATCGGTGTTGAGGCCGATGCGCACGGTGCCGATCAGCTCGTTGTGCATCGACCGGGCCTGGAGCAGGAAATCGTCGGCCGAAGCCATCGTCGCGCGGGCCGTGGCCAGTAGCTTCTCGCCGGCCGGGGTGAGTTGCATGCCACGCGGCGTGCGATCGAACAGGGTGACGCCGAGTTCTTCCTCCAGGGCCTTGATGTGGGCGCTGACCGCCGGCTGGCTGGTGAACAACCGCTCCGAGGCGCGGGTCAGATGACCCTCCTCGGCAACGGTGACGAAGGTCCTGAGGTGGTAGAGCTCCATCGGTCGGATCCGGCAGTGAGGCGATGCAGCTACGGTAATCCGGATGGGGAAACTGCGCCATCACGATTTCCGATGATCGGCTTCCGGAAAAACGATTGGATCGCGAACGCCACCGAGCCCAGGCTTCAGGGCGTCGAAACCGATTGCAGGAGCCCGTCATGCAACTCTCCGCCCGAGCCTTCCGTCTGCCCGCAGTGCTTCGTCTGCGCCGACTGCGGGTCCTCGACTCGCCTTGGCTGCAAATGCGCGCCACCCTGCGGCTTTGGGCGCGCCGGCGGCGCGGGCGGCGCGAACTGCGCGCGCTCGACGAACGCATCCTGCGCGATGTGGGCCTCAGCCGGTCCCAGGCCGATTTCGAGGGCGGCAAGCCGTTCTGGCGAGCATGAAGTGGGGGCCCGCTGGCGGCTGCCGGTACCGGCGGTCAGCAATGGCGCCGCCTACAGCGCTGGCCGGGCGGCGGCCTTCAGTGCCTTGCCTTCGTCCGAATCGAAGCCCTCTCGGCGTCTGTGTGCAGCATGTGGTGGCCGACCAAGGCTACACGATGGCAGTCTCGGCCGCAGCGCCGCCAACACCGCAAGGTTTGAGGCCGAGGCCGGGTCGGCGCAAGCGGGACTTTCATGGGAGTTCCTGCCTGCCGAGCCAGGCCGACGGCGAGCAGCCGAGGTGGGCACGGAATGCCCGCGCCAGGGCCTGGGCGCTGCCGTAGCCGACTTCGTCGGCGATCAGCCCCATCGGGCGGCCGCGGCGCAGCAGATTGCAGGCCACCTGGATGCGCCACTGTGCCAGATACTGGCCCGGCGTGCAGCCGATCCGGTCGCGGAAGGCGCTGGCGAAGCGCGCGCGGGACATGCCCGCCAGCGACGCCAGCGCGGCCAGCGACCAGGCACGGCCGGGCGCGTCGTGGATCGCCGACAGTGCCCGTGCCAGACGGGGTTCGGCGAGCCCGGCGAGCAGGCCGGCGTCGGCCGAGCCCCGGTCCATCAACTCGCGCAGCAGGTGGATCAGCACCAGTTCGCACAGCCGATCGATCGCCGCCTGCCGGCCGCAATGATCGGCCGCGGCTTCGTCGAACAGCAGTTCGAGCACGTGGGTGAGCTGCGGCAACTCGCCCAGGTCCAGCACCGAGACCCGGGGCAAGGCCCGCGCCAGCGGATTGCCGGCCGCGCTGCCCAACTCGACCATCGCGCAGAGCAGGTCGACCGCCGCGTTGTCGACGGGGTCGATGCGATGTGGGGTCGGCCGCGGATAGAAAAGCAGGCTGGGGCGGTCGAGGCGCAGTGGGCCATGCGTCGGGCTGCTGACTGCTGCAGTGCCGGCGCGAAGCAGATGGATGTGGCCGGTGTCGTCGTCATAGAGCTTGCTGCCGCACAGACTGCCGCTGTGAAAGACCCGGGCGCGCAACGCGTAGTGCGCCAACAGGCCCGCGAGTCGATCGGTCATCTGAGACTCCAGGTTTCAATATATAGACGATAAGGTACTTCGAGTATCGCCTCTCGGTCGATGATTCGTCACGTGCAGATTCGCACGACAACGGAGAACGACATGAGCACGATTCAGCCCTTGGTCCCCGCCGACGCCGAGCCGGGCACTGCCCGCACCCTCGAGGCGGTACGCGGCAAACTCGGCATGCTGCCCAACCTGATCGCCACGCTGGCCCATGCGCCGGTGGCGCTGAACGCCTACCTGGGCCTGTCCGAGACCCTGGCCGGCGGTCGCCTGACGGCGCGCCAACGTGAGGTCGTCGCCCTCGCAGTCGCGCAGGCCAATGCCTGCGAGTACTGCCTCAGCGCCCACACTCAGCTTGCCCGGAGCGCCGGACTCGACGACGACCAGATTCGCGATGCCCGCCAGGCGAGCGGCGGTTCGACCGTCGACGCCGCGATCGCCCGCTACGCCGCACAGCTTGCCCGCCAGCGCGGCCGCCTGTCGCCGGGCGAGCTGCAGTCGCTGCGGCGTCAGGGCCTCGACGATGGGCTGCTGGTGGAGGTGGTTGCCCACGTGGTGCTGAACCAACTCACCAACTTCACCAATCACGTCGCCGGCACCGAAGTGGATTTCCCGCCGGTCGGCGTCTGAGCCGATGGCCGGCGGCGACGAGCGATCGCCGGCCGCGGCCCCATCCTGAACAGGAGAACAGTCATGAACAGCACGCACTCACGCGGCTTAGCCGCGACCCTGATCCTCGGTTCGGCCCTGATCTTCGGCCTCGACGGCGGCGCCCGTGCCGAGCCGATGCGGGCGTCTGCCCCGCAATGGACGGCCAGCGGACAGTTGATCCTGCCCGACGACTACCACCGCTGGGTGTTCCTCGGCTCGCCGCTGACGCCGAACGCCTTGAACGGCGGCGAAGCCGGATTTCCGGAGTACCACAACGTCTACGTACACCCGGCCGCCTTCGATGCCTACCGGCGCACCGGCCAGTGGCCCGAGGGCACGATTCTGCTGAAGGAATTGCAGCGCACCCTCGACGGTCGTGCCAGCGACGGCTCCCGCGTCGAGGCGTCCGGCCGCGGCTATTTCCCGGCGCAGCGCAATGGCATCGACATTGCCGTCAAGGATAGCGGGCGCTTCGAGGAAACCAACGGTTGGGGCTTCTTCAACTTCGGCCACCATGCGCCACCCTATGCGCGCAGTGCGGCGGCGGCACCGAAGGAAGCCTGCGCGGAATGCCATGCGCAGAACGCGACTGCCGACATGGTGTTCAGCCGCTTCTATGCGCCGATCCTCGAAGCCGAATAGCGGGCCCGTGGCGTGTGCCCCGCCGGGGCCCTTGGTCGCCCGGGCGGGGCGCATCTTCGCCCGCCCGAGGATGCTCCGGCGGGGCGGTCGTCTCCAAATTGCCGGCGCCGCGGCGCGCCCGTACACTTGCCGGATGCCGCCATTGATCGCCCGCATGCTGCGCTTTTCCGGTGTCCCCCACGCCAGCTATCGCGCCAACGAACAAGTGATCGCCGCCCTCGGTGGCGCGCTCGGCATCCTCGCGACCATGGGGGTGACGGCCTGGCTGCTCGAGGGGCCGGATGCGGTGCTGATCGTGCCGTCCCTGGGCGCGACGGCGGTGCTGCTGTTCGCGGTGCCGCACAGTCCGCTGGCCCAGCCGTGGGCGGTTTTCGGGGGGCACGTGGTGTCGGCGCTGGTCGGTGTCGCCTGCGCGCAGATCGTCCCCTCGACGCTGGCCGCGGCCGCCCTGGCGGTGGGCCTTGCGATCGGCGCCATGCACGTGACGCGTTGCATTCATCCGCCCGGCGGTGCCACCGCGCTGGCGGCCGTGATCGGCAGCCCCGCGCTGCATGCCTTGGGATTCGGCTACGCGCTGGCACCGATCGCGCTGAACGTGCTGATCATCCTGCTGGTCGGTTTTGCGTTCAACTACCCGTTCCCGTGGCGGCGCTACCCGGTCAGCCTGATGCATTACGCCAAGCCGGTGCGCGGCCCGAGCGATGCCGCCGGGTTTACCGAGATGCAGATCGAGGCGGCCATGGCGAAGCTCAACGTGGTGCTGGACATCACGGCAGAGGAAGTCAATCAGGTCTTCGAACACGCCCGACGCGAGGCCGAGGCCGAGGCCGCCGACGGCGATCGGCAGTTCGCACCGGGGCGGAGCTATTGCAACGACCTCCCCGGCCCGGAATGGGCGATTCGCCAGATCATCGACGAGCGCCCCTCGGCGCGGCCCGAGTCCGATCTGGTGGTCTATCGCGTGACCAGCGGTGCCCGCAAGCAAAGCGTCGGCAGCTGCACCCGTTCGGCGTTCGCCGCCTGGGCGCGCAGCGAAGTGCAGCGCTGAGCGCGGGCGGCGGGTCGGCGCGCGCCGCCGGCGGCGATCACCGGATGCCCGGCATGCCGACGTAGCCCGGCAAGGCCTGGACCCGTGCCATCCAGCGGCACAATGCGCCGTGGGGCGTGACGTCGATGCCGCCCTCGTGGGCCAACGCCAGATACGGGAACAGCGCACAATCGGCGATCGTCGGCCGATCCAGCGCGGCCCAGTCATGCTTCGAGAAGTGGGCATCGAGCAGTGGCAGCAGCGCGGCACTGGCCGCCTCGGTGGTGGGCTTGTCCAGGTCCATGCCGAACTTGTCCACCATGCGTGCATCGGCAGGGCCGACGCGTACTTCGTGGGCGGCGACGGCGAGCCAGCCGACGATCTCGGCCTGCCCGGCGGCGTCGGCCGGCCACCACTGTTCGTCGCCGTGCCGGTTGGCCAGATAGACCAGGATCGCCTGCGAATCGCGCACGACGTGGCCGCCGTCGTCGAGCACGGGTATCTGGCCGAACGGGTTCAGCTCGAGAAAGGGGCCGCGCTTGTGTTCGCCGCCCATCACGTCCACGTTCACCAGCTCGAGGGGCATGCCGGACAGTGCGGCGAACAGGCGAACCTTGTAGCAGTTGCCGGATAGGTCGAGGTCGTACAGTTTCATCGTGTTCTCCTCTCGGTGGGGGTGTCGGGTCGTTGCGGTGGCTCGATGCCGCCGGCGCGAAGCAGCGCTTCGAGGCGCTCGATGTGCTCCGACATCGGCTGCAGCCGGGCGGACAGCTCGTTGCCGGAATACCGGATCGGGATGTGCTGCGGGCAGTTCCAGTCGAAGCTCTCGATGCGGATCAGCAGATAGCGCTCGACCACGGCCGCCCCGATTGCCGGCGCGAGCCGTGCGATCAGCGCCGGAGGGAGGTCGGCGGCATCCACCGGGCGGGCGTGGCCCAGCAGCTTGAGGCGTCTTTGCGCGGCATGGTCGACGATGATCAGCGCCACCCGTCCGTCATGGTCGAGATTGCCCACCGAAACATATTGTCGGTTGCCGCGATAGTCGGGCAGTGCCAGCGTATCGTCCGAGATCGCCTGGACGAAGCCGGCCACGCCGCCGCGGTGCTGGACATAGGGCCAGCCGTGTTCGCCGACCGTGGCCATGAAGAAGCTCTCGCAGGCCGCGATGAACTCGCGCTCACGGCTGCCGAGCGCGGACGGCGGCGATCGTCGTTCGAGTTGGCGGCCGATCTCCCGGCTGCCGTTGCGGCGTTGGGCCTCGACTACCGTGGCGGTGAATGCAAGGTCGGCAAAGCGCTTCATGGTGGCGTCCCGTTGGTCGATGCCTGCAGTCTGGGCCGAAGATGCAAATCAATAAATGTGATTTTTCGAAGATCATTAGTGCGTTCATCGCAGTAATATGAGGCATGGACAAGCTGCGCCTGATGGAGAGCTTCGTCGCCATCGTCGATACCGGCAGTCTCACCGCTGCTGCCCGCCGTCGCCAGTGCTCGCTCGCCGCGGTGGTGCGCGGCCTGGCCCAACTCGAAACCCACCTGGGCGTGCGCCTGCTGAACCGGACCACGCGACGCATCGCGCTGACCGAGGAAGGGCGTGGCTACCTGGCCCGTTGCCGTCGCGTGCTGGCCGACATCGGCGACGCCGAAGCCGCCGTCAGCGACCGGGGCCCGCCGGGCGGCACGTTGGTCGTCACCGCACCGGTGATGTTCGGCCGCCTCCACGTGGCGCCGGTGGTGGCCGACTTTCTCGAAGTCCACCCTGCAATGCGGGTCGAACTGTTGCTGCTCGACCGGGTGGTGGATCTGCTCGAAGAGGGCATCGACCTGGCGGTGCGCATCGGCACGCTGCAGGACTCGTCGATGGTCGCCCTGCCGCTGGGTCAGGTGCGCGTGGTGGTCTGCGCCAGTCCGGCCTATCTGGCCCGTCACGGTACGCCCCAGACCCCGCAAGATCTGCTCCAGCATCGCTGCATCCGCATGCTCGGCAGCCCCACGACCGTCGCCTGGCGCTTCGCCCAGGATGGCGGCAGGCAGAGCCTCGAGGTCAATGGCGTACTCGCGACCAACCAGCTCGACGTGGCGGTGGACGCCTGCATCCGGGGCCTGGGTTGCGGTCGATTTCTCTCGTACCAGGTCGCCGAGGCATTGGCCGACGGGCGACTGGTGGAAGTCCTTGCCGAGGCGCAGACGCCACCGGTACCGGTGAGCTTCGTCTATCCGCACTCGCGATTGCTGTCCTCCCGGGTGCGTGCCTTCGTCGCGCTCGGTCGGGAGGCGCTGGCGCAGCGGCTGTCAGCGTACGCCGGAAACGCGGCTGGCGAGGGTGTCGAGGTAGGTCGCCAACAGTGATTCGGCCTGTTGGTCGAAGATCCGGATGCGGCCGGTATGGTGGAGGATCAGAAGGCCGACCATCTGCGCGAACAGCGAGGTGGTGTCGCGGACGGCCTCCGCCGGCGAGCGGCCGGCCGCCACCAGTGCGTGCTCGATCGGACGCAGGGCATCGTGCAGCCGTCGGTTGAGGCGATCGTTCAGCGCCGGCGTCAGCCCCATCGGTCGCACGCCGTTGAACAAGTAGAAGCCCAGGTCCAGCTCCCGCGGATGCTCGCGATAGAAGTCGTAGAAGGCGCGCGCGGTGCCGTACAGTCGCTCGAGGGGCGGTGCCTCGTTCGCGACCGCCGCCACGACGCAGGCGTTCAGTCGCTCCAGCGATTCGCCGAGCAGCGCGCCGTAGATTTCTTCCTTGCTGGCGAAATAGCTGTACAACGCGCCCGGCGTGTAGCCGGCGCGGCGGGCGATCTCGCGCAGGCTCGTTCCGGCGAGGCCCAATTCGGCAAAGGCTTCCCGCGCGGCCTCGAGGATCAGGCCGCGCCGCACCTCGCTGACCGCCCGTGCACCGCGCCGCCGCCGTGCCTGGCCGACCCCCTCGCTGCGCTGCGGCATTGACTTTTCCATGGGCAGATTCTAACGTTGTTCCATTAATTGAACACTGTTCAATTCAGTGAGGTGGGCCATGTCTCCAATGGGGTTGCATACGGGCGCGGCGCGGCGCATGGACGGCCGCGACTATCGTGAATCGCTGCGTGCTTATAGGCCGCGGGTCTTCGTGGACGGTCGGGCGATCGAATCCGTGGCCGACGCGCCGGCTTTTGCGCCGGGCCTCAACGCCCTGGCCGTGAGCTACGATTTCGCGCTCGACCCGGCGCGGGCGCCGCTGATGACCGCGCTCCAACACTCGCGTGGGCGCACCGTAAACCGCATGCTGCACATCAACGAGTCGGCGGGAGACCTGCTCAACAAGCTCGAGGCGGTGCGGCTGCTGTGTCAGGAGACCGGCTGTGCCCAGCGCTATCTGACCCATGACGCGATGAACGGGCTGGCCCAGGTGTGTGCCCGGCTCGACGACGCCGCAGGCGGGCGCGAGCACCGCGACCGCTTCGAAGCCTACCTCGCCCACGTCCAGGACCTGGATCTCGCGATCGGCATCGCGATGACCGACGCCAAGGGCGATCGCAGCCTGCGCCCGCACCAGCAGCCGAATCCGGACACCCACGTGCGCGTGGTGGAGCGCCGCGCGGACGGCATCGTGATCTCCGGCACCAAGGCGATCGTCACGGCGGCGCCCTACGTGCACGAGCTGCTGGTGCTGCCCGGGCGCGCGATGACCGCGGCCGACGCGGACTTCGCGCTCGCCTGCGCGGTGCCGGTGGATGCGCCCGGGCTCACCATCGTCGCGCGGCGCGCGGGGCGGCCCGGGGAGCCGCGGGCGGTGTTCAGTGGGCGTTACGGGCAGTCGACCGGCCTTTGCCGGTTCGACCGCGTCCTCGTCCCCTGGGATCGCGTCTTCCTGTGCGGCGAGTGGCAGCACGCGGAGTACCTCACCAAGGCCTACGCGACGCACCACCGCCACACCTGCATCGCCGCGCGCGCCGGCTTCGGCGATCTGCTGATCGGCGCCGGCGCGCTGATGATCGAGGCCAACGGGCTCTCGGCCGACCGCCACGGGCATCTGCGCGACACCATGGTCGAGTTGATCAAGGTGGTCGAGGGTTTCTATGCCTGCGGCGTCGCCGCCTCGGTGTTCGGTACGCGCCAGGAGTCGGGCGCGGTCGAGCCGGATGCGGTGTACTCGAACGTCGGCAAGCTGCTGCTCGCGACCCAGATCTACGACATGCACCGCCT
>JAGRFZ010000201.1 GCA_020445785.1 Rhodocyclaceae bacterium
AACATGCAAAACGGTGGAAATCAGTTGAACCGAAAGACTCTTTCTTCGGCCGCCACCAATGGCGCCCGGAGAAAGAGCCCTTCTTGCGAAGGGCTCCAGGCTTACAACTCATGCTCAGGCCGGCAAGTGACGCTGCGGCTTGTGCTTGTCTTCCTGCTCTCTGCGTTGCTGTTCACGAAACCGATCGCCGCGGCGAATCGCCCAGTAAACCAGGCCAGCGATAACGAGAACCACCCCGCTGAACGCAAGTTGATATTCGAAAGGGCTCACAAGGAATCCCCCAAGTTACGCAGTAGGCGCAGTGCGAGCAATTCCAGTAGCACTGCCAATGCAACAGACACGCCCATCATACTCCAGTTCCCATTGCTCAAGCCGGCGTAGCCAAAGGCGGCTAGCTGGCCCAGAGCCACGGTATTGAGTGTCTTAGCGACGTGCTTGCGCTGCTCATTGTTGGTCAGAAATCGAAAGGTGAAAAATCTCATAGATCTTCATCCTTCCGTTCCCGAGGCCTGCTCCTGATCGACCAGAGCACCGATCGCCTCGCCTTCCGGCGTGAGCTGATAGAGGACTTCGCCATCGACCTTGACGTGAGTCAGCGCGATGAGTCGTCCCTTGATGAGCACCCGGCTTTCAATGTGCTCGTCCCGGGTCTGCTTGTCGCGCACCGGCACGTCGTACTGATGGGGATAGATGTCCCCGATTTTGAAGGCGACGAAGACCTGCTTGCGCTCGTTCACCGCCTGCTCGAGCTGTGCGACCAGCATCTTGCAGTCCTCGGCGCTGACGCGCAGATCGAAGTAGGTATAACTGGGCTCGCACGCTTTGCCGTGCATCGCATTGATAGCGCAGCAAAGGAAGGGCTTGCCCTGGCGGCCGCCGCGATTGCTCGGATTAACCCAGCGCACGCGGTTGAGGTATCCGCACCCGACCGTGTGCAGGTCGAAGTAGTCGGACGGAGTGGACGTCTTGGTTTGAATTGCCTGGTTCATCGTGGATCTCCTATCGATAAAAAAAATCGGGAAGATCACACGACCCCCAGCGGGAAGTGAGATCTTCCCGACTGGGTGGTGCAGCTACGTAACCCCGGGCCGTTAAGGCCGTTCCTGTTTCAGGGGCTGACAAGCTTCAAAGGGCCGCCTCGAGAGGCGAGTCCATACGAATATTCTTACTCCATGATCCGGGCGGGGTCAAGACAGATCTTGCCGAGCTCAATAAGCTTGCCCCGACGGGTCATGCTCATCAGGGTGCCGTTCTTCCAGAAGCTCGGCACAGCGTCGACGCCGTGGCGTACCGCACGCAGCGTGGTGTAGCTGACCCACTCCTCCCACTGCACAAGCGTTTCCTCGAAGAGCACGTCGGGATCCCCATGCGCCTGCCCGGTCTCGGGACCGTAGTCGCGTGATTCGTGCTCAAAGCGGCGGATCTTACGAAGCTCGCCGTCGCGCTCGACAACGTCCACCCAACCGAAATCGCGGTGGATGGCGGGCCGGCCAGGCGGAACAACGCGCGGATGCTCAAACAGGGGAAAGACGGACTTGCTAGCCATGATGATCTCCTTGGATTCGCTGCGGCAGCGTCGTGGAATGAGAGATCGAGAGCTAGCATGGGCATTCCAGACATCGTCATGATAGCGAACATGACGTGCGGGTTGTCAACAGGATCAACCGGGGGTCCAGCAGGTTCAACCCGCTTCGAATGGCGGCTCAGGGAGTTCGGCGAACGAGTCCTGCTGACCCTCAGCGGGCCTTCGGCTGCCGCGCATGGCGATTGCAGGTTACTGAGCGCTGCGGTCTTTCAGAAGGTTTGCCGAACGCGAACTACTCGGCCTGAGCGGCCGGCCAGCTTCGTCAAATTGAGGGGCGGCAATCTGGTGCTCACCAGCCGCACGCCGCTCGGCGCGGTCGAGCGGCAGGCCCTTGATCTCGCGGACTCTCCAGGCGACCAAATTCGGCCATCCAGCTCTCCCTGAAGCCGCCGTTCGGGAAATCCGGGCTGTCGCGAGGCTCGGTGCGACGAAGCGGCCGTTGGCGAAATCACCTGTCCGGCCAGGTGCTGTCTATCGGTTAGGCTGAAGACCGGTCATACGATTGTCTGTTTAACCTGCTAACCCGTCAGTATTCACCTTCGAATCGCCGCTTCGGATTGATCCGTCGGCTTGGCCTCGGCAACGATCCAATCAATCAATGCGCGCGCATCCTTAGAAGGCTCGGCGTCACGCTGGAGCAGGTAGAACACCTTGTTCGATTTAGGGCCAAGGTGAGGTGTCGGCAGTGCAACCAGACGCCCGTCGTCGAGCATCGGACGGATGAACTGGCGACGAGCGAGAGCGATGCCCTGGCCGGCGATGGCGGCGTGGATCATCTGATCGAACAGGTTGAAGCGGATGACCCCTTTGGGCTTGACGCCTGACCAGCCCTGAGCCTCGAGCCAGGCATCCCAGTTCCAGCACGGGGACGAATCGCCCTCGAACTCGAGCAGCACCGACCGCGATACGATCTGCGGATCGTCAAGTTGGTGGATGCCCAGACTCGGATGCGCTACCGGAAAGATCGTCTCACCGAATAGTCGTCTCGCCCCGGCAGGCATCTGATCCTGAGGGCCGTAGCGGATCGCGACATCCAGCCCCTCGTGACGCAGATCCATGATGCTGTTACTGGCCGACAGGCGCACTTCGACGTTCGGATTGCACTGCTGGAAATACGGCAATCGAGGCAGCAGCCAAAGCCCCACGAAGGAGATGCTGGCGGTCAGCGTGACCGGTTGATGCGCCAGCCGGCTGGCCTGGAGGGCGCCGACGGCGTCCTGCAACTGTTGCATCGCGCTGTCGGCGCTCACGAACAATCGCTCGCCGTCGGCGGTGAAATGAATCGCGCGGTGCGTGCGCTCGAACAGCTTCGTGCCCAAGGCGGTCTCCAGCGCACGAATCTGACGACTCACGGCCGACTGGGTCAGGAACAGGTCCTGCGCGGCCATCGTGATGCTCATGCGCCGGCCGACGGACACGAAACTACGGAGGAGGTCCGGCGAGGGGAGTTTGGCGAGCGGTATTGACATTCCCTCGAGGCATGCGAAGTGTTGAAAAACTCGGTTGTACCTGTTTCATGCATGAATTCAAATGGGGGCAGGCAAAAAGGAGGCCGCAAGCATGGCAAACGTCATTGACCCCAACTTTTCAGATCGCGTCCGTGAGAGCTTCGAACGCCAGAACGTGATGCATCTCATCCGTGCCACCTTGCCGGTCGTTGAGCCGGGGCGCACGGAGATCCATCTGCCGCACTGGGAAGGCGTCGAGCAGCAGCACGGGTTCGTTCACGGCGGCGTCGTCGGCACGATCGCCGATTCCGCCGCCGGTTATGCGGCCATGACCATCGTGCCGGCCAACGCCTCGGTGCTGACCGTCGAGTACAAGATGAACCTGATGGCGCCGGCCGATGGCGAGAAGCTCATCGCCCGAGGCGAGGTCGTCCGTCCGGGGCGCACGCTGATCGTGACAAAGGCCGAAGTGTTCGCGGTCAAGGAAGACAAGGAAACGCTCTGTGCGCTGATGCAGCAGACCATCATGGTGATGCACGGCAAGACGGAAAAGTGATCGAGGACGCACATGATCTATCTTTACAGCTGGCCCGCCCCCAACGGACACAAGGTGCAGATCCTGGTCGAGGAGCTGGGCATTCCCTACAAGCTCATTCCGATCAACATCACGAAAGGCGAGCAGCGGGAACCCGGTTATCTGGCAATCAACCCCAACGCCAAAATTCCGGCAATCGTCGACAACGAGCCCTCGGAGGGCGACGAACCGGTCACGATTTTCGAAAGCGGCGCGGTCATGCTCTATCTCGCCGAAAAGATGCAGCGCTTTGTCCCTGCCGATCCACGTCAGCGCATCGAGATGCTGCAGTGGCTGTTCTGGCAGGTTGGCGGGCTCGGACCGATGATGGGTCAGGCGCAACACTTCTTTCGCTATGCGCCCAGCCCCGTTCCTTACGCCATCGAGCGCTATCAAAATGAGACCCGACGCCTGCTGAAGGTGCTCGACCAACGACTGGCGGGCCGAGACTTCATCTGCGATGCCTATTCCATTGCCGACATGGCCTGCTTCCCGTGGGTTCGCATCCACAAATACACCGGCGTCAATCTCGACGATTTTGCGAACGTGCAGGCCTGGTATGGCCGCGTGCGCGCGCGACCCGCCGTAGGGCGGGGGCTTGACCTGCTGCGGGAGCGCTGGGTGGACGTATCGACCTCCGACGAGGCGAAGCGCAACCTGTTCAAGGCCGAGGAAGGAGCATGAGGACGCAAGCCCCTGCCCAGGTCGATGCCTTCATCGACCTGCGCAGCCCCTATTCCTACCTCTCGCTTGGGCCCGCGCGCCAATTGGCCGAGCGTACCGGGGTGCGCTTCGACTGGTGGCCATACATCACGGACTTTCGCTCCGCCTACGGCGGAGCGGTCGACCAGCGCACGAGCCGGGACGTGGCGAAGGTGAAATATCTGTACATGGACTGCCGCCGTCTGGCGAAGAAGCAGGGCCTCATCATCCGCGCCACGACCAAGCTTTGGGATCCGACACTGGGCTGCAAAGCGATGCTCTTTGCCAAGGCACACGACCGGCTGTGGACCTTCCTCGACCCGCTGCTGGTGGCCTTCTGGCAACGGGAGTTCGACCTCGAATCCCCGGTGCAGATCGAACTTGCGCTGCATTCGGCAGGACTGGACGTGACGGCATGGCGAGCTTACCTTGCCGCGAATGCCGAGGCGGAACTGGCCGGGGCGCTGGCCAGGGCCGAAAGCCTCGGTGTTTTCGGTGCGCCGACCTTTGTTCATCGGGGTGAGCTCTTCTGGGGTAGTGACCGCATCGACCTGCTCGCCGAATCGCTGGCGACAACGGCATGAGTGCGCCTTCGAGCAAGGAGCCCGCGTTGGATACCGAATACGAATCACCGGCTGTCCTTTACTTCGATGTGATCTCGCCTTGGGCGTGCCTCTTGGACCATGCCTTGCGTCAGGAGCCCTTGGCGGTGCCGCTCGAGCGGCGTCCGGTGCTGTTTGCCGGGCTACTGAATGCGTTTGGGCACAAGGGGCCGGCCGAGATCGAGCGAAAGAGGCGCTTCACCTACGAATTGTGCACCTGGAGGGCTCAGGAGCTGGGGATCCCGTTCGTGATGCCGGCAGTGCACCCCTTCAATCCCTTGCGCTACCTGCGCCTGATCGTCGCGCTGGGCTCGACCCCAGCTGTCGTATCCGCGGTGTTCGATGCGCTCTATACGAGCGGCTGCGATCCCGAGAGTCCCGAGGCTTGGCAGGGCGTGCTTGAACGCCTGCAGGTCGATGCGTCGGCGTTGAAGCTGGATGCGCCCGAGGTCAAGAGCCGACTCAAGGACAACACGGCCCAGGCGGCAGGTGAAGGCGTCTTCGGCGTGCCGACCATCCTTGTCGGCGAGCGCCTGTTCTGGGGACTCGATTCCCTGCCGATGTTACGTGCCCACTTGCGGGGCGATCCCCGCTTGGCGTCGCCGGCGATGCAGGCCGCAGGCAGCGTTCGTTTCGGGGCTCGTCGCGCCTGATGTCGAGTAGATCGCATCCGCGGTCTAGATCGACCGGTCTTCGACATGGACCTGGCGGGACGGTGCGGCGGAATGCCTGAGGGTCTTGATCAAGAGATCGTGAAGGCTGGCCACCGCCTTGGAGGCATGCGAGGCGCGGCTGCGAAAGACCGACACCTCCATCGGTTCGAGCGGCCCCAGGCCATGCTCGCTACCGAGAATTTCCAGTTGCGCTGGCGCGCTGCACTGGGTCAGCGCCGCGACCGCGAGTCCGCTTTCCACGGCGGCGATCTGTCCCGCGAGGCTGGAACTGTTGTAGACGACCTTGTATCGACGCCCCTGCAAGGCCAAGGAGTTGATCGCGCTGCGCCGCGCGAGGCTGGTGTCCTCATAAACCGCAATCGGTAAGGGGTCTCGTCTCCAGACCTGAAACTGAGGGGAACCGACCCACACCATCGGCTCATGAAAGAGCAGGGTCCCCCGTCTGGGGTGGTCCCGCGAGACCAGCGCCAGATCCAGTTCGCCGCGCTCCACACGGGGAATCAGCGAGGTCGACTGTTCGCAGTCCAGTTCGATTTCCACCGCGCCGTGCTGCGGCGCGAATCGCTTGAGCGCCGGCGTCAGGTACTTGGCGGCATAGTCGTCGGGAACCCCGAGTCGGATGCGGCCGGTCAGTTCCTCACCGTGAAACGCGGCCTGCGCCTCGGCATGCAGATCGAGGATTCGCCTCGCGTATCCGAGCAGTCGCTGCCCGTCGGGCGTGAGTTCATGTCGCCGCGGACCGCGCTCCAGAAGCGGACATCCTGATACGGATTCCAGCTTCTTGAGCTGCATGCTCACCGCCGACTGCGAGCGGTGCAGCTGCGGTGCGGCGCCTGACAGCGAGCCCGCGTCGACGACTGCGACGAAGCATTTCAGCCAGTCGATCTGAAGATCCCGAGTGGGCATGACGCGACCAATGAATCTGGTAAACGAATAGTTGTAAGTCGAATTATGCGCTTTTCTGAACCATGTGGCCGGTGCAGAGTAGTGCCGCAAGCGTTGGCCCCGCGTCGATCGACGACGGGGATGTGACCCCAACCCAAGAGGCCCATAGGGGGTGGAAGCATGTCTGGCACCGGATCGAATCTCTGCGAACTCAACCGCCAGTTGGTCTGGACTGGTTTCAAGCAGCTCGTCCCGATCTCCTTCTTTGTCATCCTGTTCGGGGCGGCCTTCGGGCTGGCGGCAACGCAGTCGGGCCTGGATGAGGGCTTGACCGCCGGGATGAGCACGCTGGTCTTCGCGGGCGCCTCGCAGTTCGCGGCGCTAGACCTGTGGGGGCCTCAGGTGCCGGTCGTGACGCTCCTCGTCACGGTCTTCGCCGTGAATGCACGCCACCTGCTGATGGGGGCGACGCTCTACACCTGGCTGCGCGATCTTTCACCTGCGCGGCGTTACGGCGTGCTGCTGGTCGTGTCCGACGCCAACTGGGCGCTAGCCATGCAAGCCTTCAATCGTGGCCAGGCGGGCCTCGGTCTGCTGTTGGGCGGAGGTCTCGCACTGTGGTCGTTCTGGGTGTTCGGCACCGTGCTGGGAATCTGCTTCGGCGGCGCCGTTCACGATCCGAGGAGTCTCGGGCTCGACATGGTGATGGGCTGCTTTCTGCTCGCGATGGTCGCCGGTGGAGAGATGAGCCGGCGCACCGCGATCATCTGGACCGTCGCCGCCGGCGCCTCGCTGCTGGCCTATTGGTATCTGCCGGCGAACAGCCATGTGGTCGTTGGCGCCCTGGCGGGCGGCGTCGTCGGTGCTTTCACACGGGAGAAGAAGAATGAGCATTGATAGCGCCGGGCTCGGCGCCCTGATCCTCGTCGTGGCCATGTTTGCGGTCACCCTGGCGACGCGGTGGGGGGGCGTCTTCGTGATGTCGTTCGTGCCGATCAACGAACGGGTGAAGCGGTTCATTGGCGGGATGTCCGGTTCGGTGCTGGTGGCGCTGCTCGCCCCGATGGCGGTGGCAGGAGATGGCGGCGCTCGACTCGCCCTGTTGACCACCGCGGTCGTCGTGCTTGTGCTCAAGAAGCCGTTGCCGGCGATCGCTGCCGGGATTCTGGCTGCCGCCGTCTATCGGTGGCTATGAGGCCGAACCGGCTGCCGTAGGTCGCCTCCTCACGGAAGCGTCCAGAATAGCGGCACCCCTCACAGGCCGAGCATCCTCCTGTTCAAGGTCATCGGCGCCCCCTGCTAAACGTCGCGCTCCAATGCCCTTTCGTGCTCTCTTTAGTCAGCTGACCCTCGTCGAAGCCCACACCGTTGCATGCACGGGCACCAAATGTCCGGTTCGGCCAGTTGCATCACGGCGACGAAACGCATGGTTGCCCACGCCGGCTCGGCGCTCTGGGCTTACGCCGTATGCGCGGCCTCGACCGCGGTGAGCGCGGTCATGTTGATGATCCGGCGCACGGTGGCCGATGGCGTGAGGATGTGCACCGGGCGGGCTGCGCCGAGCAGGATCGGCCCCACCGTCATGCCCTTGCCGGCGGCGGTCTTCAACAGGTTGAAGGCGATGTTGGCCGCGTCCAGCGTCGGGAAGATCAGCAGGTTGGCCGGCTCGCGCAGGCGTGCGTTGGGGAAGATGCGCAGGCGCAGCGTCTCGTCCAGCGCCGCATCGCCATGCATCTCGCCATCGACCTCGAGATCCGGCGCGCGCTCGTGCAGCAGTCGCAGCGCCGCGCGCATCTTCTGCGCGCTGGGCGAATCGGCGCTGCCGAAGGAGGAGTGGGAGAGCAGCGCCACCTTGGGCGTGATGCCGAAGCGGCGCATCTCCTCGGCCGCGAGCAGCGTCATCTCGACGATCTGCTCGGGCGCCGGATCGAGGTTCACGTAGGTGTCCGCCAGGAACAGCGTGCGCTCGGGCAGGTTGAGCACATTGAGCGCATAGCAGTGCGCCACCCCGGGCCGTCGGCCGAGTACCGTGTCGACGAACTCGAGATGGTGGCGGTGCATGCCATAGGTGCCGCAGATCAGCCCGTCGCCGTGGCCGTGCTTCAGCAGGAGCGCGCCGAAGAGCGTGGTGCGTCGCCGGACTTCCTTCTTCGCGTAGTCGATCGACACCCCCTTGCGCTCCATCAGGCGATGGTAATCGCGCCAGAGCGTCTCGACGCGAGCGTCCGTGTCCGGGTCGACCAGCTCCACGTCCTGCTCCGCGCGCAGGCGCAGGCCGTAGCGTTCGATGTGGGCGAGGATCACCTCGCGACGGCCGATCAGGACTGGCCGGGCGAGTTCCTCGTCGACCACCGTCTGCACCGCGCGCAGCACGCGCTCGGACTCGCCCTCGGCGAAGATGACGCGTTGCCGGCTGCCGCGCGCGGCGGCAAACACCGGCTTCATCAGCATGCCGGAGTGCCAGACGAAGTTGTTCAACTGGCCGCGATAGGCCTCCCAGTCCGAGATCGGGCGCGTGGCCACGCCCGAGGCCATGGCGGCCTCGGCTACCGCCGGTGCGATCTTGACGATCAGGCGCGGATCGAAAGGGCTCGGGATGATGTAGTCCGGCCCGAAGGCGGCGACCTTCTCGCCGTAGGCCATCGCCACGATGTCGCTCTGCTCGGCGCGCGCTAGCCCGGCGATGGCCCTCACCGCGGCCATCTTCATCTCGTCGGTGATGGTGGTCGCGCCGACGTCGAGCGCGCCGCGGAAGATGAACGGGAAGCACAGCACGTTGTTCACCTGGTTCGGATAGTCCGAGCGGCCGGTGGCGATGATCGCGTCCTCGCGCACCGCCATCACCTCCTCGGGCAGGATCTCGGGGCGCGGATTGGCGAGCGCGAGGATCAGCGGCTGGGCGGCCATGCGCGCCACCATCTCCTGCTTGAGCACGCCGCCGGCGGACAGCCCGAGGAACACGTCGGCGCCCGCGATGATCTCGCCCAGCGTGCGCGCCTCGGTCGGCTGCGCGTAGCGCGCCTTGATCGGGTCCATCAGAACCGTGCGGCCTTCAAAGACCACGCCCTCGATGTCGGCGACCCAGATGTTCTCGAGCGGGATGCCCAGCATCACCAGCAGGTCGAGGCAGGCGAGCGCGGCCGCACCTGCGCCGGAGGTCACCACCTTGACCTTCTTCAGATCCTTGCCGACCAGGTGCAGGCCGTTCAAGACCGCGGCGCCGACCACGATCGCGGTGCCGTGCTGGTCGTC
>JAGRFZ010000059.1 GCA_020445785.1 Rhodocyclaceae bacterium
TCGGCGTGAAGGTGACGGAACCGTCTGCGTTCAGCACGGCAGTGCCATTGGTGCTCGGACCGACCGCGGTGATCGTCAACGCGTCGCCATCGACGTCGCTGTCGTTGGCGAGCAGCACGGCCGCGGTGAAGGTCACCGGCACGTCTTCCTGGGTGCTGCCGGTATCGTCTTCTGCCACCGGCGCGTCATTGACCGGGGCCACGTTGATCGTCACGGTGGCGGTGTCGGTGCCCCCGTTGCCGTCGTCGATCGTGTATTGAATCGTGGTCGGGCCGTTGAAGTCCGGGTTCGGTGCGAAGTCCAGCGTACCGTCGGGGTTGATCGTGACGGTGCCATCCGGGCTGGTGGCCGACGTGACGGTGAGCGGGTCGCCGTCTATGTCACTGTCGTTGCCCAGGACATTGATGCCGGTCAGCGGAGTGTCTTCGTCGGTCGTCAGGGGGCCGTCGTCCTGGGCCTCCGGCAGCGAGTTGGCGACTGCATTGACGGTAATCGTGGCCGTCGCAACGCTGACGTCGCCATCGGCATCGGTGATGCGGTAGTCGAATCGATCGACACCACTGAACCCCGCATCCGGCGTATACGTGAATGTGCCATCGAAATTCACGATCACCGAGCCATTGGCCGGCGAAACCGCCAGTTCCCAAGAGTCGCCGCCGTCGGCACTCGGCGTATCGTTGGCAGCGAGGTCCCCACCGACGGCAACCCCCTGGTCGGTGACGAAGTCGTCGTCCTCGGCAACCGGGACGCCATCCTGCGCCACCACGTCGATCGTTACCCGGCCGGTGCTGACATCGCCATCGGCGTCGGTGACGGTGTAGGTGAAGGTGTCGATACCGAAGTAGCCTTCATCCGGCGTATAGCTGAAGCTGCCGTCAGCATTGACGACGACCTCTCCGCCCTGCGCCAGGTCAGCGATCGCCCAGACGTTGCCGCCGTCGGCGCTCGGCGTGTCGTTGGCCGCAAGGTCACCATCGAACGTGCTCCCCGGCGATACCGTAAACGAATCGTCTTCGGCCACCGGCTGGCTATCCGAGACGCCGACGGAGACGAACACCGTGGCCGAACTGAAGTCGCCATCGCTGTCGGTGATCGTATAGGTGAAGCTATCCTGCCCACTGAATCCTGCATTTGGCGTGTAGCTGTAACTGCCATCGCCGTTGACCACCGCCGTGCCGTTCGCGGGCGGAGTCTGCAACGCCCAGACGTTGCCACCGTCGTCGCTGGGCGTGTCGTTGTCGGCCAAGCTGCCCGAGGCGATCTCATCCGCCGCGATCGACACCGAATCATTCACCGCAACGGGTGAATCGTCGCTGATGGGCGGCGTGGCGCCGTCCGATACCGTCACCGTAACGGTCGCGACACTGATGTCGCCGTCGGCATCGGTAATCGAGTAGCTGAACTCATCCTGACCGGTGAAGCCGCTGCGGGGCGTGTAGGTGTAGGTGCCGTCGGCATTGACGATGGCGCTGCCGTTGATCGGTGCATCCGCCAGGGCCCACACGTTTCCGCCGTCCGCGCTGGGGCTGTCGTTGGCCGCGAGGTTACCGCTGACGGCGTTGCCCGCAGTCGTGGCGGCGCTGTCGTCCACCGCGACGGGCTGGCTGTCAGCATCGCCGCCAACGTGCACCGTCACCTGCCCGGAAGCCAGCGAGTTGCCATCGCTGACCGTGTATTCGAAACGCACCTCGCCTGCGAAGCCGGGGTTGGGCGTGAAACTGAGCGTACCATCCGGATTCAGTGTGACCCGTCCATCGGCGATCGCCACCGGTTCGCCGATGGCGATCGGCTCGCCCGCAACCGCGACGATGGCCAACGCGTCTCCGTCCGGATCGCTATCGTTGGCAAGCACGTCGATGAGCACTACCTGCCCGCTTTCGGTGGTGGCCGAATCATCGACCACCAGTGGCCCCTGTTCACCGGTCGCGCCTTCGATGATCGGCACCTCGGCCGTCGTCGGTTCGCCGAATTCGACGGCAAGCGGATCGAGCTCTTCCGAAATGCGCAGCAGTCGCACGAAGTCGTTGCCATCGCCGGAGCCCCCGCCGGAAAGGCCGGCTGCCGGAGCCTCGAGTTCCTCGAATGGGTCGCGACCCGCCTCCAGGGCCTGGATAACCCGGTCGACCGCCTCGGCACTGACCGCGGCTTCGTCGGCGTCGGGCGCCTCGCTCGCCGACATGTCGGCGGAAATCAAGACGCTCTGCTCCGGCAGGATTCGAATCACCTCGCCATTGGCCAGCGCCAATTCGACGCGGCCGCCCGGGGAAGTAACGACGGTCTCACCTTCACGCAGCACATCGCCCGCTTCGATGGGCCTCGACAAGCCCTCCGCATTGCGGGCATAGGCTTTGCCGGAAACGGCGACGACGGTGGCGATCGATTGGGACATGATTCGACTCCTGAATTCGACTCAACGGGGTGCGGCCCCAAAAGGGCGCAATCCACGGCATTGCTGGGACGATAAACGCCCCCGTCAACAAAAAACATTGGACCGGTGGACAGGGTGCGGGCGCGAGACGGGCTTCAGGCCACGCTGCGGGCGGGAACCGTCGCAGGATCGCGCAGGGCGATGACCAGCTCCAACCGGTCGCGAACGCCGAACTTCTCGAATACTGCCGCCAGATGCGCCTTCACCGTGCGCTCGGTGATGCCCAGCGCGCGCGCCGCCTCCTTGTTGGTGGCGCCGTGCGAGACTTCCAGCGCCACCGCGCGCTCGCGCGGAGTCAGGCGGGAAAGGTCGGCCGTGGCGCCTCCGGCGTCCCGGTCGAGCTTGGAGGTCACGGCGCCGAGCATGCGCCGCATCAGTTCGGGCCCGACCCACAAGCCGCCGTGGGCGACCACCGTCGCCACCTGCCGCATCATTTCAGGCGCAGCCAGCGCATGGCAAAAGCCGCGCGCACCTGAATCGAGCGCGACGAGCGCGCGCTGCTGATCGGGCGCCGCACTGATCACCACGACCGGTACGCCGTCGTTCGCGCGCACCAGATTGGCGACGCGATCCCCCAGATCGGACACGGCGATGTCGTCCACGTGCAACCACAACTGGCTCCCCCGGCCGGCCCCGGCCGCCGCAGAAGCGGAGGCCACGACGCGCCCTTCGGGAAACGCCCGCCGCCAGCGTGCAAGGAGTTCGGCCCGCGGGCAGATCGCCAGCATCATCGTCAGCGCTCCGTCAAGGCGTTCGCCTTGGCCCGCAGCACGGGTTTCAGCAAATAGTCGAGTATCGATTTCTTGCCGGTCAGAATGTCCACCTCTGCGACCATGCCGGGGATGATCGGCAGGCCCTCGCCCAGTGAGTTCTCCAAGGTCCGCACCTTGACCACGAAGAATGCGTTGCCCTCTTCGTCGATAACACTATCGGCAGCAATCTGCTCGAGTTCAGCCTCCAGCCCACCGTAGATCGCGAAATCGTAGGCGGTGAACTTCACCGTCGCGGGCTGCCCCGGCCTCAGGAAGGCAATATCACGCGGCGAAATCTTGGTCTCGAGCACCAGGGCGTCGTCGAGCGGCACCACTTCGACCACCTCGGCGCCGGGCTGCACGACACCGCCCACGGTGTTGACCAGCAGCCGCTTGACCGTGCCCCGCAGCGGCGCCCGAACCTCGGCATGTTTGACCCGATCCTCGAGCGCAAGACTGCCTTCGGACAAGGTGCCCAGCTTGGCGCTGACCTCGGACAGCTCCTTGCGCACCTGATTTCGAAAGCTCAGTTCGACGTCCCGGATCTTTTGGTTGGCCTCGCGTATCGCGGCCTTGAGCCGGGAGATCTGGGCGGCAGCCTGGTCGCGCTCGCCACGGAAGCGGTTGACGTCTCGTTCGAGGCGCAACAGCTCGACCTCCGACACCGCGCCGGCGCTCGCCAGCGGCTTGGTCACCGCCAGTTCGCGTGCGGTGAGCTCGAGCGAGCGCGCCGCATTGGCGCGCGCTCCGGTGGCTTCGCGCAATTCCTCGTTGCGCTGGGTCAGTTGCTGGCGGGCGATACCGAGCTGGGCCTCGAGCCCGGCGATGCTGGACTGATAGTGTGCCCGCTCACGCGCGACAAGCTCCGGACTCTCATCCTGCAGCGCTCGCGGTGGCTCGAACGGCCGGCCTTCCGACAATGCCGACAGCCGCGCAGCTCTCGCCTGCAGCGACAGCAATTCCGAGCGATTCTCCCGCAGCGACGAGACGAAACGAGTCGGATCGATGCGCAGCAGCACCTGCCCGGCATCGACGGTCTGGCCTTCCTCGACCAACAGCTCCTCGACAACGCCACCGTCCACCGTCTGCACGACCTGCAACTGGCTTGATGGGATCACCCTGCCCTGACCCTTGGTCACCTCGTCGATGCGGGCGTAGGCGGCCCACACCACCAGCGCCACCACCGCCAATGCGGCCCAGCGCAACAAGGCCCGCGCCCGCAACGGTTGCTGATCCAGTCGCGCCCAATCCGCGTCGCTGCCCCAGTCCCGCTCGTCGTGGGAGGCCGCCGGCAGTCCGCGCCACAGCGCCCCGTTGCCGTCGGTTTCCTCGACGCGGACGAACAAGGCCCGCAGGAACTCGATCACGAGGCCCTCCCGATGCGTCCCTGGCGCAGGGCTTCGATGACCCGTTCCTTGGGCCCGTCGGCAACGATCCGGCCACCATCCACGACGATCACCCGGCTGGCGAGCGCGAGCAGCGAAGTACGATGGGTGACGATGATGAGCGTGCGCCCGTGGGCAAATTCCGCGAGTTCCCGCTTGACCGCCTCTTCGGTCGAATGATCCATCGCTCCGGTCGGTTCGTCGAGCAATAGAATCGACGGCCGGCCGATCACCGCGCGAGCCAGCGCAACCCCCTGGCGCTGACCACCGGACAAGGATTCGCCACGTTCGCCGACCATCATGTCGAAGCCCTGGGGGTGACCGTTCACGAAGTCGAGGATGCCGCCGATGCGGGCCGCCTCGACCACCTCGTCGTCGGAAGCCTGACGGGCAGCAATGGTCAGATTCTCCCGCAGACTGCCGTAGAACATGCTCGCGTCCTGCGACACGTAGCCTACGTGGCGCCGCAATTCCGCCGGATCGAGCTGCCGCAGGTCGATGCCGTCGATCAGCAAGGCACCTTCGGTGGGTTGATAGAGGCCAAGGATCAACTTCTGCAATGTCGTCTTGCCGGAACCGACCCGGCCGAGGATCGCCACGTGCTCGCCGGCCCGTATTTGCAGCGACACGTTGCGCAAGGCCTGAGTCTCTTGGCCGGGATAGGCGAAGGACAGATCCCGAAACTCGATGTCGCCGTCGAAACCGCGGCGGGTGACGAAGTTCGAGCCCTCGGGCCGCTCCACCGGTTGCCGCAGGATCTCGTCGAGCGACTTCAGCGCAGTCGACGCATTGTGATACTGGGTCAGCAAGGCCGTCACCTGACCGACCGGCTGCAGCGCACGCGACCCCAGCATCGAGCAGGCGATCAGGCCACCCAGGGTCAGTTCGTTCTCGCCGATCAGGTATACGCCGGTCACGATCAGCGCCACATTGACGGTCTGTTGCGCCCACATCGCGCCGTTGGACGTGGTCGCCGAGAGCAGTCGCAACTGCGCGCCTACCCTGGCCAGAAACGCCGCGCTGTGTTCCCAGCGCTTCTGCATGACGCCTTCGGCGCCCAGCGCCTTGACCGCTTCGAGTCCGACCAGGCTCTCGACCAGGGTCGCGTTGCGCAGCGCGCTGGCGCGATACGTGGTTTCGGTGAGGGCGTGCATGCGCCCGCGCACGACCAGCGCATAGGCCCCCACGATCAGCGCCCCGGCGATCACCGGCAGCGTCATCGGCCACGCGATCCAACCGATCACCAGTAGAAAGATCAAAGCAAACGGCAGGTCCACGAATGCGGTGATGGTGGCCGAGGTGATGAAGTCGCGCACGACCTCGAACGAGCGAAGATTGGCCGCGAACGAGCCGGCCGAGAGCGGCCGGTGTTCGAGACGCAGGCCGAGCACCCGCTCCATGATGTAGGCCGACAGGCGAACGTCCACACGACTGCCGGCGAGGTCGACGAAGTAACCGCGCATGGTGCGCAGCAAGGCATCGGCGGCAATGACCAACGAGACGCCGACGGCCAGCATCCACAAGGTGTCGATCGCGTTGTTCGGCACGACCCGGTCATACACGTTCATCGTAAACAGCGGCAACGCTACCGCGAACGCGTTGATCATCATCGCCGCCAACAACACGTCCCGGTACAACGGGGCGTTCTCCGCGAGCGCGCCCCAGAACCAGTGGCGGCCACGAATCTTCGCGACCTGCGGCGCCCGCGCGTCGAAGCGGAACTCCGGTCGCACGTAGATCGTCGTGCCGGCATAGCGCGCCGCCAAATCGCGGCGCGGCAGTTCGACGGTGGATTCGCCGAGTTCGGGAAACACCACGGTATAGGTATCCGCATTGCGACCGACGACGACACAGGCCTGGTCCTCGTCGAGCAACACGATCGCTGGCAGCAAGGCGTCGTTGAGCCGCCCCAACGGCTGGCGAAGCACGCGGCTGGAGAATCCCGCGCGGCGAGCGGCCCTGACCAGCAGCGAGGGCGACAACACGTCGCCGTCGATCGGCAGGCCGGCGAGGGCGGCTTCGCGGGTCAATGCGCCGCCGTGGGAGCGCACCACGGCCAGCAAACACTCGAGCAGCACGTCCACGGCGGCAGGCCCGGGCGCCGGCTCCGACGCGGCATGCTCGGCATCTTCCCGTTCAGGGGCAAGAGCTTCCATTGTTTGGCTGACCATCACCCGGCCTACGTCAGTACGGCGACAATCTTTAGCGCAGCCGCCGCAAAAGATCATGTCGCCCGCGGGGAAAAGAGCAAGGATAGCGCCGCCACCTCCCGTACGGCGACCGGGTGCGCGGTCTCAAGCACGGAACTATCGCGACCGTTAGCACTCTCATCTCGTGAGTGCTAACATTGCTGCAAGGAGGAAATCCGTCCATGAACGACAGCCTGACCCTGCCCGTTCCGTCTTCGGCCGGCAGCATCGACCAGTACATCCAGGCAGTGAATCGCCTGCCGATGCTGAGCGAGCGCGAAGAATCGACGCTCGCCCGACAATTCCGCGACGACGACGACATCGACGCCGCGCGCAAGCTGGTGATGTCGCATCTGCGGCTGGTGGTGGCCATCGCCCGTGGCTACCTCGGCTACGGATTGCCCCATGCGGACCTGATCCAGGAAGGCAACATCGGTCTGATGAAGGCGGTCAAGCGTTTCGACCCGGAACGCGGTGTGCGCCTCGTGTCATTCGCGATCCATTGGATCAAGGCCGAGATTCACGAGTTCATTCTCAAAAACTGGCGCCTGGTCAAAGTGGCGACCACCAAAGCCCAGCGCAAGCTCTTCTTCAACCTGCGGGGCATGAAGTCCGGTACGGCCACCTTGCGCCCGGACGAGGTTGCGGCTGTCGCCGACCACCTGCGGGTGAAACCCGAGGAAGTGGTCGAAATGGAGACGCGCCTCAGCGGCCAGGACATCCCGCTCGAGAGCAACGGCGGTGACGACGACGAGCGCTTCTCCCCGATCGCCTACCTGCCCGATCCTCACGCCGAGCCGGCGGAGGCGCTGGCTACGGCGCAACTGGCCCAGTTGCAGGACCAAGGCCTGCGCGACGCCATTGCCGATCTGGACGACCGCAGCCGCGACATCATCCGACGCCGCTGGTTGCCCGACGGCGAATCGGCGACGCTGCACGAGTTGGCCACCGAGTATGGCGTCTCGGCGGAGCGCATCCGCCAGATCGAAGCCAAGGCCATGAAAAAGATGCGAGGCCAGCTCGCGCACATCGTCTGACCGCGCGGCTCAGCCAGCCCATGAATCGGCCGGGCCCTGCCCGGCCGATTCATTTTGTGCCGCGCCCCGACGCGTGGCAAGGCCGGATCTCAGACGCGGCGGGCCGCGGCGGCATCGTTTTCGGCCACCGTTGCCCGAGAACGCGGGAAAGGCATCCGCCTCAGGCGTCGCGCCGGAACTCTGCCGATCGGGCGTGCGCCTGCAGGCCCTCGCCATGGGCCAGCACCGAAGCAATGTCGCCTAGGCGGCGTGCGCCCTGCTCCGACACTTTGATCAGGCTGGTGCGCTTCTGGAAGTCGTAGACCCCGAGCGGAGAGGAGAAACGCGCGCTGCGCATCGTCGGCAGCACATGGTTCGGCCCGGCGCAGTAGTCACCGAGCGCCTCCACGGACCAGTGACCAATGAAGATCGCCCCGGCATGGCGGATACTGCCGACCAGCGCGTCGCCATCTTCGACAGCCAATTCCAGGTGCTCGGGGGCGATCCGGTTGGCAATCTCGCAGGCTTCGGCAAGGTTCCGGACGTGGATCAAGGCGCCGCGGTTGGCAAGGGAGGTGGCGATGGTCTCGCGTCGTGGCATCTCGGGCAGCAGACGCGCGATCGACCGGGCCACCGCGTCGATGAATCCGGCGTCCGTACAGAGCAGGATCGACTGGGCAAGTTCGTCGTGCTCGGCCTGGGCGAACAAATCCATCGCCACCCAATCGGCCTCGCCGCTGCCGTCCGAGACGATCAGCACTTCGCTGGGGCCGGCCACCATGTCGATGCCGACGGTGCCGAACACCCGGCGCTTGGCGGACGCGACATAGGCATTGCCGGGACCGACGATCTTATCCACCTGGGGCACCGTCTCTGTGCCATAGGCCAGCGCCGCCACGGCCTGGGCGCCCCCGATCGTAAACACCCGGTCGACGCCGGTAATCGCGGCGGCGGCCAGCACCAGTGGATTGCGCTCGCCCTGCGGGGTCGGCACCACCATGATCAACTCGCCGACCCCGGCGACCTTGGCCGGAATCGCGTTCATCAGCACCGAACTCGGATAGGCAGCACGACCGCCCGGCACGTAGAGGCCCACCCGGTCGAGGGCAGTGACCTGCTGACCGAGTTCAGTGCCGTCCTCTTCGACGTAGTTCCACGAGGCCAGCGGCTGGCGCTCATGGTAGACACGCACCCGAGAGGCGGCCGCTTCGAGCGCTTCCCGCTGCGCGGCCGGCAGCGATGCCAGTGCCGACTGCAAAACGGCTGGCGCGAGTTCCAGCTCCGCCATCGCGGCCGCTTCGACGCCGTCGAAACGGCGGGTACAGGCGAGTACCGCGGCATCGCCGCGTTCGCGCACGTCGGCCAGGATCGCCGCGACCGCATCCTCGATGCGCTGGTCGGTGGCACTCTCGAAGGCCAGCAACGCGTCGAGAGTCTGCGCGAAATCATCGGCCGAGGAATCGAGGCGGCGGATCGGGTTCATGCGACGGCTCCGGCAAAAGCGTCCAGCACCGGCTGGATCGTTTCACGTTTCATCTTCATCGAGGCCTGATTGACGATCAGACGGGACGAAATCGGCAGGATCTCCTCGACCTCGACGAGCTTGTTGGCCCGCAACGTGCCGCCCGAGGACACCAGATCGACGATGGCGTCCGCCAGACCCACCAGCGGCGCCAACTCCATCGAACCATAAAGCTTGATCAGATCGAGGTGAACACCCTTGCCGGCGAAATGCTGGCGGGCGGTCCGGATGTACTTCGTCGCGACGCGGATGCGTCCGCCGGGGCGCACCGCCGACGCATAGTCGAAACCGGCCGGTGTGGCCACGCACATCCGGCAGCGTGCGATGCGCAGGTCGAGCGGCTGGTACAGACCCGTACCGCCGTGTTCGAGCAGCACGTCGCGACCGGCGATACCGAGATCGGCCGCCCCATGTTGGACGTAGGTCGGCGTATCCGTGGCCCGCACGATCACCAGCCGGACATCGGGCCGGTTGGTGCCGATGATGAGCTTGCGTGAGCGCTCGGGATTCTCGGCCGGTTCGATACCCGCAGCCGCGAGCAACGGCAGGGTTTCCTCGAAGATGCGTCCCTTCGACAGGGCGATGGTGATGCTGGACACGGGCTGGCGCCTCGAAAATGGGGGGATTCTAGCCGGCAATCGGCGTGCTGTCGCGCCGCCCCGGCCCGCTGGCGGGCGGCGGCCGAGGCGTCAGCGCACGCGCGAAACGCGCGCGCCGAGCTGGCTGAGCTTGTCGCCGAGTTTCTCGTAGCCGCGGTCGAGGTGGTAGATCCGGTCCACCAGGGTCTCGCCATCCGCCACCAGGCCGGCGATGATCAGACCGGCCGAAGCACGCAGATCGGTCGCCATCACGCTCGCGCCCTCGAGCCGGTCCACCCCGGTCACCACGGCGGTATTGCCGTCGATGCGGATCTCAGCGCCGAGACGCTGCAGTTCGACCGCATGCATGAAACGGTTCTCGAAGATCGTCTCGCGGATGACGGCGGTGCCTTCGGCAACGCAGTTGATGGCCATGAACTGGGCCTGCATGTCGGTCGGAAAGGCCGGATAGGGCGCCGTCCGGATACTGACCGAAGTCAGCCGGGGCGGCGCCGTCAGGCGGATCGCGTCGCGCTCCCCTTCGATTTCGCAGCCGGCATCGAGCAGTTTGTCGACCACCGCATCGATGTAGGAGGTCGAAGTGCCCATCAACCGGATGCTGCCGCCGGTGGCCGCCGCCGCGCACAGATAAGTGCCGGTCTCGATGCGGTCCGGCATGATGCGATGCTCGGCACCGTGCAGGCACTCGACGCCCTGGATGCGGATGACGTCGGTGCCGGCGCCAGAGATGCGGGCACCCATCGCCACCAGGCAGTTGGCCAGATCGACCACCTCCGGCTCGCGCGCGGCGTTCTCGATCACCGTCTCGCCCTTCGCAAGGCAGGCCGCCATCATCAGATTCTCGGTGCCGGTCACGGTCACCATGTCGGTGAACAATCGTGCCCCCTTCAGCCCACCGGCGACCGTGGCATGGATGTAGCCCTGTTCGACCGCGATCTTCGCACCCATGGCCTGCAGGCCTTTCAAGTGCTGATCCACCGGCCGGGCGCCGATCGCGCAGCCGCCGGGCAGCGACACCCGTGCCTCACCGACGCGCGCCATCAGCGGTCCGAGCACCAGAATCGATGCGCGCATGGTCTTGACCATCTCATAGGGCGCGAGCGGATTGTCGAGGCCCGATGCGTCGAGGGTCACGCGGTCGCCATCGCGCTCGACGGCCACGCCCATCTGGCCGAGCAGGCGCAGCAGGGTGGCGATGTCCTGGAGCTGCGGCACGTTGGTCAGGGTCACCGGCTCAGCGCTGAGCAGCGTCGCACACAAGATCGGCAGCGCTGCGTTCTTGGCGCCGGAGACGGTGGTTTCGCCGTCGAGTCGGGCCCCGCCCTGGATCAGTAGCTTGTCCATCGTCGGCCGCTCACTCGTCGATCTGGCGGCGGAACTCAGCCCACTGCACCGGCGTGTAGGTTTGCAGTTGCAGAGCGTGGATCTCGTTGCCCATGAGGCTGCCGAGCGTGGCATAGACCGCCTGATGCTGGCGCACCCGCGGTTTGCCGGCGAAGGCCTCGCTGACCACGATGCCGGTGAAATGAACGCCGTCGTCGCCGACGATCTCGACGTAGTCGCAGGCCAGACCCTGCTCGATCAGTTGCTTGATCTGTTGTGCATCGAACATCACGCAAATCCTCAGCCGCGCAGCTTGTAGCCGCGCGACAGCATGTTCAGGGTGAGACCGGCGACCAGCACCAGGCACACCACGACCACAGCGAGGCTCGCCCAAGGCGAAACGTCGGACTGGCCGAAGAAGCCGTAGCGGAAGCCGTCGATCATGTAGAAGAACGGGTTGAAATGGGAGATCGCCTGCCAGAAGTCCGGCAGCGAATGAATCGAATAGAACACCCCGGATAGCATCGTCAGGGGCATGATCAGAAAGTTCTGAAAACCCGCCAATTGGTCGAACTTCTCGGCCCAGATCCCGGCAACGACGCCGAGCGAGCCCAGCATGGCGCCGCCGGCCAGCGCGAAGACGACGATCCACAGCGGCGCCCGCGGGGCAAGATCCGCAAACGGCAGCGCCGCGAGACCGACGCCGAGGCCGACGAAGGCGCCGCGCAGCACCGATGCCAGAACATAGGCGGCGTAGAACTCCCGATAGCTGATCGGCGGCAGCAGCACGAACACCAGGTTGCCGGTGATCTTGCTCTGGATCAGCGAAGACGAACTGTTGGCGAAGGCGTTCTGCAGCACCGACATCATGATCAGCCCCGGCACCAGAAAGCTGGTGTACGAGACGCCCTCGAACACCTCGACGTGCGCCTCCAGGACGTGGGAGAAGATCATCAGATAGAGCACCGAGGTCAGCACCGGCGCACCGACAGTCTGGAAGCTGACCTTCCAGAAACGCAGGACTTCCTTGTAGAGCAGGGTCGAGAAGCCGGTCATCACGTCAAGCCCGCATGACGCCGACGAAGACCTTCTCGAGATCGGGTTCGCCCAATTGCATTTCGATGATCTCGCCACCGGCCTCGCGCAGCCGCCGCAACATCCCTTCCACCTCGTCGTAGCGCTCGAGCGCAAACTCGAGCCATCCGCGATCCTGCCGGACCCCGCCGAGCTCGGTGGCCAACGGGGCGGCGAGGCGCACCCGCAGGGTGTGGGTGGCGAAGCGCGCGAGCAGGTTTTCGGTGGTATCCAACGCCACCACGCGTCCGCTCTTGAGCATCGCGATGCGATTGCACAGGGTCTCGGCCTCTTCCAGGTAGTGGGTGGTGAGGACGATGGTGTGGCCGTCACGGTTCAGTTGGCGCACGAACTGCCAGAGCCCCTGGCGCAACTCGACGTCGACCCCGGCGGTGGGTTCGTCGAGGACGATCACCGGCGGCCGGTGCACCAGCGCCTGGGCCACCAACACCCGCCGCTTCATGCCGCCCGAAAGCGACCGCATGTTGGCGTCCGCCTTGGCAGTGAGGTCGAGGTGGCCGAGGATCTCGTCGATCCAGTCGTCGTTGCGGCGGATGCCGAAATAGCCCGACTGGATTCTGAGGGCCTCGCGGACCGTGAAGAAGGGGTCGAACACCAGTTCCTGGGGCACCACGCCGAGTTGGCGACGAGCGCTGCGGTAGTCGGTGACGACGTCGTGCCCCATCACTGCAAGGCTGCCCGCATCGACCCGGACGAGACCGGCCAGGGCCGAAATCAGCGTGGTCTTGCCGGCGCCATTGGGGCCGAGCAGGCCGAAGAACTCGCCTTCGCCCACTTCCAGATCGACGCCATCGAGGGCGCGCAGGTCCCCGTAGCGCTTGCATGCGCCGCGGACCGCAATTGCCGGCACGCTCAAGCCGCTTCGTCCAGCAAGCGCTCGAGCCCGTAGAGGGAAGCCAGGCTGCCGAGGGCGGCGGGAATCCCGACGAATGCGAGTGCGCGGCCGGCCTGGCGCCGCCACGCCAGCACGACCGCGATTGCGGCCGAATCCACTTCGGTCACGGCCGAAAGATCGACCGTCGCCACATCCTTGCCCAGCAGCACGAGGCCGCGGTCGCGCACGGCCGGCGCACTGGTCATCGTGATCGGGCCACTCACCCGCAGGGTCTTGCCGTCACGCTCGATCACGACTTCTCCGGCACCATCTCATCGTTCTTCGCCCGCAGCGATTCGATCAGCCCGTCGATGCCGCTCTGGCGGACCTGTTGCGAGAACGAAGCCCGGTAGTTCGTGACCAGACTCACACCGGCAACGACCACGTCGTAGACCTTCCAGTCTTCCCCCACCAGTTCCAGACTGAAGTCCATCTGGATCGCCTGGGCGCCCGGCTGACGGATCTCTGTACGGACCTGGGCATCACGGTCGCCCGGCCGTCCCCGAAACGGCTTGAAGGCGATGGTCTGGTTGTCGTACTGGGTGAGTGCATTCGAGTAGGTCCGCACCAGCAGCGTACGGAACTGCTCGGTCAAGGCATCGCGCTGCTCGGGGCTCGCGCCGCGCCAGTCGCGGCCCACCGCGAGCGCGGTCATGTGGCCGAAATTGAAATGAGGCAGCACCCGCTCCTCGACCAGCCGGATCGCCTTTTCGGTATCGCCGGCACGGATTTCGGCATCGGCTTCGACCGCCGCGATCACTTCTTCGGTCAATTGCTTGGTTAACGCCTCCGGGCCAGGGCCCGCCAGCGCAAGGCTCGCAGCGAGGCTGAATGCCGTGGCCGCCAGCCATTGGACGATGGTCGTTTTCATGGTCGTTTCTCTCTCTTCCGCTCTCTGTTTTGGGTCGCTCTCGAACTTCTCGGGCTCAGCGTCCGTTGGCGTCCGCGCGCACCAGCTTGCCGCCCTCGCCCGAACCGGTGGCGGGCATCGCGTCGCCGACCTCGCTCGGACCGGTCTCTCCGCTGTCGCTCGACCAGTAATCATCTTCCGGATCCCGCGGCGGCCGCCCGTCATGCACCTCGTAACGGCGCCGCTGGAGGTAGGCCTCGCGCACATAGACATAGCGGTCGAGCGCCCCCTCGTCGAGCACCTTGTCGGCAGCCAGCAGATTGGCGCGGGTATTGACCAGCTTGAGGATCGTGGTGCCGGTTTCGGTCACCATTTGGCCGCCGTACCAGGCATTGTCGACCGTCATGTCCACCACCGTCGCCCCGGCGTCGCGTACGGTACGGGGGCCGAGCACCGGAAGCACGAAATACGCCCCTTCACCGACGCCCCAGCTTCCGAGGGTCTGGCCGAAATCCTCGTCGTGCCGCTCGAATCCGAACTCGGTGGCGATATCGAAGATGCCTAGAATGCCGACCGTGGAATTGATCAGCACCCGGGCCAGATCGGACATGCCGTCGGCGGCCTTGCCCTGCAGGATGTTATTGATGCCGATCCACACGTCCCCGATGTTGCCGAAGAAGTTGCCGACCCCGGCCCGCACCGGCAGCGGCGTGAACTTGTCGTACACCTGGGCGGTCGGCTTGAGCACCGCCTTGTCGAGCCGGTCGTTGAAGTCGAACATCGCCCGGTTGTAGCCCTCGAGCGGATCGTCGGGGTTGTCCGGCGTGCTTGCACAGCCACCCACGGCGAGCGCCGCCACCAGAATCGGGGCCGCGAACCGGCCCATCAGCGTTCGAGCATGTCCCTTCATGCCAGTACCGTCCGCTCCTGTCACCTCGGCTACTCCGAGGCCTTGTTGAACAGAAACTGCCCGATCAGCTTTTCGAGCACCACCGCCGACTGGGTGATGCGAATGCGATCGCCGTCGGCCAGCATCGCGAGTTCTCCACCCGCTTCGAGCCCGACATATTGCTCGCCGAGCAGGCCCGAGGTCAGGATCGTCGCGATCGTGTCCTTCGGGAATTCAAACGCTTCGTTCATCGACAACACAACCACGGCGCGGTAGCTTTGTGTATCGAAATGAATGCCGGAAACGCGGCCGACGACGACGCCCGCACTCTTGACCGGGGCTCGCACCTTGAGTCCGCCGATGTTGTCGAATTCGGCCTCGACCGAATAGCTGGCCGCGAAGCTGCCGGCAGACAGATTCCCGACTTTGAGCGACAGGAACAGCAGCGCGGCAATGCCGATCGCGACGAAGATTCCGACCCACAGGTCGAGGGTGGTGCGGCTCATGATTGCCCCCGGAACATGAATGAAGTGAGCACGAAGTCCAGTGCCAGGATGGCCAGTGCAGAACTGACCACGGTGCGCGTGATCGCACGAGAAACGCCTTCGGCGGTGGGCGTACAGTCGAAGCCCTCGAACACGGCGATCAACGACACGGCGATACCGAACACCACGCTCTTGATGACACCGTTCATGATGTCGAAGCGGAAATCCACCGCCGATTGCATCTGCGACCAGAAGGCGCCGTCATCGACGCCGATGAAGGCAACGCCGATCAGCCAGCCGCCGAATATGCCCATCGCCGAAAACAAGGCCGCCAGCAGCGGCATCGAGATCACGCCGCCCCAGAAGCGCGGTGCGACGACACGGGCGATCGGATTGACCGCCATCATGTCCATCGCCTTCAACTGCTCGGTGGTCTTCATCAGTCCGATTTCGGCAGTCACCGCCGAGCCGGCCCGGCTGGCGAACAGCAAGGCCGCCACCACCGGGCCGAGTTCGCGGGTCAGCGACAATGCCACGAGCACGCCGAGCGCCTCACTGGAGCCGTAGCGCTGAAGCGTTTCGTAACCTTGCAGTCCCAGCACGAGGCCGACGAACAGCCCCGACACCAAGATGATCAGCAGCGACAGCACACCGCTGAAATAGATCTCACGAATGGTCAGATGGATGCGACGGAAGCTCTGGCCGGACAGGAGCAAGAGCAGTCCGAGGAAGCGGGCGACGAAGCCCAGGCGCCAGATGCCGTCGACGACGCCGCCGCCGATCCGACGCAGGACCGAACTGATCGCGCTCACTGGACTTTCCTCCTGTCGCGATGCGACATCGAAGGGCCGGCTTTGCATAACCGGCCCATTCGGCGGGCGCGAAGCCGCGCTTCACGAAACCCCCGCCTCACCCCCCGGGGAGCGGTCGCGCACACTTCGTTCGGCCGGACGCGCGTGCTCATGCGCCTTCTCCGAGCAAGGTCGGCATGATCGGGGGCGCCGGGTAGTGGAACGGCACCGGACCGTCCGCCTCGGCATGCACGAACTGATGGACGAACGGATCGGTGGACGCCCGGATTTCATCCGGCGTACCGCTCGCCACGATCCTGCCGTCGGAAACGAAGAAGACCAGGTCGACAATCTCCAGCGACTCCGTGACATCGTGGGTCACCATGATCGAACTGGCGCCGAGCGCGTCGTTCAGGCGACGGATCAACTGGCCGATGATGCCGAGGGATATCGGGTCGAGCCCGGCGAACGGCTCGTCGTACATCAGTAGCATCGGGTCGAGTGCCACCGAACGCGCCAGCGCGACCCGCCGGGCCATGCCGCCGGAGAGTTCAGACGGCATCAGGGCGTGGGCGCCGCGCAGACCCACCGCGTCCAGCTTCAGCAAAACCAGATCGCGGATCAGCGATTCATCCAGGCCGGTGTGCTCACGCATCGGAAAAGCGACATTGTCGAACACCGACATGTCGGTGAACAAGGCGCCGAACTGGAACAGCATGCCCATGCGGCGGCGCAGCGCATACAGCGGCTCGCGCCCCAGCGTCCCGAGTTCCTGACCATCGACCACGACACTGCCCTGCGCCGCCTTGATCTGGCCGCCGATCAGACGCAGCAAGGTCGTCTTGCCGGACCCCGACCCGCCCATGATTGCCACGACCTTGCCGCGGGGCACGTCGAGATCCACTCCGCGCAGGATTTCGCGCTCGCCGTATGCAAAGCGTACGCCGCGCAAACTGACCAAGGCTGACTGTGTTGGGGAAGTCACTGTTTTTTCTCGGGCTTGCCGGTTATTCGATTGTATCAGAGCCGAGCGGACAGCATGTTGCAACGCAACCTCAGACCGCAGGATCGCCGCCCGGTTTCGCAGCAGGCAACGACGGGATCAACTACACTCGTGCGATGCCCAGCAACGCTGCCATCGGCCGCAACATCGTTGCCGATCCGGCCGACGGTCGACCGCAACTGTTGATAGTAGACGATGATCCGCTGATCACGGAGGCGTTCGGCTATGTCCTCGAGAAGGACTTTCGGGTCATCGTCACCGATACCCGCGCCGCCGCCATCCGCAGCATCCGCGCACTGGCCGAGCCGCCGCCGCTGGCCCTGGTGGACCTCGGCCTGCCGCCGACCCCCCATCGGCCCGACGAGGGCTTCGCGCTGATCTCCGAATTGCTGGCGCACGTACCGGACATGCGGATCATCGTACTGTCCGGCCAGAGCGAGCTCGCCCACGCGCGCCATGCCCGCACCCTCGGCGCCCTCGAGTATCTGGCCAAGCCGGTGGATCCGGAGCGCCTCGGCAAACTGCTCCAGTCGGCCCTGTCGATGGACCCGGCGGCGCCGTCCCGCCGCACCACCGGCGCCTCCGGCCTGTACGGCAGCAGCGAGGCGATCGAACAACTGCGCGCCCAGATCGCCCAACTTGCGGACGCCCCGTTTCCGGTGCTGGTCGACGGCGAATCGGGCACCGGCAAGGAGCTCGTGGCCCATGACCTGCATCGACAGAGCGCACGCCGCGATCAGCCCTACCTGACGCTCAACTGTGCGGCGATTGCGCCGGCACTGATCGAATCCCAATTGTTCGGCCACGCACGAGGCGCGTTCACCGGCGCCACCGAGAACCGCGCCGGCTATTTCGAGGAGGCCGAGGCGGGCACCCTGTTCCTGGACGAGATCGGCGAGCTGCCGTTCGAGCTGCAGCCCAAGCTGCTGCGCGTTCTCGAGAACGGCGAGTTCCACCGCGTCGGCGAGACCCGACCACGCTTCTGCCGCGCGCGCATCGTCGCCGCCACCAACCGGGATCTGCGCCGGGAGATCGCCAGTGGCCAGTTCCGGGCCGATCTCTACCATCGACTCAGCGTATTCACGGTTTCCATGCCGCCGCTCAGGGCGCTCGCCGAGGATCGCCTGGGGCTGATGACGCTGTTCCGCGACCGGGTCTCGGCCCAAGGCGGGGCAGCGCCCTTCGCATTGTCGCCCGCTGCCCGCGAGCGATGGCTGACCTACGCCTTTCCGGGCAACGTGCGCGAACTGCGCAACATCACGATCCGGCTGCAGACCAAGTACCCCGGCCGCCGAGTTTCGCCCGAGGAGCTCGAAGCCGAACTCGACCATTCGACGGCCCCGACCTCGCCGACCGCGGAACCGGCCCGACCAGCCGACGACGGAGATCCGGTACGCCAGGCGATGGAGGAACTGCGGAACAACGAAGGATTCGCGCTCGACACCACGCTTCGGCGCTGGGAGGTCAGCTACATCGAGGCTGCGCTGCGACTCGCCAACGGCCGCATGAGCCAAGCCGCGAGGCTGCTCGGCCTGAATCGCAGCACCCTGTACAGCCGCATGGACGCCCTCGGAATGGATCGCCCCCAAGGCGGCAGCGACGCCGGCTAGACCATGTACCTGGAACACTTCGGGCTGCAGCAGCCACCTTTCCGGATCACACCGAACACCGGCTTCTTCTACACCGGTGGACGGCGCGGACCCACCCTGGAGGCGCTGGAGTTCGCGGTCCTCAACGACGAAGGCATCGTCAAGGTCAGCGGCGAGGTCGGCAGCGGCAAGACCATGCTGTGCCGGATGATGCTCTCGCGCCTGCCGGAACAGGTCGACGCCATCTATCTGGCCAATCCGACGCTGGGGCCGGACGACCTGTTGCGCCTCTTCGCCGAGGAACTCGGCGTGTCGGTGCCCGCCGACAACGCCGGCGTGCGCCTGCTCGAGATCCAGAAGGAACTGATCGCGCGCTACGCGGCCGGCCGCCGCGTCGTCACCCTCGTGGACGAAGCCCACGCCATGCCGACGGCGTCGCTCGAGCAGGTCCGCCTGCTTTCCAATCTGGAGACCGCCAACCACAAGCTGCTGCAGATCGTGCTGTTCGGCCAACCCGAACTCGACGACATCCTGGCGCGCCAGAGCATGCGCCAGCTGCGCGACCGCGTGACCCAGCACTTCCGCCTCGCACCGCTGGCCGAGGACGAAGTCGCCAGCTACTTGGACTTCCGCTTGCGCATGGCCGGTTATCGCGGGCCAAGGCTTTTCGCGCCGGCGGCGGTACGTCTGCTGGCACGGGCCGCCGACGGTCTCTCGCGACGGGTCAATGTGCTGGCCGACAAGGCCTTGCTGTCGGCCTATTCGCGGGGCGAACACCAGATCACGACCCGCCATGTGCGGGAGGCCATCCGCGACTGCGAGTACCCGATGCCGAAGCGCGCGCGCCGTGGCGCGCTGGCATGGGCTGCAACCCTCGTGTTGGCCCTCGCGCTCGTCGCGCTCGCCGGATACCGCCATTGGCGCAGCGGCGGCGAACCGTCAGCCGTGGCCGCCGCCGACGGGCCCTTGCCGACCCCGGCGACCGCGCCCCATGACACGGCACCGGCAACGACCGTCGTGCCGCCGCCGGCACAGCCCGTGGCGCCGGCGACGCCCGCGCCGGCCGCAACGCCCGAACGGACGCCCCCCGCCGACGGCGAGCGCTCGCCGATCAAGCTGGGTCCGGTTGCCGCTGCATTGCAGGCGGGAACCCCCGATTGGGTCGCGGGCACGCCGGAGACCCACTGGTTCATCCAGTTGCGCACCGTCGACGGACCTCGCCCGGCGGACGTCGACGCCTTCATCGCATCGCTTCCCGGTGGCATCGACCGTCAGAGCCTGCGGGTGTACGTGCGCGACCTGGGGTGGGCACCACGGGTTGGCGTGATTTACGGCGATTATGTCGATCGCGAGCGGGCGACTCGGGCGATGCACGCCCTGCCGGCGGATCTGCGCGACGCCGGGGCCTACCTGCGCCAGGTGCGAGGCCTGCGATGAGGCCCGCCAATTGGCAATTATTCCTTACGTAGCATTGAAGTAATCGCGCAACCGGATACCATGCGCCCATCAGATCATCTGGTCCCTCGATGAACCGACGACTCCAGATCGTGGCCGTGGTAGCGACGTTGGCATTGGGCGCCTGTGCCCAACAGCCGCCGCGAGCACCGATTTCCGGCCACCTGCTCGGTACCGATGCACCACGACCGGCGGCGCCTGAAGCACCGATCCCAGCGCCGGTGAATCAGGCCTTCGACCTACCACCGCCGAAGCCCGCGCCGAAGCTCGACACCTATTCGGTGGTGGTGAGCGAGGTCCCGGTGGAAGATCTGCTGTTCGCCCTCGCCCGCGACGCGCGTCTCAACGTGGACGTGCACCCCGGACTCGAGGGCACGGTCACGCTCAACGCGATCGACCAGACATTGCCGCAGATTCTCAAGCGGATCGCCCGCCAGGTGGACATGCGCTTCGAACTGGACGGCGAGAGCCTGGTGGTGATGCCGGATTCGCCCTTCCTCCGCACCTACCAGGTGGACTACGTGCTGATGTCGCGGGAAACCGCAGGCACGGTCTCCGTCGCCACCCAGATCGCCACCGCCGGCAGCGGCTCGATCGGCAACGAGGGCGACGGCGGAAGCACCCGCACGGGCAACAGTTCCGCCACCCGCATCGAAAACCGGGCAAGCAACCGCTTCTGGGAAACCCTGGTGCAGAACGTCAAGGACATCCTGCGCGAGACCGACAAGCTGATCCCGGCCGACGAGCAGGCTGCGCCCCCGTCCCCGGCTCTGGTGGCGACGCCGGCCGGCGCCGGCGGCGAGTCCGGCGACACACCGCAGGTCAGTGTCGCCCTCAGTCTCACGGCCCCCGAGCGTGAATCCCGCCCGCGCACGCTGTTCCGCGAAGCCGCCTCGGTGATCGCCCATCCCGAGTCCGGCGTGATGGTCGTCCGCGCCACATCGCGCCAGCACGAGCGGGTGCAGGAATTCCTCGACGCGGTGATCCGCTCGGCGCGCCGGCAGGTGCTGATCGAGGCGACGATCGCCGAGGTCCAGTTGTCGCGCAACTTCCGGCAGGGCATCGACTGGAGCAAGCTCGATCTCGCCGGCACCGGAATCCGCATCGTCCAGAACGCGAGCGGCGTACTGCGGGCGCCGGATTCCAGCCTGTTCGAGATCACCTACAGCGGCAGCAGCTTTTCTGGCAGCATCAAACTGCTCGAGACCTTCGGCAACGTACGGGTGCTGTCGAGCCCGAAACTGTCGGTGCTCAACAACCAGACCGCAGTGCTGAAAGTGGTCGACAACATCGTCTATTTCACGATCGAATCGGACATCAACCAGAACCAGACCACCTCGATCACGACGTTCACCACCACCGTGAATTCGGTGCCGATCGGTTTCGTCATGAACGTCACGCCCCAGATCTCGGAAGCGGACACCGTGCTGCTGAATCTGCGGCCCAGCCTGTCGCGGGTGATCGGGCAGGCCGACGATCCCAACCCTGCCCTACGTGACCGCGGCATCGTCAACAGCTTTCCGGTGATCCGCACCCGTGAGATCGAGTCGGTGATTCGGGTCGAGAACGGCAATATCGCGGTGATGGGCGGACTCATGGAAGACGCCCGTGACGACCGCGACGACACCGTCCCGGTGCTCTCGCGCATCCCGCTGCTCGGCAACCTGTTCATGAACCGGGACGACACCACGACCAAGACCGAACTGGTGATCTTCCTGCGTCCGACCGTGATCCGCGAAGCCAGCCTCGACGGCGACTACCGCGAGTTTCGCGAGCACCTCCCCGGAGACGACTTCTTCAGCCGCCCGATGGGCCCGCAGCACCCCAACCTCTCCGGAGCTTCACCGCTGGCAGCGCCCGCAGCTTCGCCATGAGCCTGCTGATCGATGCCCTGAAGAAGGCCGAAGAAGCCAAGCACAAGTCGGAGGCCAAGTCCGGACGGCCAGCGCTGCCGGGCGGCGCCGGAGCGACCGCAGCCCAGCCCCCGGGCACGGCCGTTGCGGCGAACGCCAGCGCGGCGCGTAACCTGTTCGAGGTCAAATCGAGCCGCAGACCCGTCAGCTTTCCGCTCGTCGTCGGCCTCCTGACCACGATCGCGTCGATCGCGATCGGCTTCTACTTCTGGCAGCAGCTCAGCCCGCACGGGCCCCGCCTCGCGGAGCCGCCTTCGGTCGCCGAGCGTCGGCCGCCGCCCCCCGCCGAGCCCCCCCCGAACAGCGTTGCGGCACTCGCCGGCACGATCGACAGGGCTCCGCCGGCTGCCGGCACCGGCAAGTCCACCCCACCGAGCCCGTCGATCCGTCGCGGCAGCCGGATCGCGGCGCCCAGTCGCGGCAGTTTCCAGCCGGAGCCGCCGCGGGCGAACCGCATCGAGCGCACGGCCCGCCCCGGCACGCCATCGCCGGTGGTGCGCAAGGGCCGCCCGGCGGTGCTGCCGGCGGCGCTCGCCGAGGCCTGGCAGCACTACCAGGCAAACCGCCTGCCGGAAGCGGCCCGACTCTACCAGCGCGTGCTCGAGGGCGATCCCCACAACGTGGATGCCCTCAACGGATTGGGTTCGATCGCCGCGCGATCGGGCCATCCGGCGGCGGCCGCACGCTTTTTCGAACGCAGCCTGACGGCGCGCCCGGAAGACCCGATCGCGACCGCGGGCTTGAGCGCCCTGCCCCTGGACGGGCGGCAGCCGGACCCGGCCGTACGCGTCAGTTCGTTGCGTCGAGCGATCGCCCAGCGGCCGCGAGAAGGCGCACTCCATTTCGCGCTCGGCAATGCCTACGCCAGTGAACGACGCTGGGCCGAAGCCCAGCTCAGCTACTTTCGCGCCTATGGTCTGGACAGGAGCCATCCGGACTACCTGTTCAATCTCGGCGTCAGCCTCGATCAGCTCGGCAAACACGACCTCGCCCGCCGCTTCTATCAGGACGCGCTCGATTCGGCCGGCCATCGTCCCCACGCCTTCGACCCGTCCGGCGTACGCGCCCGGTTGACCGCACTCGCCGGCGTTGCCGACGGCCAATCGCTCCGGGGCCGACGCCAATGAACGCGACGGTCACCACCCAACGTCCGCTCGGCGAGATCCTGGTCGGTGCCGGCCTGCTGAGCCGGGACCAGCTCCACATCGCGCTGATGGAACAGAACCGGCGCCATGAGCCGCTGGGCCGCCTGCTGCTGCATCTCGGCTTCGTCTCCGAGGCGGTGTTGCGGGAGGCACTGTCGGAATTCCACGGCAAGCAGAGCGTGGATCTCGGCAACGCCGTGGCCGACCCCGAGGCACTCCGGCTGGTGCCGCTCGAACTGGCCAAGCGCAATCACATCTTTCCACTTTACCTGCGGCGCGACGAAAGCCTGCTGGTCGTCGCGGTGGCGGACATCCACGATGTCGTCGCGCTCGACAAGCTGCGCAACGAACTGCCGGAATCGATCCGCATCGACACCCTGATTGCCGGCGAATCGGAGATCGCGCGGGCCATCGACCAGTACTACGGCCACGAACTGTCGATCGACGGCATCCTCAACGAGATCGAGACCGGCGAGATCGACTACCGCTCGCTCGCGGTGGTCACCGACGAGTACAGCCAGCCGGTAGTACGGCTGGTGGATGCGCTGCTGACCGATGCGGTGATGCGCGAAGCCTCCGACATTCACTTCGAGCCGGAGGAGGGATTCCTCCGCATCCGCTACCGCCTCGATGGCCTGCTGCGCCAGATTCGCGTCCTCCACAAGTCCTACTGGGCGGCACTGGCGGTGCGCATCAAGGTCATGGCGGGCATGAACATCGCCGAAAATCGCGCCCCCCAGGATGGCCGCATCTCGCTGACCATCAACGGCCGGGTGGTGGACTTCCGGGTGTCTGCCCAGCCCACGATCCACGGCGAGAACCTGGTGCTGCGGGTCCTCGACCGCCAGAAGGGCATCGTGCCGCTCGACGGCCTGGGGCTCGCCGAGCAGCAACTCGATCTGCTCAAACTGATGATCGCGCGCCCCGATGGCCTCATCCTGGTCACCGGGCCGACCGGCAGCGGCAAGACCACCACCCTGTACTCGATCCTCAACCACATCAATTCCGAGAGCCTGAACATCATGACGCTCGAGGATCCGGTCGAGTACCCGATGGCAACGATCCGTCAGACCTCGGTCACCGATGCAGCCAAGCTCGACTTCGCCAACGGCGTGCGCTCGATCCTGCGCCAGGACCCGGACGTTATCCTGGTCGGCGAGATCCGCGATTCCGACACCGCCGAGATGGCCTTCCGGGCCGCGATGACCGGCCATCAGGTGTATTCCACCCTGCACACCAATTCGGCGATCGGCGTGATCCCCAGGCTGCTCGACATCGGCATCCAGCCCGACATCATCGCCGGCAACATCATCGGCGTGGTGGCGCAGCGTCTGCTGCGCCGGCTGTGTCCGCTGTGCCGCACGGAGAGCGCCGCCGAGCCCTGGGAGTCGCGACTGCTGGGCATCCCGCCGGAACGCGATGCACCACCGCTGTTTCGTGCGGCCGGCTGTACCGAATGCGACTATCGCGGCTATCGCGGGCGGATGGCGATCATGGAGTTGATGCGCATGGACAGCGATCTCGACGAACTCGTGATCCGTCGTGCCAGCTTCCGCGAGATCCGCACCGCCGCCCGCTCCAAGGGCTTTCGCTCGCTGGCCGAGGACGGCATCCGGCGGGTGCTCGACGGCGACACCTCGCTCGAGGAGCTGGCGCGGGTGGTGGACCTGACCGAACGGATGGCGTAGGCGATGGCGGTGTTCGCGTACAAGGCGATGAATCCGGACGGACAACTGGTGCGGGGCGAACTCGAGGCCGCCAACGTCGTCGACCTCGAGATGCGCCTGAAGCGCATGGAGCTCGACTTCATCAACGGCTCGCCGCTCAAGCCGCGGGCCTTCGGCAGAAGCAGCCCGGCGCCACGCCGGGAACTCATCAATTTCTGCTTTCACCTGGAGCAACTGCGCCGCGCCGAGGTGCCCATCCTCGAGGGCTTGTCCGATCTGCGCGACTCGACCGACCATCCGCGCTTCCGCGAGATCATGGCCGGCGTGGTCGAAGGCATCGAGGGCGGCAAGAGTCTGTCGGCGGCCCTCGAAGACTATCCCCAGGCATTCGATCCGGTATTTTGCAGCCTGATCCGCGCCGGCGAGGCCTCCGGCAACCTGCCCCACGTGCTGCGCGACCTGGCCGATTCGTTGAAGCGCGACGACGAGCTCGCGGCCTATGCCAGCCGTATCGTCATCTATCCCGCCATCGTCCTCACCTTTCTTTTCGCCGCGGTCGCGGTGGCCCTGATCTTCGTCGTGCCCGAGCTGGCCACCCTGTTTCGCAGCACCGGCCAGGCGCTGCCGCTGCAGACCCGCATCCTGGTCGGCACCTCGGAGTTGATGCAGGAATACTGGCCACTGTTGGCGGTCGCGATCGCGCTGGCGATCACGGTCGGCGCCTTCGTGCTGCAGCGCTCGCCGGCGGTGCGCCTGCGCTTCGACGCATTGACCCTGCACCTGCCGCTGTTCGGCGAAATCCGACGCAAGATCATCATGGCGCGATTCGCCGGCCTGTTCGCGATGATGTATTCCTCCGGCATCCCGATCATCGATGCCCTGCGCAGCACCGAGAAGGTGGTCGGCAACCAGGTCATCCAGCGGGCCCTGCAGCGCATCGGTCGGCACATCGCGGAAGGTCAGAACGTCTCGGCCGCATTCGCCGGCTCCAATCTGTTCCCGCCGCTGGTGACCCGCATGCTTCGGGTCGGCGAGAATACCGGCGCCCTCGACACCGCGCTGACCAACCTGCGCTATTTCTACGATCGCGACGTCCAGGAGTCGACCGAAAGGCTGCAGGCCGTGCTCGAACCCCTGCTGATCGCCCTGCTCGCTGCCTTCCTGCTGTGGATCGCAGTGGCCGTGATGGGGCCGATCTACGACATCATCACGACCTTGCCGGTCTGATCCGTCATGGCGAAACACCACCCTCTCTACCTGACTTCCGACAGCCTGCGCTGGTTTCGCCGCGAATCCGGCCGCATCGAGTTGCTGGAACGGTTCGAAGCCGGCGACGGTGGTGTTGCGGCATTCAGTGCCCGTCTCGCGCAGATGTCGCGGCACGACCAATACTCGCTGCTGATCGACGTCGCCGACGAAGGCTTCAACCAGGAACTGGTGCCATCGACCCACGGCCGCGACCGTGCAGCGATGCTCGAACGCAAGCTCGCCCAGCAGTTCTACGGTTCGAGCTACACCACGGCGCTGTCGCTGGGGCGAGAAAAGCACGGCCGACGTGACGAACGACTGCTGCTGGCAGCGCTGACCCGACCGGCGCAGATCGACCCCTGGATTCAGGCCATGATCGCGGCACGGGTGCGGGTACGGGGGGTGCGCAGCGTTCCCCTGCTGCTCGACCGCGTGATGGCGCGCTCGAGGGCGCCGGCCCAGTCCTACCTGCTGGTCAATTTCTCGCCGGCGGGTATCCGCCAGACCTATTTCAACCAGGGCAGAGTGCGCTTTTCGCGCCTCTCCGGAAGCCACGACAGCCACTTCGAGGCCAGCCTCGAAGCGACCGGAGAGGAAATTCGCAAGACCCTCGCCTATCTCAGCACACAGCGGCTGACGGCACGCGGCGAGCGGCTGCCGGTGGTCGCCCTGATCAGCGCGGACCAGTTCGAACGGCTCAAGCAGCACTTGGAACGCAGCGGTGACCTCAGCGTCCGACTGGCCGAACTGGAGCGTCTGCGGGCGAGCTACGGCGCCGCCAGTGGCGCACACACGCCCGGCGACAGCCTGCCGCTGCTGCTCGACGCACTCGGCACGGAGCTGCAATGCGCCCAGATCGGTGGCGAGGCGGTGCTGCGCTTCCAGAAGCTGCACCAACTGCGCAAGGGCCTGTATCTCGGTGCCGCGGGCATCCTCGCAGCCAGTGCGGGTGTCTATCTGCTGGGCTTCCTCGAGACCGTCGGTCTGCGTTCGGAGGCACGCGAGCTGCAACGCCTGGTCGGCAGCGAGGATCGCCGGCACGCAGAACTGATGCAGCGGCTGCCGCCGATGCCGGCACCGATCCCCGAGCTGCGCGGCCTGGTCGACGCGGCTCGCCAGATCGAAGCCCATCGCGTGCAACCGATCGCCGTCTACCGAGCGGTGGCGGCCGCGCTCGATCAATTGCCGGACGTCCGCCTCGCACGCCTCGAGTGGCGCATCGTGGACAGCGACGAGCAGGTCCTCGACGGCACCGTCACGGTCATTGCGGAATTGGGTCTGCCGGCACACATGGCCGGCGATCGGCGCGGCATGGTGGAAACCAGCGAACGCTTCGTCACCGAACTCGGGCGCGCGATCGGCGGCAAGGCCCATTTGACTCGCCGGCCGGTGGATCTGCAGTCGTCCCAGACGTTGCGCGTACGCGACGACGAAGCGCGGGGCGAAGCGGGGCGGGTGACCAATTTCGAGGTCGAGTTCACCCTGTCGGGGAAGGCTGCCGGATGATCGCCAGCGATGACCTGCCACGTCTGAAGTGGGCAATTTCGGCGGTTGTCGTCGCGGTGGCCCTGGTCGCCGCCGCCTTCTGGCATCTGGATCGCCAGCGCAGAGAGGCGCTCGCCGAACTCGACCGGACCCAGCGCGCGTACCGCAGCGCCCATGCGCGCTACGTCAATGCCCAGCGCGACGAGAATCAGGTCCGCCACCTCATCGCGCGCTTCGAAGCGTTTCGCGGCCGCGGCCTGGTCGGACCGGAAGCACGCCTCGACTGGGTCGAACGGGTGCGCCGTGCGCGCGAGACGTCCGGGCTCCAGCGCCTCGAATTCGAGCTCAGGCCGCGACGGCCCCTGCGCACCAGCGATGCGCGTTACCGACTGACCGCGAGCACCATGAGCCTGCACGGCAGCCTGCCCCACGAAGGCCACCTGCTGGCTTTCCTCGAACGGATCTTCGAAGAGTCCACGGCGCTGACACGGGTACGCCGCTGCACACTCGACCGTCTGGCCGCAACCACGCAGGAAGACAAGCTCGACTTCGCGTGCGAAATCGACTGGATCACCGTCGAACCACCCCAGGAGCGCACCCCATGAGCCGTCTCGCCGCGCTGTCGATGGTCTGGTTGGCGGCACTGCCGCCGGCACTGGCCCAGGATGCGCCCGAACCGACCCAGGGTTTCGGCCGGCTTTTCCATAGCCCCGAGCAACGCCGGCTGATCGACCACCCGCCGCCGCCAGCGGCACCGGCCGAGCCGCCGGTCGAGGCCGGACCGGTGCGTCTGGACGGCATCATCCGGCGCAGCGACGGTCGCACCGTGATCTGGGTGGATGGCCGCGCCACCCGCTCGACGGAGGCGCGACCCGCGGCCAGCGGAAACGCTGCGATTCTGTCGCTGCCCAACGGCGAGCACCGGCGCCTGCGGGTCGGCGAATCGATCGTTCCGGGCGTGCGCGAATGAAGCAGCAGTCGGGCTATGTGTTGCCGCTGATGCTGATTTCCTTGTTCGCCGCGACGATGTTGTGGGGCGTCGACGTTTCCGGTCTGGGCCAGCGCATCCGGCAGGCGCAGGTCGATGCCACGCGGCAGGCCCTGGTCGAGGCGCGCCAGGCACTCATCGCCTATGCCATGACCTATGATCTCGATCCGGACCACACGGGCAATCCGCGCATCGGACTGATGCCGTGCCCGGACGACGACAACGACGGCAGCAGCGAGCTCAACTGCGGATCGAGTGACGAGCTGGCCATCGGACGCCTGCCCTTCCGGACGATCGCCGTGCCGCAGTTGCGCGACGGCGACGGCGACTGCCTGTGGTACGTGGTTGCCGGCCGCCGCAAGAACAACCCGGACAGCAACCAGCCGCTGAATTGGGACACGCCGGGTCAGTTCGATCTGGTCGGACACGCGGGCAATGCCCTCACCGGCGGATCGGGGCCGCGGGCCGTCGCCGTCGTCATCGCCCCCCACGGCCCGCTTGCCGGCATCCAGCGCGCAAACGACGACCACGCCTGCCGGGGCGGCAGCGACGCTACGGCGGAGGTCGCCGGCTTCGTCGAGAGCCTTGCGGCCAATCCGGTATCGACACCGGTGACCGTCACCGAAGGCCAGTTCGCCGACGCGGCCAACAACGACGCCGTAGTCTGGATCACCAGCGATGAAGTCTTCCGGCCCCTGCTACGCTCTGCCCACTTCACTGGCTTTCTCGCGCAGCGCGAATCGGTCGCGGTCGTCGCGATCCAGAATGCGCTTGCTGCGGGAGAATTGCCGGCGCCGGATTCGGCGGCGACCTCGGCGGACGGCGACCGCCAGCTCGGCGGCCTGCCCGATGCAGCCACGCTGCTGATCGGCGGTACCGATGCCCGCAACCACGACGACTGGCGGGAGATGTACCGCTACCTGCGCTGCGTCGACGCCTCCCAATGCATCACGGTGAACGGCATCGGCTGCCGCGCGATGCTGGCCTTCGGCGGTACCCGCAATGGTGGCCAGATGCGACCGAGTGCAGCCTTGCGCGACTACTTCGAGGAACCGCTGCTGAGCGCAATGCAGACGGTCTCCGACACCTATTCGGCATCGGCGATCTGGGATCCGACCACCCCTGGCGTGGACGCCGTGACATGTGTGAACTGAACACGGCCCCCAAGCGCCACCAGCGGCCGTCGAACGGCTTCACGCTGGTGGAGATGGCGATCACGCTGTTCGTGATCACCATCATCAGCGCCCTGCTGCTGATCCCGCTCGCGGGACGCGAGGACATCCGCGCGCGGCACGAAGCAAAGGCCACGCTGGCCGAGATCCGCGAGGCCTTGATCGGGTTTGCGATCATCCATCGCCGGCTGCCCTGCCCGACGCTGCAGAACGACCCGAGCGCAGCCGACTACGGCCTGGAAGACGCCTCGTGCAATCAGAGCATCGAGGGCCGCCTGCCCTGGCGTACCCTGGGACTGCCGCCGACCGACCCGTGGGGGACACCGCGCATCTCGGCCACCGACCCCTGGGACGGCCACTGGCGTTATCGCGTGGACCTGGCCTTTGCTCACACCGCCAACCCGCCGATTGCGATCGACACCGTGCCGGGCCAGGATATCGGCGTCCGCGATGCGGTCAGCGGCATCGAGATGGTCGCGAACAAGATGCTGGTCGCCGTGGTTTACTCGACCGGACCGAATCGCGATGCCGATGGCGACAACGCGAGCTTCGAGGTCGGCGACGCCACCTACGGCGTCGGCGGTCCGACCACGACCTTCGACGACCTGCTCGAATGGGTCAGCCGTCCCCTGTTGCTGGCACGCATGGGGGCCGCCGGCGCGCTGCCGTAGCGCTTCGTTACGATCCCGGCGACGGAAATCGGCTGCCCCGAGCCAACGCCCCCTATAATCCGAGGGTTGTTCTCCCACACCGGATTCCGATGTCGCCGCCGAGACCGCCGGCCGCGCAGAAGCAGCCCGGATTCACCGAGCGCCTGCGCAACGCCGGCATCCTGCCCACCGACGACGAGGACACACGCCTGTCCAAGTCGCTGCTGGTGTTTGCCACCGGCCTGGTCAGTGTCGCCTCGGCCTTGTGGCTGCTGGTGTACTGGAGCATGGGACCGCGCTTGTCGTCGAGCCTGACCCTGAGCTTTCAGGTGTTGCTGGCCGGCAATCTCTTCATCTACCTGCGCTGGGGACATTTCGAGTGGTTCCGTCTGACGCAGTTGGCGTTGTTCCTGTTCTTCCCATTTGTCGCCCAGTGGAGCATCGGCAACTTCATCACCGGCTCGGGCGTGATCCTGTGGGGCCTGCTGGCGCCGATCGGCGCCGTCCTGTGTATGGGGGCGAGGGAATCCACGCCGTGGTTCTTCGCTTACCTGTTCCTGACCGGACTCACCGGATTCTTCGACTACTACCTGGCGGATTTCGGCAGCGCGGCATCCGCCCCGATTCCGGTGCGGATCTCGGTGATCTTCTTCGTGCTGAACTTCGCCACCTTGTCGACCATCGTGTTCGCGCTCCTACGCTTTTCGGTCGGGCAAAAGCGGCAAGCCCAGCGGCGCCTGCAGCAGGCCCATGCCGCGCTGGTCGAAGAACAGGATCGATCCGAACGGCTGTTGCTGAACATCCTGCCGGCGCCAGTGGCGCGCCGCCTCAAGGACAGCAACGAAACCATCGCCGACGGCTTTCCCGAAGTCACCGTGATGTTTGCCGATATCGTCAATTTCACGCGGATCGCCGGTGACATGAGCGCGGAGAGCGTGTTCCGCATGCTCAACGGCGTCTTCTCCCGCTTCGACGAACTGGCCGAGGGCCTGGGCCTCGAGAAGATCAAGACGATCGGTGACGCCTACATGGTCGCCGGTGGCCTCAACGGCGACCCGCGGGCCGCGCCGGCGGCCGTCGCACGGCTGGCGCTGGGCATGGGCGAGGCAGCCGCGACCTTCCAGATGGAACCGCCGATCCGGCTGCGCATCGGTATCTGCACGGGGCCGGTCGTGGCTGGCGTAGTCGGCCGCAAGAAGTTCATCTACGACCTTTGGGGCGACACCGTCAATATCGCCAGCCGGCTGTCCTCGGAAGGCCATCCAGGTGGCATCTTGTGCGACGCCCGCACCCGCGAACTGCTGGCTCAGTCCTTCGAATTTGCATCGGAGACCACCTTGGTGCTGAAGGGCAAGGGCCCGCTCCGGGTCAGTCGTCTGCTCGGATTCGGCACCACCGCGGCGCCGTCACCGTCGCCGGCGTCGTCGGCAATCAACGCCGGATAGAGCTCCAGGGCCACCGCGCCGTCCTCGTTGGACACCAGTTCGAGCCGATAGCCGGCGGCCTCGGCCAGCCGCCGGGCTTGGTACAGACCCATGCCGAAGCCCTGATCGGACTGCATCGGCTGTTGCAGCAGGTGTCGTGCAATCGTCGGTTCGATCGCCCGCCCGCTGTCGCTCACTCGCAATCGGGTGCCGGCATCGAGCGCGACGCCGATCGTGATCTCGGGCGACAGGCGTCGTTTGGCGATGGCGTTGTGCAAGAGATTGTCGAGACAGCCGTCATAGACCTCCCGTGGCAGGGATGCGTCGGCACCGTCGAGGTCGGCGATGAAGCGAATCCGCTGCCCCTCGTAGCGCGCGCAGGCATCGCGCCACCAGTCGGTCGCGTCGACCTCCGTCAAGACTTCGTCCCCCGGCCGACGCAGCTTTTCGAGGGTGTTTTCGAGGCGGGCCGCGATCTGCGGTAGCTGGCTGCGGAACAGGCGCTGCAAGGCATCGGCATCGGCTTCCCGCCGCGTCGCCACGAAGCACAAGGCATGGAGCGTCTGCAGCAAGTTCTTGACGTCGTGGGTCAACCGCGCGCCGGTCTCGTGCACGGCCTCCTCGAACGAGCGGAGCTGCAATTCGCGCGTCTGCCGCTTCTCCCGGTAGAACCGGGCAAGCACCAGCAGCATCAGATCGTAGTGCCACACCAGGCTTTCGCCGGGCCGCCCCCGGAAGGCCAGCTCGACCCGCAGCCCACCGTGCTCGAATACCTCGCTGTGCTTGCCCTCGCGGCCGAAGCTTCCGACCGTATCACCCGGGCGGTATTGCCAACGTGCGCCAACGACGCCGGGAAAGCGTTCGAGATCCTGCAGCGCAGCGGCGAGGAACTCGTCGGGCTCGCCAATCGCCTGCGCGATGCTGGACAACTCGTGCAGCCAGTCCTCGAACGACAAGCCGGTCGACAGCAGCCGACGGGAGAGTTGCAGGCCGAGGCTGGCGTGGCCCAACCGGGGTTGCCACGCCCACGCCAACAGCAGCAGGCCGGCGGCGATGCCGATCAACGCCAGCGCCAGCGACTGGAAGTACGGCATGCTTCGAACCTGCATCAGCGCCAGTGTCCCCAGCAAGGTCACCGCCAGCACCAGAAAGATCATCAGGGCCGAAATCACGTCGATGCCGCCGAGCGTGCGCGGATCGAACTCGGACTCCACCGGCAGGAAGGCGATGACCAGCGCGAGCAAGGGCAAGCCGAGCTGGGTCGCGCCCGACAGCAACGCGATCTCGCCGGAGTGCAGATCCAGCGCCTCCGGCACCAGCACCAGCACCAGGAACAGGACCAGCAGTGCCAACGCCAGCACATAGGGCATGCGTCCCGCCACCGAGATGGCGACGAACGAGCGCCCGCCGATGACCGCGGTCAGCACCATCACCCAGGCCGCCAGCAAGCCCGGCGACATCGCCAGCACGAAACCGCTCAGGACGGCGAAGAGCAGGACCAGATCGAGCCTGGCGAGGCGGTGGCTGGTGTGCACCATCGGCTGCCACAGCAGGAACAGGCCGAAATGGACCAGGATCAGGTAGCGCCCCACTTCGCTCGAAGGGTCGCTCGCAAAACCGGCCACCAGCACCAGCAGCGACGCCGACAGCAGGATCTGGCGGCGCTGCAAGAGGTCGGCCATTCGGGCGCGAAAGCCATTCATCGGGTTCACGGGGCACGGGGGAACGCTGCGATTCTAGCCCGCAATGGGGGCCGTGCCATGGCGGCTCGCACCTGCGGTCGCGGGTCGCATCGACGAGCGCCGGGCGCCGCGAGGCGATCGGCCGCCAGTTCGCGAGTGTCACCGCATCGACAATGCGTCGTCGAACCGACGTCGACCTGTCGAAATTTCGACACCCTGCACCCGAATCCCTACGCTACGGGGCGGATCGGCGGCATTTTCGAGGCACGCTACTTGCATGCCAGAGTCGTATCGGGATGCGGACGTTCGGCCCGCACGGACACGGCGGGCGTGGAGAAAGAAATGAAGAGAGCACAGGCAGGCTTCACCCTGGTGGAGATCGCAGTGGTTCTGGTGATCATCGGGCTGCTACTCGGCGGCGTATTGAAGGGTCAGGAGTTGATCAACAGCGCCAAGGTCAAGAGCCTGATCAACGATTTCCGCTCGGTTTCGACGATGATCTACGCCTACCAGGACCGCTTCCGGGCATTTCCCGGCGACGATGCCCGGGCAAACCAGCATGTCGGGCCCGACTCGGTGGCGACCACACCCGCCGACGAACAAGGCAACGGGCGCATCGGCGGCGACTGGGATTCGCTCACCACTACCGACGAGTCCTACCGGGTCTGGCTGCATCTGCGTCTGGCCAACCTGACCACCGGCTCGGTCACCGTCGGCGACGCGGCCTACCCGCCGCTCAACGCCGAGAGCGGCCGCATCGGTGTCACCGGCGACCCCCCGATCACCGGTTTGGCCGGCTCGTACTTCGTCTGTTCGTCCGGCATCAACGCCCGCTTTGCACGCCAGATAGACTCTTCGATGGACGACGGCAACACCAGCACCGGCAGCGTCCAGGTCGAAGATCCGGGCACCGCGGGCACGGCAATCGACCTCGCGCCGGCGAGTGAGGCGCAATCGACCACCTACGTCGTCTGCGTCGGCTATTGAGCACCCGCCGCGCCGTCCGGTGCGGCGGCCGCCGGGTCAGCCCGTCAGCAGCCGCTGCTCGGCCAGTTCGAGGCCGCTTGGCGTGCCGCGCAGCACGACCGTGTCGCCGGCAACGAAGACCATTTCCGGATCAGGGCTGACCCCCCGGATATTGCGCCGGCGCACCGCCGAGACGGTGACCTCGAGCAGCTCGAATCCCATTTCTGCGATGGTTCTGCCGACGGCATGGGCACCATCCGGCAGCACCACCGAGTGCAGGCGTTGCTGCTGGGCGTCCGGACCGTCGTCATCGTCGGTCGAGCCGTGGAAGAATCCCCGCATCATCTCGTAGCGCTGGCTGCGGATCTCGCGGATCCGCCGCACCACCCGGTTGATCGGCACGCCGATCAGGGCCAGCGCGTGGGAGGCCAGCATGATGCTGCCTTCGAAGGCCTCGGGCACGACTTCGGCGGCACCGCCCTGGGTCAGTTTGTCGAGGTCGGACTCGTCCACCGCGCGCACCACCACCGGCAGATCCGGACGTAACGCGTGGGCGTGGTGCAGCACCCGCATCGCCGCCTCGACCCCGGAAAACGACACCACCATCGCCGACGCCCGGCTGATGCCGGCGGCGACCAGGGTCTCGCGGCGGGCGGCATCACCATAGACCACGGTATCACCGGCAGCCGCGGCTTCGCGCACCCGCTCGGGATCGAGGTCGAGGGCGACGTAGTCGATCGCTTCCTGTTGCACGAAGCGCGCGAGGTATTGTCCGCTGCGCCCGTAGCCGCAGATGATGACGTGGCCCTGGGTGCTCATCGATTGGGCCGCCACCCGGGTCAGTTCCATCGAGCGCAGCAACCATTCCGACGCAACGAAGCGTAGCACCAGGCGGTCGCTGACGGCGACGATCAGCGGCGCCACCAGCATCGACAGCACCAACGCGGCGACCGTGACCTGCAGGATCTCCGGCGGCAACACGCCGACGCCATCGATCGACGAGATCATCACGAAGCCGAACTCGCCTCCCGCGCACAACCAGAGGCCGCTGCGCATCGCGGTGCCCGGCGTCGCCCCGAACGCACGGGACGCCAGCGCGACGACACCGAACTTGATCACCAGCATCAGCACCAGCAGAGCCAGTACGCCGACCAGGTTGGAGACGATCAGGCCGACATCGAGGAACATACCGACGGTGACGAAGAACAGGCCCAGCAGCACGTCGCGGAAGGGTTTGATGTCCTCCTCCACCTCGTAGCGGAACTCCGTCTCCGAGATCAGCATCCCGGCCAGGAATGCGCCGAGCGCGAGCGAGAGGCCGACCTGCTCGCTGAGCCAGGCCAGGCCGAGCGTGATCAGCAGAATATTGAGCATGAACAGCTCGCCCGACTTGCGCCTCGCCACCAGCGAGAACCACGCGCGCATCCAACGCTGGCCGAAGACCAGCACGATCGACAACATCACCACCGCCTTGAGCGCCGCGATGCCGAGGGTCGCACCCAGTTCCGCCGGCGCACGGGACAACGCCGGCAGCACGATCAACAGCGGCACCACGGCAATGTCCTGGAACAGCAGCACGCCGATGGTTTCGCGCCCATGCTTCGAATCGAGTTCCAAACGATCGGCGAGCAGCTTCGAGAGGATTGCCGTGGACGATGTGGCGAGAATGCCGCCGAGGGCGACGCTGGCCGCCCAGCCCAGCCCGAACAGCCGCCCGAGCAGCGCCACCACGACGATCGTTGCCAGCACCTGCACGGCGCCCAGCCCGAACACGATGCGCTTCATGCTGAACAGCCGGGGCAGCGAGAATTCCAGGCCGATCGAGAACATCAGGAACACCACGCCGAACTCGGCCAGATGGCTGGCGCCCTCGGACTCCCCGGTGAGGTTCAGCGCGTGGGGGCCCAGCGCCGCACCGAGCATCAGGTAGCCCAGCACCGGTGGCAGGTTGACGCTGCGGCACAGAGCGACCACCGCGACGGCGGACGCGAGCAGCAGCAGGACGGCTTCGAGCGTGTCGATCATCGGGGCAGATCCGCCGGGGCGACCGCGGGAGCCGACCTGGGGCCTCTGGTATATACTTTGCGACAGTCTAACCGCAGCGCGTTCCAGCGAGAAACAGTGCCCGATTCTGACCCCGATCCGGGCCACAGCCTGGCCCTTGCCCGACGCGTATTGCATATCGAGGCGAACGCGATCGGCGCCCTGGCGGATCGGCTCGATGACAGCTTCATCGAAGCCCTGCGCCTGATCGTCGCCCGCAACGGACGCGTCATCGTCACCGGCATCGGCAAGACCGGCCATATCGGCCGCAAGCTGGCGGCGACCTTGGCGAGCACCGGCACGCCCGCCTATTTCGTGCATGCCGCCGAAGCCGCCCACGGCGACCTCGGCATGATCGCCGGCGACGACGTGGTCATCGCCATCTCCAATTCCGGCAGCAGCGAGGAAGTGCTGACGATCGTACCGCTGGTCAAACGGCAAGGCGCCAAGCTGATCGCCATGACCGGCAATCCCGAGTCGCCGCTGGCGCGCGAGGCCGACGTCCATCTCGACGCCGCGGTCGCCGAGGAGGCCTGCCCGCTCAACCTGGCGCCGACCGCCAGCACCACCGCGGCACTGGCCCTCGGCGATGCACTCGCCGTCGCACTGCTCGATGCCCGTGGCTTCGGCGCCGACGACTTCGCCCGCTCCCATCCCGGCGGCAGTCTCGGCCGCCGCCTGCTGACCCATGTGCGGGACGTCATGCGGCCGGCCAGCGCGGTGCCTCGGGTCGGCCCCGAGGTTCTCCTGTCGGAAGCGCTGATCCAGGTCACACGGGGTGGCATGGGCATGACCGCGATCACCGAGGACGGGGACCGGGTGGTCGGCATCTTTACCGATGGCGACTTGCGACGGACGTTCGAACGTGGTCTCGACGTACGCGCGGTGCCGGTGGCCGAAGTCATGACCCAGGCGCCCCGCAGCATCGCTGCAGATGCGCTCGCCGTCGAGGCGGCCACCCTGATGGAGGAGCGCCGGATCAGCCAGTTGCTGGTCTGCGACTCCGACCGGCGCCTCGAAGGGGCGGTGACGACGCTCGACCTGATGCGTGCCAAGGTGATCTGATGCACAACTTGTGGCAGGGAAGACGGCGGTGAGACGCAGCACGTTCGAACAGTTCGTGATCGTGCTCGTGCTGGGGCTGCTGGCCGCTGGCACCTCCTGGCTGTTGCGGGTCGCCGAGCCGGACGAACCGCCCGCCGCCGAGGGGCTCACGAATACGCCCGACATGATGGTCGATCGTTTCACGCTGCAGCGTTTCGATGTGGACGGACGTCGCCAGTACGTCTTTTCGGCAGCCCACATGCGACACTACGCGTCGCCCGAACGCACCGAGCTCGACCGGCCGGAATTGCTGTTCCTGGGTGGCGAGGCCCCGGTCCGGGCCGAAGCCATCCGCGGCACCGTGAGTGCCGACGGCGAGACGGTGCGACTTTCCGGTGACGTAGTGATGTCGCGCGCCGCCCTGCCCAGCCGCCCGGCCGCCACCCTGACCACCCAGGCCTTGACCGTTTGGCCGGAAAGCGAGCGCGTCGCCGGCCGCGTCCCGGTACGATACGAGGAGGGTCGCGACGTCCTCGTCGCGGGCCGCTTCGATGCGGACAAACTGGCCGGTGAGCTGCGCCTCGGCGACGGCGTCACCGCCACCTTCAGGCGCTAGACCGATCATGAAAGCTGGCCTTCATCTCGTGGCATCGCTGTGGATTGCCCTGCTGCCGGCAGCGGTCCAGGCGGAGCGCGCGGATTCGGAACAGCCGGTGAGCATCGAGGCCAACCGCGGCTCGATCGACAACCGCAACAATGTCCACGTCTTCGAGGGCAGCGTCGTCCTGTCCCAGGGCTCGCTGACCATCCGCTGCGACAAACTGGTCGTGACCCAGGACGGAAGTGGTTTCCAGCGCGGCGTCGCCACTGGCGGCGATGGCGGCCGGGCGAGCATCCGCCAACGGCGGGAAGCCCGCGCCGATTTCGTCGAGGGCCGGGCCGACCGTATCGAATACGATGCCCGCAGCAAGAAGGCGACACTGATCGGGCGCGCCGAGGTCACCAGCGGCGGCGACGAAGTGCGCGGCGAGTACATCGAGTACGACGGCCTGAGCGAAAGCTATCTGGTCACGAACGGCAAATCGGCCGAGGGCAGCGACAACGGCGGCAGAGTGCGCGCGATCATCCAGCCGCGAGAAGAACGCAAGCAGTGACGCCACCACCATTCGGCCGACGATCCACCGGAGGAAACCCGTGAACTACGAGAACATCCGCAGCGAGAAGATCGACCGCGTCGGCCTGATCACGCTCGATCGTCCGGCCGCGCTCAATGCGCTGAGCGACGCGCTGGTCGACGAAGTCGGGCATGCGCTCGACGCCTTCGAAACCGACCCGGATATCGGCGCGATCGTCCTCACCGGCTCCGAAAAGGCTTTTGCCGCCGGCGCCGACATCGCGGCGATGGCGGATTTCAGCTACATGGACGCCTACAAGGGTGACTACATCACCCGCAACTGGGAACGGGTCAAGACTTGCCGCAAGCCGGTGATCGCCGCAGTCGCTGGTTACGCCCTGGGCGGCGGATGCGAATTGGCGATGATGTGCGACATGATCTTCGCCGCCGACACGGCGAAGTTCGGGCAGCCGGAGATCAAGCTCGGCATTCTGCCGGGCGCGGGTGGAACCCAGCGCCTGCCGCGCGCCATCGGCAAGGCCAAGGCGATGGACATGTGCCTGACCGCGCGCATGATGGACGCGGCCGAAGCGGAACGCGCGGGTCTGGTCGCCCGGATCATCGCCGCCGACCGATTGATCGACGAGACACTCGCAGCCGCACAGGCCATTGCGGCTTTCTCCCTGCCGGTGGTGATGATGATCAAGGAATCGGTCAACCGGGCCTACGAGAGCAGCCTGCAGGAAGGGTTGCTGTTCGAGCGCCGCGCATTTCATGCCGCCTTTTCGCTGGCCGACCAGAAGGAAGGCATGGCGGCCTTCGTCGCCAAGCGACCGGCGCGCTTCCGCAACGAGTGACGACGCAGCAGCACGACGGCCCACTACACAGCCATTCCGAGGCATCGCCGGGCTCCGTCGAACACCGCAACATCCTTGCGCAACACGAACGATCGTTCTTCTCTCACCAGGTTGTTTTAAATCAACTTTTTTTAATTGAAACGAATTTGTGCAGTGCCGCAAAAAATTCTTGACAAGCACTCTAGAGGTCCTATAATTCGACTCATACCGCAGCGCACAAAAACTCGCTGTGATATGGAACGAACCAACTACCCTGGAGATTGAGATAATGTTCGCTACCCCCGAGCAGTTCGCCGCCGCCGGCAAGACCAACGTCGAGAACCTGCTGTCTGTCGCCAATACCGCATTTGCCAGCGCCGAGCGCCTGACCGCGCTGAACCTGAACACCGCGCGTGCCGTGCTCGAGGACGGCGTTGCCAACGCCAAGTCGCTGCTTGCCGCCAAGGACGTGCAGGAGCTGGTTTCCCTGCAGGCCACGATGACCCAGCCGATGGTCGAGAAGGCCGTTGCCTACTCGCGCAACGTGTACGAAATCGCGACCCAGGCTCAGGAAGAGCTGTCGAAGCTGGTCGAGGCGCAACTGACCGAAGCCAACAAGAGCGTCGCCGAAGCCCTCGACAAGGCTGCCAAGTCGGCGCCCGCCGGTTCCGACGTGGCCGTGGCTGCGGTCAAGTCCGCCATCGCCGCCGCCAACTCGGCCTACGACAGCATGACCAAGGCCGCCAAGCAGGTTGCCGAGATTGCTGAAGCCAATGTCAATGCCGCGACCAACGCGACCGTCAAGGCCGTCAGCACCTCGACCCCGAAGTCGAAGAAGGCCGCCTGAGTCACCCGTACTCGGTAGCAAGAAGAAGCCCCGCCCTGGCGGGGCTTCTTTTCGTTCACCCCCGATGCTCTTTCGATCGAGTGCCGACTGGCAGGGCCGCGCTTCTGCATCGGTCCGTGGCCGGCCGCGGCGCTACCGTGGCCTGCCGGCCGGCAGCGACAATCCGGCCGCAGGAACTTCGTCTGGACGGTCCATCTGACCTGAGGAGCCCCTCGGTCCGCCGTGGTGCGGTCGGCGTCCCCTTCGCCGTTCCGAAGCGGCCGCGCGCTGCGATCGATCGAGCGCGGATTACGAGCAGGGACGGACGGCGCCGCCGGAAGAATCACGGAGGAGAGAAGGGGAATCCACTGCCGACAGCAGACGACGACGGTGGGTGGCACCGTCTGGGCTACTGATAATGGTGCGGGAACAGGCGGTGCATTTCCGCCTCGATCCAGGCCTGCGCCCGTTCATTGACCTGTTCCGGCGTCAAGCCCGCCGTGTCGATCGGCGGCCCGATGCTGACGGTGACCTCCCCCGGCCGCTTGACCAGCGCATTGCGTCGCCAGAACTCGCCGGCATTATGGGCGACCGGAACCACCGGCACATCGGTGCGGGTCGCCAGGAAGGCGCCGCCGACCTTGTATCGGCGCTTGGCCCCCGGTGCCACCCGTGTCCCCTCGGGAAACACCACCACCCAGAAACCGTGCTCGAGCAGCGCCCGACCCTGCTCCTCGACCTGCGCCAAGGCCCCCTTGCCAGCCGAACGGTCGATCGAGATGATCGGCATCTGCGCCAGCCCCCAACCGAAGAACGGCACCTTCAGCAGTTCTCGCTTGAGCACGAAGGCGACCGGGGGAAAGATGTGCTGCAGCGCCATCGTCTCCCAGGCAGACTGATGCTTGCTGAGGATCACCGAGGCCCGGTCGGGAAGGTTTTCGCGGCCCAACACCTGGTAGCGAATCCCCAACAGATGGCGCACGAACCACAGCGTGATGTCGGTCCAGGTGGTGATCAGGCGATACCGGGTGTGCGGCTTGAACGGAAAGGTCAGAAAAGCGAACAACGCGAAGGGCGGCGTCACCACCACCAGCACCAGTGCGAACAATGCCGATCGCAGAACGTTCACGATGCGCCGCCCTCGTCGGTGAGGTGATCGACCACCGCCGCCAGATCCGGGAAGATCTCCACCCCCTCGGGCAAATCCGGATCCTCGCGGGTACGCTCGCCTTTGCCGGTCAGCACCAGATAGGGTTTGCACCCGACCGCGATGCCGGCCTGCAGATCCCGCAGACTGTCTCCGACCGTCGGCACGCCGTCGAGATTGACGTTGAACCGCTCTGCGATCTGCATTAGCAGGCCGGGTTTGGGTTTGCGGCAGTCGCAGGTCGAATCGGCAGCGTGGGGACAGAAGAAGATCGCGTCGATGCGACCACCGACCGCCATCAGGCTGCGCACCATCTTTTCGTGGATGCTGTTCAGGGTATCCATGTCGAACAGCCCGCGACCGACACCCGATTGGTTCGACGCCAGCACGACGCGCCAGCCCCATTCGTTGAGGCGGGCGATCGCCTCGAGCGATCCAGGCAGCGGCTCCCACTCTTCCGGCGATTTGATGAACTGGTCGGAATCCCGATTGATCACGCCATCGCGATCCAGAATGATGACTTTCATCGACTTCCCCCCTGGAGGCCGGCTGCGGGCAAGGCGCTTGGCCAAGGTCAGGACAACCGCGACAGGTCGGCGACCTGATTCATCAGTCCGGCCAGTTGTGACAGCAGCGCCAAGCGATTGCGGCGGGTGAGCGGTTCATCCACGTTGACCATGACGTCGGTGAAGAAGCGATCGACGTCGTCCCGCAGCCCGGCCAGGACCTTCAGCGACTCGGCGTAGTCGCGATTGTCGAAATGCGAGCGTGCCAGCGGCGCCAGCTCCGCCATACGCCGAAACAAGGCTTTCTCGGCATCTTCCTGCAGCAGTGCCAGATCGGGTTCGCCGACCGCCTCGCCGCTCTTCTTCAGAATATTCACGATGCGCTTGTTCGCAGCCGCCAGAGACTCGGCCTCCGGCAATTGCTGGAAGGCCTGCACCGCCGCCAGCCGCGCCGGCACCAGGTCGGCACGTGTCGATTGCAGCGCCAACACCGCGTCGATCGCCGCCGCTGGTTCGCCGTTGTCCCGCAACTGGTTGCGCAGCCGCTCCAGCATGAACGCCAGCAACTGCCGTTCGAATTCCGGCTGATCGAGCACGCCGGCACCGAATCCGCCGGCGGCATCCGCAATCAGGTCGTCGAGCTCGAGCGGGAGCGGCGACTCGATCAGAATGCGCAGCACGCCCAGGGCTGCACGTCGCAGGCCGAAAGGATCCTTGTCCCCGGTCGGCACCTGGCCGATGCCGAAGAAGCCGACCAGTGCGTCGAGCTTGTCCGCCAATGCCGTGGCCCGCGCGGCATTGCCGGCGGGCAGGGCATCGCCGGCGAATCGGGGCAGATAGTGCTCGGCGATCGCGTCGGCGACCTCGGCCGGCTCGCCGTCGTGGCGGGCGTAGTAGCGGCCCATGACTCCTTGGAGTTCCGGAAACTCGCCGACCATCTCGCACACCAGATCGGCCTTGGACAAGCGTGCGGCCCGCCGCGCCAGGTCGACGTCCGCCTTGAGGTGGCCGGCGATGATGCCGGCCAAGCGCTCGACCCGGCCGATGCGCTCGAACTGACTGCCCAGGCGATTGTGATAGACGACGTTCTGGAGCCGCGGCAGGCGGCTCTCGAGGCTCTGCTTGAGATCCTGCTGGAAGAAGAAGCGCGCATCGGACAAGCGCGGGCGAACCACCCGTTGGTTGCCGAGCACGATGTTCGCCGGGTCGGCCAACTGCATGTTGGAGACGATCAGAAACCGGTTCGACAACCGGCCGTCGCCGTCGAACAGCGGAAAATACTTCTGGTTGGCGCGCATCGTCAGGATCAGGCACTCCTGCGGAACGCTCAGGAATTCCTCCTCGAACGCGCCCACATAGACGCTCGGATGCTCCACCAGCGCAGTGACCTCGTCGAGCAGGTCGGTGTACTCGCCGAGCGAGGCCCGCAGGCTGGCTGCCTCGGCCAGCAACAGGTCTTCGATCATGCGGCGACGATCGCCGAAGTGCGCCACCACCTTGCCCTCGGCGCGCAGCGTCGGTTCGTAGGCATCGGCGGTGGCGATGTCGATGTCGCCACGGCTCATGAAGCGATGACCGCGGGTCGTGCGACCCGCATCCAGTTCGAGCACCCGGCCATCGACGACACGATCGCCGTGCAGCATCAAGAGCTTATGCACGGGCCGGACGAAGGTCGCATCGCCATCGCCCCAGCGCATCACCTTGGGAATCGGCAGCGCCTTGACGGCCTCCTGCACGACATCGGCGAGCACGTCGGCGAGACGGTCTCCGGGCACGCGCCGGGTATGGAACAAAGCCTCGGCCTTGCCATCCACCCGCCGCTCGAAGCCGGGTACCGCATCCTCGGGAATGCCTTTCGCCGCCATCTTCTTGCGCAGTGCCGCGGTCGGCATGCCATCGGCGTCGAGCGCGACCGAGACCGGCATCAACTTCTCGGTGACGTTGCGCTCGGGCGCTTCCGGCAAGACGTCGGCGACCGTCACGGCCAGGCGGCGGGGCGAGGCAAAGCAGCGCAGCGTGGCCTGGGCCGGCGCCAAAAAGGCCGCCGCCAGCCCGGCGGCGATCGACGCACCGAAGGACTCGCCGAGGCGCGGCAAGGCCTTGGGCGGCAACTCCTCGGTCAGCAATTCGACGAGCAGGGTCTTCTGGCTCACTGGACGGCCTCCTGCCGGGCGAGCATCGGAAAGCCCAGGGCCTCCCGAGACGCGTGATAGGCGGCAGCGACGGCTCGTGACAGATTGCGGATACGGCCGATGTAGGCCGCCCGCTCCGTGACCGAGATTGCGCCACGCGCATCGAGCAGATTGAAGGTGTGTCCCGCCTTCAACACCATTTCGTACGCCGGCAGGGCGAGCCCGACCGCCATCAGCCGCTTGGCTTCGGCTTCGAAGTTGCCGAACTGCTGGAACAGGAAGTCCACGTTGGCCTGCTCGAAGTTGTAGGTGGATTGCTCGACCTCGTTTTGATGGAAGACGTCGCCATAGCGCACTTCGGTACCGTCGGGATAGACCGTCCACACCAGGTCATAGACGTTCTCGACGTCCTGCAGATACATCGCCAGCCGTTCGATGCCGTAGGTGATCTCTCCCAGCACCGGCTTGCAGTCGAGCCCGCCGACCTGCTGGAAATAGGTGAACTGGGTGACCTCCATGCCGTCCAGCCAGACCTCCCAGCCAAGGCCCCAGGCGCCCAGGGTCGGATTTTCCCAGTCGTCCTCGACGAAGCGGATGTCGTGCTGCTTGGGATCGATGCCGAGGGCGCGCAGGCTGTCGAGATAGCGTTCCTGGATGTCGAGCGGCGAGGGCTTGAGCACCACCTGATACTGATAGTAGTGCTGCAGGCGGTTGGGGTTGTCGCCGTAGCGTCCGTCCTTGGGGCGGCGCGACGGCTGCACGTAGGCGGCGTTCCACGGCTCCGGGCCGATTGCCCGCAGAAAGGTCGCAGTGTGGGAAGTGCCGGCCCCGACTTCGAGGTCGTAGGGTTGGAGCAGGACGCACCCCTGCTCTCCCCAGAAATTCTGCAGCGTCAGAATGAGCTGCTGAAAGGTCGCTTTGCTTGCAGTCATGGATTACCGCCCGGAACTGGCATCCGGTGGACAGAAAGACCGCGATTTTACTGTCTTTTGGCGCTGCCCTTCCATTTGCGACGGGCGCCGCCCCGTCACGGCTGCCGCAGGCTGTCGAGCGGCAGCGCCCACTTCTCGATCAGGAAGCGCAGCAGCGTCTGTTCGCCGCCGCTGACTTCGCCGTCGGCCTTGGCCGTGACCAGCATCGCCGACAGCACCAGCTTGCGCAGCTTGGGCTCGGTGACGTCGGCGGCGAGCTGCTCCAGCCGCTCGGAAGACAGCAGCGCGACGTGCTGGCCGCTGCCGCCTACTGCGAGATCCCGGCACAGTTCGAGCAACACCTGGTAGAAGCCTTCGGACTCGATGCCGAGCATCGAGAAGATGTTGAGCTCGCGCAAGCGGTCGATCTCGCAGTTGTCCAGTTCGCCGTCGGCGACGACGGCCATCGCCACCAAGCGGGCCAGTGCCTTGGGACTGTCGGGCGGATAGCTGCGCATTTCCGTCTCCTTGTGTTCTCGCATTGCCATGGAACCCCCAATGATGCCGTGGACCGGCTGCCGGCGCGAATTCATTGAATCGCGGAATCGTGCGCGGCCACCGGCGCCGGCCGTCGGCCCAGCAGCAGGCTCGCCGTCAGCGCCGCGAGCGCCAGCGCCAGCGCCGGTCGGTCGCGCCAGCGCATGTAGGGCGTGCTTCCGCTGCGACCCTGTACGCGGGCGCTCAACGCGCCGCGTTCGAACGCGGGCAGCACCCCTGCGACGCGGCCGTCGTGGGCCACCACCGCAGTCATCCCGGTATTGGTCGCGCGCAGCATCGGGCGGCCGGTCTCGAGGGCCCGCATGCGGGCGATCTGCAGATGCTGGGGCTGGGCCAGGGAATCCCCGTACCAGGCCAGGTTGGACATATTGAGCAGGATCGTCGCATCGGCGGCCGCGGCGGCGATCTCGGCCCCGAACAAGTCTTCGTAGCAGATATTGATGGCGATCCGCTGATCGTCGAAGGCCATCGGCGGCTGGTTCGCACCGCCTGGCGTCTGGTCCGACATCGGGATGTTCGCCCAGTCGTAGAACCAGCCGAACATCGGTGGCGAGTACTCGCCGAAGGGCACCAGATGATTCTTCGCATAGCGCTGATGGCCGGACGCGCCGGTCGCCAACGCCGCGTTGTGGATCGCACCATCGGCCTCCCGCAGGAACACGCCGAACACCAGATCACCGCCGTGCCCGCCGACCGCGTCGGTCAACGTCGCCAGGTAGCCCGGCGGCAGTTGCGCGGCGAGCATCGGCAGCGTCGTCTCCGGCAGTACCACCAGCCGTGCCGGGTGCTCGCGCACCAAGTCCAGATTGACCCGCAGCCATTGCAGTTGGAGATCGGCCCGCCACTTCAGCGATTGTTCGATGTCGGTTTGCACCAGCGACACCGACAGGGGGGCACCGGCCGGTTCGGTCCATGGACGCGTACGCAGGGACCAGCCACCGGCGGCCAGCGCCAGGGTCAGCAACAGTGCCGGCAGCGGCGCCCGCGAGCGCCAGTCGGCCAACCCGAGCGCAGCCCCGGCAAGCACCAGACAGAAGCCGATGCCATACACGCCGAGCAGCGGTGCGATCGGCGCCAGGGGGCTGGGCGGTGTCTGCGAGTAGCCCAGCGCCAGCCATGGAAAGCCGGTCAGCACGATGCCCCGCAGCCATTCGGAGAGGGTCCAGAGTCCGGCTGCGAGCAGCGCGTCGGCCACGGCTCGACGGCGCCTGAGGGCGACCCACAAGGCGCCGGCCACACCGGGAAACAAGGCAAGATACGCGCAGAACAGCGACACCGCCGTCGCCGCCATCGGCACCGGCATGCCGCCGTAGCGGTGGAGGGCGACGAACAGCCACGACACCCCGCCCAGGAACAGACCCAGCCCCCAGGCCATGCCGATCGCGAACCCCCCTCGCCACGATTGCCGACGCCCCAACAGCGCGAACAGCAGCGCTACGGTCACCACCGGCACCGGAAACAGGCCGTAGGGGGCGAAACCGGCGACCGTGGCCAGGCCGGCGACCGCGGCCAACACGAGCGACAGCAGCGTCACTCGGTTTCGGAGGCGACCGTTTCAGGCAGCTTCTCGATCAGCAGGGTATAGACGCGTCGGCTGTCGGCACGGATCACCTGGATGCGCAGGTTGTCCATCGACACGATTTCGCCGCGCTTCGGCAGACGGCCGAGAAACTTGATCACCAGGCCGCCGACGGTATCCACTTCATCGTCCGGATAGGCCGTCTCGAAGGCCGCATTGAAGTCTTCGACCTCGGTCGTGGCCTTGACCCGGTAGCGCCCCATCTGGTCGAGGCGGATGTTGTCCTCGGCCTCGTCGAAATCGTACTCGTCCTCGATGTCGCCGACGATCTGCTCGAGCACGTCCTCGATCGTCACCAGCCCGCACACTCCGCCGTATTCGTCCACCACCAGCGCCATGTGGTTACGGCTGATGCGAAATTCCCGGAGCAACACGTTGAGCCGCTTCGATTCCGGCACGAACACCGCCGGCCGCAGCATGTCGCGCAGATTGAACTCGCGACCGGCGAAAAAGCGCAGCAGATCCTTGGCCAGCAGCACGCCGGTGACGTCGTCCTTGCCGTCACCGACCACCGGAAAGCGGGAGTGGGCGGTCTCGATCGCGAACGCCGCGATCTCGTCCACCGGATCGTCGAGATGGACGACGTCCATCTGGGCACGCGGCACCATCACGTCGCGCACCTGCATGTCGGACACCTGGAGCGCGCCCTCGATGATCGACAGGGCGTCGGCATCGACCAGATTGCGGTCGAAAGAGGAATGAAGCAGGGCGAGCAGTTCTTCGCGGGTTTCCGGCTCCTTGGACAACAGGGCGCCGAGACGGTCGAGCAGGCTAGGTCGACTGGGGGAACTATCCATGGGTCGGATTGATGAGGAATGGGCGATGGGCAATGGGCGCGAAGCGCATTACCCATGGCGCATCACTCACGGTTCATGGATTCCGTCGTTGTCGCCGGCATACGGATCGCCGATCCCCACTCCCGCCAGTATCTCCCGTTCCAGAGCCTCCATCCGCGATGCGTCCGCCTCGCTTTGGTGGTCGAACCCCTGCAGATGCAGCATACCATGCACCACCAAGTGGGCGTAATGATCGCCCAGTGCCTTGCCTTGGTGCCGCGCCTCCGCGGCCACCACCGGCACGCACAGCACGATGTCGCCCACCAATGGCATGCCTGGTGGCAACGGCATCTCCTCCCCTTCATCGTAGGCGAAGCTGAGGACGTTGGTGGCGTAGTCGCGTTGGCGATAGGCGCGGTTCAACGCGCGCCCCTCGTCCTCGCCCACCAGTCGAATCACGACCTCGGCGTCTCCGCGCAAGGCGGCTCGGCACCAGCGCAGCAGTTGGGGGCGCAGCGGCGCGCCGGCCGCGACGGCCCCCCGCACCGCCCGTTGCACCGACAAGCGCAACATCGGGTTATCGCCGCCCCGCCGAGCGCGACGGCGCAGCGGTGTCGTCGCCGACCTCCTCGATCAGCGACATGCGCTGCTCGTAGGCCGCGACGATGCGGGCCACCAGCGGATGGCGCACGACGTCTTCCTTCAGAAACTCCGTGACCGCGATACCCCGCACCGCATGCAGCACGTCGCGCGCCTCTCGCAGGCCGCTGACCTGCCCGCGGGGAAGGTCCACCTGGGTGAGGTCGCCGGTGACCACGGCCTTGGCGCCGATGCCGATCCGGGTCAGGAACATCTTCATCTGCTCGGCGGTCGTGTTCTGCGCCTCGTCGAGGATGATGAAGGCGTGGTTCAGGGTGCGGCCGCGCATGAACGCCAGCGGCGCAATCTCGATTGCCCCCCGCTCGAACAGCTTGCCGACCCGTTCGAGCCCCATCAGATCGTAGAGCGCGTCGTACAGCGGCCGCAGGTAGGGGTCCACCTTCTGGGTCAGATCGCCGGGCAGGAATCCGAGGCGCTCGCCCGCCTCGACCGCGGGCCGGGTCAGGATGATACGCTCGACATGCTCGCGCTCGAAGGAATCGACCGCGCTCGCCACCGCCAGATACGTCTTGCCGGTGCCGGCCGGGCCGATGCCGAAGGTGATGTCGTGCTCCTGGATGTTGCGCAGGTACTCGACCTGACGCGGGGTGCGGCCATGCAACTCGGACTTGCGGGTCAATAGCGCTGGCGCCGGCTGCGTCGATTGGCTGCGGTTGGCCAGTTCCACCAGCCCCAGCTGGATGTCGTCGACACCGAATTCGTCGCCCGCGATCCCATAGAAATGCTCGATCGCCCGGCCCGCCTGCTGCACCTGGCCAGCCTTGCCGCGCACCGTAAAGCGCTCGCCGCGACGGGCGATCTCGACGTCGTAGGCGGTTTCGATCTGGCGCAGGTTCTCGTCCAACGCGCCGCACAGGTTGGCCAGGCGCTGATTGTCCAGCGGCTCCAGCACCACTTCCAGGGTCTTCGCCAATCAGCTCTCCCGAGTCACGATTTCGCCCCGCAGGCTGTGGGGCAACGCCGCCGTGATGGTCACGTCGACGAAATGGCCCGCCAGGCGCGCCAGGCCGGGGAAGTTCACCACCCGGTTGTTGTCGGTGCGCCCCGCCAGCTCGCTGGCGTCCTTCTTCGACGGCCCTTCCACCAGCACCCGCTGCACCGAACCGACCATCGCAGCAGAGATCGCCGCCGCTTGTTCCTCGATGCGCTTCTGCAGGCGGGCGAGGCGGGCGAGCTTGACCGCCTGCGGCGTGGCGTCGGCGAGATCCGCCGCCGGCGTGCCGGGCCGCGCACTGTAGACGAAGCTGAAGGAGGTGTCGAAACCGACCTCGTCGATCAACCGCATCGTGGCCTCGAAATCGGCCTCGGTCTCGCCCGGAAAGCCGACGATGAAATCCGACGACAAGGACAGATCCGGCCGCGCCGCCTTGAGCCGCCGCGCCAGCGACTTGTACTCGAGCACGGTATAACCACGCTTCATCGCCGCCAGCACCCGATCGGCGCCGGCCTGCACCGGCAAATGCAGATGGGATACCAGCTTCGGCAAGCGAGTGTAGGCCTCGATCACCCGCGGCGTCATCTCGCGCGGATGTGATGTGGTGTAACGCAGGCGCTCGATGCCGGGCACGTCGTGCACGCACTCGAGCAGGAAGGCGAAGTCCGCCATCTCGTCGCTGCCTGGTGCCATCGGCGCACGCCAAGCATTGACGTTCTGCCCCAGCAGGGTGATCTCGCGCACGCCCTGCGCGGCCAGGCCGGCGACCTCCGCCAGGACGTCGGCCAGCGGTCGGTAGATCTCGTCGCCGCGGGTATAGGGCACGATGCAGAAGCTGCAGTACTTGCTGCAGCCCTCCATGATCGAGACGAAGGCGCTCGCCCCCTCGACCCGGGCCGGCGGCAGATGGTCGAACTTTTCGATTTCCGGAAAGCTGATGTCCACCTGGGCACTGCCCGACCGGCGCCGCTGGTCGATCAGCGCCGGCAGCCGGTGCAGCGTCTGGGGGCCGAACACCAGGTCCACATACGGCGCGCGGGCCACGATGGCTTCGCCTTCCTGGCTCGCCACGCAACCACCGACACCGATGATCAGCCCGGGCTTGCGGCGTTTCAGGTGCTTGACCCGGCCCAGGTCGTGAAACACCTTCTCCTGCGCCTTTTCACGCACCGAGCAGGTATTGAACAGGATCACGTCGGCGTCTTCGGGGTTGTCGGTGGTCTCCAACCCCTCGCTCGAACCCAGCACGTCCGCCATCTTGTCCGAGTCGTACTCGTTCATCTGACAGCCGAAAGTGCGTATGTACAGTTTCTTCATCGATCGACCCGTGCCACTCCGGCACCCACTTCGCCCGCCTCCGCGCCCGCACGGGCGGGAGCGCGGCGAAGCAAAAACCGCGAATACTCGTTCAATGGACGCCGCAAGTCAATGCAAGTTTCTGATATTCCAACAATTCGCCAAGCGCGTCGGATCCGGTCGGCGCGCTCGCCGGCGTCCGCCGCGGCGGCTTGACCCCGTGCAATCCCAGACGCTATTATCGCCGGCTTCGTGGTGATGTAGCTCAGACGGTTAGAGCGATGGATTCATAACCCATAGGTCGGCGGTTCGATTCCGCCCATCACCACCAGTTTCGACGCCGAAGCCTTCGGGCTTCGGCGTTTTTTCGTGGACGATCACGGGGCGTGCAGTACGCACCACTCGCGCGCAGCCGTGGCCGGGCCTGCCAGCCACGCCCCGACGAAATGGATCTGGTTGCGGTCGTGCAGGATCGGGGTGTGGCCGGTGTCGGGTACGTGCATCAGTTGCAGCTCGCGCCCCTGTTGCATCCGCGCCAGGGTGTGCGGCAGCAGCGCGTCCGACTGCAGACCGTGGATCACCAGCACCGGGCAGCGTACCCGCTGCCAGTCGGCCCACTGGTCGAGGCTCGCACCGGCGTCTCGGCGGTAGGCCTGCAGCGCGCGGATGTCGTGGCGGTAGACGCGCCCGCCGTCGGCTTCGGACCAGCGGGTCTGGTGATAGCTCAGATGAAAACGTACGTCGTCGCTGGCCGGGCCGAAATTGCGCTGGGCGGCACCGATCTTGCGCAGCAGGTCGGCCGGATTGCGGAATACGTAGTGACGCGCCAGCGCCTGGGCGCGCCGCGTGCGCCGGCTCTTCGGCACGAAGGGTCCGATATCGTTGAGAATCAGCCGGGCCACCCGACCCGGGTAGCGCGCCGCGAGCACGATGCCGGCGCTACCACCGAGCGACGAGCCCAGCAGCGAGACCGGGCCACCGCCGAGGTGGTCGATCAGTTGCCGCAACTGCTCGACATGGGTCGCGAGCGAATAGTCGCCCTCGTCCACCAGCCAGCCCGACGCACCTCGGCCGGCCCAGTCCATGCAGATCACACGAAACCGATCACGCAACGCATCCGCGAGAAAGGCGAAGCGCATCGCACTGTTGGCGACGCCACCGCAACAGACCAACAGCGGCGCGCCGCGCGCCCCCCACTCGGAATAGGCAATACGCACCCGATAGGCGCGCCGCATGCGGCGGGGCGTTCCCGGCTGCAGGCGGGTCGGATGCTGGTATTCGAAGTGGCCGTCGAGGTAGTGCCCGTCGAAGCGCGCCGCGGTGGCCTCCGCCTGGCGCAGGTAGTCGTACCAGTTGCGAAGCTGCAGCAGACCGGCATTGCCGTTGCGGGCATTCACTCGCTGCCGCCCCGGGTCCGAACCCGCTCGCGCTCGCGCTGGCGCAGCACGTCCACCATGACGTTGAAGGTGCGCGCAAGCTGGCCCAATTCGTCGCGGCCGCTGGCGCGCACGGTGGCAGCCGAAAAGTCGCCGCCACGTAGGGCGTCGGCGGCCGCGGTGAGCGCCAGGATCGGACGTGACAGCGAGCGCGCGAAGAACATTGCCACCAATACGAACAGCATGCCGACGACGGCGACGCTGGCAAGGACATTGGAAAAGAGTTCGTCCAGCGGCGACTCGAAGTAGGCTCGCGGCTCGGAGACGCCGACCACCCAGTCATGGCCGGCGACCGGCGCGTAGCCGGCGATCTCGGCGAGCCCACTGATGCTGGATCGATACGCAATGCTGCCCGGCGCGCGGGCGCCGACCATCGCAGCCGCCAGCGTCGGCATGGCGAGATCGTCGATGCGGTCGCGCCGGAACCGGCGGTCGGCGAGGATCGCGTCGAGCACGTCCGGCGCGAGCGGCTGCAGGCTGTGGTAGAGCAGCGCGCGATCGTGGTGGTAGAGAACGACGCCGTCGCCGTCCACCAGCAAGGGCTCGCGACCGCCCTCCTGGCGACCGCGCGCGAGAATCGCGTCCACGACCTCGCCCTTGACCCGTAGCACGATCGCGCCGACCACCTCGCCAGCGCCATTGCGGGCAGGCTCGGCGAAAAAGATGCCGGGTTCGCCGGCGACCGCACCGACAAGGATGCCGCTGACGTAGGACTCGCCACGAATCGCCCGTTGGAAATAGTCTCGGAACGCGAAGTTTCTACCGACCACGGCCGGGTCGCTCGACAGCACGATCGTGCCGTGGCGATCGTAGGCCATCGCCAATTGCACGTCGGGATTCGCACGCACCAGATCGTCGAGGCGCGCCTGGGCACGTCGGCCCGCCGGGCGACGGGCCCGAACCTGATCGAGCTCACCGACCAAGGCCTCGTCCGAGGCGAGGTAGCGGGACAGCTTGCGGTTGTCGGACAGCAATTGCGCGACCCGTGCGGCGAGGCTGTCGGCAAGCTGCATCAGATTGCGCAACTCGCCCGCGCTGACCCGCTCGGTACTCGCGGTCAGATTGTACTGGGCGGTGATCAACATCGGCGCGAGGGCCGCGAACACCATCGCCACGGTCATCTTCAGCGAAAGCGGCCAGGCGGCTGGATGCAGCAGGCGCCGACAGCCATGCGCCACCCGCTTCGACAACGATCGCCGTCGCTGCATGCCGCGCGGCGCCAAGTCGCCGGCTGCGAGTGCGTCCGGCAGGGCCATTGCCGCCGGATCGGCCGCGAACAGGGCGCGGCGAAACTCGGCAACGCTCTGCGGGCGATCCGGCGGATGCGGCGCGAGCGCCCAATCGATCGCCCGCAGCAGTTCCGCACTGTAGCGCGAGGCACCACGCACGGCGGCCGCGGCCATCGGATCGCCGGCGCCCGCCCGCAGCGGTGCGTCCGGCGGCTTGTCGCCGAACAGCATCCAATACAGGGTCGCGCCCAGCGCGTAGATGTCGGTCCACGGTCCCTGGCTGCCGCTGCCGTACTGCTCGATCGGACCGTAGCCCGGCGTCACCATCGTCAACTCGCCCTCGCGGCCGCCGGTGGGGCCGGCCGAGCCGAAGTCGAGCAACACCAATGAACCATCACCGGCACGCACCGAAATGTTGTCGGGCTTGATGTCGCGGTGCATGAATCCGGCACGGTGCACGGTTTCGAGGCCGTGCAGCAGTGGTGCCAGCATGTCCAGCAGGTCGCGCTCGCCGACGCCGCCGGACTCCGGCCACCATTGGCGCAAGGATTTGCCGCGCTCGTATTCGAGCACCATGTAGGCCGTGTTGTTGGCCTCGAAGAAGCGGGCCACGCGCACGATGTGGGGGTGGCGAAACGCCGCCAGCGTGCGCGCCTCGACCAGGAAGTTCTCGAGGCCGCGCAGGTACAGATCCAGCCTGCGGGCGCCACGGGCACTGACCCGCTGATCCTCGAGACGATAGGCGATCTGCGATGGCAGGTACTCCTTGATCGCCATCCGCGCGTGAAGATGGATGTCCGAAGCCAGGTAGGTGACGCCAAAACCGCCCTGTCCCAGTACCCGCTCGATGCGGTACTCATGCAAGCGGTAGCCGGGCGGCAAGGTCTCGCTGGCAGCCGGTGCCGCGCTGATCAGGTCGGCGCTCGGCCGGGTCTCGGGCAGCGGCAGCACCACGGTCTGCTGGTCATCGCCGAATCCGGGCGCGCGCGAGTCCGACATCAATGGCGCAAGCCGGGCCATGACCCGGGTGCGCTCGTCGTCCCGCGGCGCAGCCCCGGCGGACGCTTGCCCGGCGCGCGGCAGCACCCGGGTCGCCTCGGGGTCGCCGAGCACGACCGTGGCGTCGTCGTCGGTCGCGTCGGCGCCCATGGGGCCTCGGCCGGCGGCTGTCCTGGCGCTCATCGCGCCCCCCCCTGATCATCGAGCAGCTCGGCATAGTCGAACATGGCCAGTGGCGGCGGCAGCCCCAGGCGGCGCGCCACCGGGAGATTCACCGGCAGCGAGAAGCGACTCAGGGTTTCCACCGGAATGCTCGCCGGCGCGCGCCCCTGCAGCAGGATCTGCTCCGCCTTGAAGGCCGTGAACTGGCCGACCGCCTCGTAGCCGGAGACGATCCCGGTCAGCGCGCCGGCCCGCACCAGCGCCTCGGTCGAGGCAAAGCTCGGCAGACCGATCTCGGTGGCCCGAGCCAGCAGTTGCGGCGCGACCGTGGTCAGGAAGGAGTCGGGCGGCAGATAAAGCCATTGGGCACCGGCCCGACGCAGTTCGTCCACCAGGCGGCCCGCCTGCGTGCCGTCCGGGCGTCCGTTGTCGTCGAGCGGGAACGGGCGTGTCAGCACCGCGAAACCTTGGCGCCGGCCGAGCGCTTCGACGCCGGCCACCGCGAGCCGTGCATTCTTCTCGGTCGGCGAATAGATCACCCCCATCGCTTCGAAGGCCCGATAGCTCGCCATCGCGCGCAGTTGGGCCTCGAGCGGGGCCATGTGGCTGACCCCGGTGAGCGCCCGGCCCGGTGTCGCCATCGACGGCACCAGACGCGCACCCACCGGATCGGCCACCAGCGTGAACACCGCCGGCACGTCGGTGACATGGCGCGCGGGCTCGATGCCGTCGAAGGGCCCGAGCACACCGAGGCTGACCGTGGTGCCCCAGGTGTATACCAGGTCCGGCGCCTCGCCGCGGATGCGTGCGACGACATCCGGGAGGCGGCCCGGATCGCGGGCGATGTCGTGCCAGAGGATCTCGGCGACCATGCCGCGAGCGGCGAGATAGGCTTCGAATCCGTCTTCGACCCGGGTGCGGCCGCGATAGGTCACGGCGCTGATCCGAAGGCGCCGCGACGGCAAGCGCCGGGCCCAAGCGAGGCCCGGGCAGGCCAATGCGGCCGCCATGGCCAGAATCGTTCGCCTGCGTGCGTTCATCCGCACTCCGCTGCCAAGCCGTTCATGCCACGCCCCGCATCGCCGGGATCGACGCCTGCCCCCGCCCCAGCACCCATCCGCACACCAACGCGCAGACCAGGGCGGCGGCACCGAGCGCGGCGAAGGCACCGCCGAATCCGGCGGAAGACAACAGCGCAGCCGCCACCAGCGGGCCGGCGACGTTGCCGAGGCGCTCGAGCAAGCGGTAGGCGCCGTAGACCGCGTCGACGCCGTGTTCGGCAATGTCGTCCCGACACATCTCGCCGACCAGCGCCGACTGGGCCGAAATCGCCAGCGCCTGGCCCAACCCGAGCAGGCCGACCAGCGCCAGCAGGCCGGCTTCGTCGGGCATGGCCGAGGCCGCGAGGACACCGGCACCGGACAGGCCGAGGCCGCCGGCGACCAGCCCCAATCGGCGCGGAAAATCTTCACCGCGACGCGCGGCCAACGGCACCAGCACCACCATCAGCAAGCCGTACAGCATGATCAACCGGCCCGCCGCAGCCTGGCCGTGGCCGAGCTCGGCGACATATAGCGGCACCAGATAGAACAGCACGCCGACCAGCAGCACCTTGGCCGGGATCGCGGCGAACAGGGCCAGCACCGCGAATCGCCGGTTGGCAAGCAGTCCGACCAGGTCCCGAAAGCGGACGCCCGCGCCTTCACCGCGATGGCCGTTCCCCACAGGCAGCGCGCCCATCGGCACCAGCGCCAGCAGGCACAGCGCAGCGGACACCGCGAAGGTCGGGCGTTGGCCGAGCTGGTCGGCAAGGATGCCGCCGATCGAAGGTCCGCACACGGTGGCGGCCATGATCGCGCCGACGAACACGGCGAAGCCGCGGGTGCGACCCGCGGGCCCGGCCTGATCCAGGACGTGGCCCTGGGCCGCGGCGAAGACCACGGCATAACCCACCGCGCACAGTGCGCGCCACAGCAGCAGGTCGGCGAAACCCTGAGCGAGTGCACTGCCGGCAAAGCCGACCGCCCCGATCAGGGCACCGGCAAGCAAGGCACGGCGCCTTCCCACGCGTTCGCTCCAGCGCCCCATGGCCGGCTGGCCGAGGGCGACGATCAGCATGAACAAGGCGATCGGCAGACCGACCACGAGGGGTTCGACGGCGCCGCCCTCGCCGCCGGCGAGCCGGCCGACGTAGGCCGGCAGCAACGGACGTGTCAGTTCCTCGGCCAGGATGAAGGTGAACAGCGGCGCGCGGATACGCATCAGGCCGGCATCGGGCGAGCCGCGTGCCGTCGTGCCGACATGGCGCACCAGTTCGGCAGCGAGCACCAGTGCCACCAGCAGCACCACCGCCACGTCCAGCCGCATGTCGATGATCAAGGCACGAACGAAATCCGGATCGATGCCGAGCACCAACGCGCCATGGCGTCGATCCTGATCGACGAGCGGCACCACCGCCCGCCCGGCTGTCCCGCGGTCATCGAGGTCGACCGGAATCGCGCCGTCGCCGAACACCACCACGCCATCGCCGTCGACCGCGGCGACATAGGCCAGCTCCGGGTGGTGGCGGCGCAGTTCCCGCATCGCCCGATCGACGCCGTGGAGCGCAGCGAGGGCGAAGCCGGCGTCATGGGCCCGTTCGATCAGACCGGCCAGTCCACGGCCCAGCGAAGCGGCCTTGTGCACCGCCTGCGGCACCAGTTGCTCGCTGAAGGCGCGCTGCGATTGCGCACCGAAGGCCGCCATCGCCAACACCAGCGGCAGCAGGCAGGCAGCCGCCATCGACCAGCGCGCCGGCGCCCGACCGGCGCCGCGTCGACGTCGGGTCAGCCAGCCGACGGCGACCAGCGAGGCGACCGCCGCAATGCCGAAGTCGAGCGCCGCGGACACACCGAGGCGGCGATCGGCACTGGCCATCGCCGTCGCGAGCTCGCGCGCCGAATAGTGCAGCCCGAAATGCCCGATTGTCAGCCCGTAGCCGGTGCGCAGGCTGACGCCGGCAACGCGGCCACCATCGCCCAGAGCCGACCAGGGCTGATCGCCCGCACGACTCGCCGCGAGACGCGCCTCGGCCGAGACCGTGCCACCGACGCGCGCCGGGGACGAACTGGCGAGGACGCGGCCGTCGTCGCCGAAGACGTCGATGTGGTCGACCAGTGACTCGGCCTCGCGGTGACGCGCGAGCAGCGCAGGCAAAGTGTCCAGCGCGGCCAGTTCGAGGCCCATCCCCTGCGCCCGCTCGACGCTGCGCGCCAATTCGCGGGCCGCCGACACCACCCGCGCTTCGATGATTCGCGACATCCCCTGCTCGAGCTTGGCGCGGGTCAGCAGGGTGGACATCAAGGCGCCGAACAGGCAGACCATCAAAGCAACCAGGAGCAGCCGCCGCACGCCGCCACCTGCCGGGTCCGAATCCGTTGTTGCGGGCATCGTGTTTACCGGACTGATTGACCCCAAGCATTTCGGCACGCCGACGTCAGTCTTTATCGCTTTCGCCTGCCGGGCATCGACGAGGAGCGACGCTTCGTGGCACTGTTGTCCGTGTGTCGATCGCCCAGGAGCCCGCCCCCATGCCCCGCTTCGCTGCCAACCTGACGATGCTATTCACCGAACGTCCGTTCCTCGAGCGATTCGAGGCCGCGGCCCGGGGCGGCTTTCGCGCCGTCGAATATCTCTTTCCCTACGATTGGCCGGCCGACCAGTTGGCGGAGGCACTCGCCCGCCACGGGCTCTCGCAGGTACTGCACAACCTGCCGGCGGGAGACTGGGGCGCGGGGGAACGCGGCATCGCCTGCCACCCCGGGCGGGTCGGCGAATTCCAGGAAGGCGTCGGCCGGGCGATCGCGTATGCCCGCGCGCTCGGCTGCCCACGACTCAATTGCCTGGCCGGCATCGCACCGGCCGGGGAGGATCCGGAGCAGCTGTGGCAGACCTTCGCCGACAACCTCGGCTTCGCCGCGCGGGAACTGGACAAAGCCGGCCTGCGCCTGCTGATCGAGCCGATCAACCACTTCGACGTTCCCGGCTTCCTGCTCAATCGCACCGACCAGGCCGCGCACCTGATCGATCGGGTCGGTGCCGCCAACCTGGCGATCCAGTACGACATCTATCATGCCCAGCGCATGGAAGGCGAACTGGCGGCGACCATCGCCCGCCACCTGCCCCGCATCGGCCACATGCAGTTGGCCGACAATCCCGGGCGCCACGAGCCCGGCAGCGGCGAGATCAACTTCCCGTTCCTGTTCGGCGAAATCGACCGCCTGGGCTACGATGGATGGATCGGTTGCGAGTACAAGCCGGCCACCACCACCGAGGCCGGCCTCGGCTGGCTGCCGGGCTGACGGCGCACGGAGGAGAGGTCAATGGCGAAAATCGGATTCATCGGTCTGGGCATCATGGGTAGGCCCATGGCCGGCCACCTCATCGCGGCCGGGCACGACGTCTTCCTGCACAGCCGCAGCGGCGTGCCCGGAGCACTCCTGGCCGCGGGCGGGCGGGATGCCGGCTCCGCGGCCGGCACAGCCCGCGCCGGCGACGTCGTCTTCACCATGGTTCCGGACACGCCCGACGTCGAGCGGGTGTTGTTCGGCGAGGATGGCGTCGCCGCCGGTCTTTCGGCCGGTAAGGTCGTGGTGGACATGAGCTCGATCTCGCCGGTGGCAACCCGTGACTTCGCCACACGCATCAACGCCCTGGGCTGCCAGTACCTCGATGCGCCGGTTTCCGGTGGCGAAGTCGGCGCGAAGAACGCCGCGCTGACGATCATGGTCGGTGGCGAGCAGGCCACCTTCGACCAAGTGCTGCCACTGTTCTCGACGATGGGCAGGAACATCACCCGGGTCGGCGGCAACGGCGACGGCCAGATCACCAAGGTCGCCAACCAGATCATCGTCGCGCTGACGATCGAGGCCGTCGGCGAAGCGCTGGTGCTCGCCGCCAAGGCCGGTGCCGACCCCTCCCGCGTGCGCGAAGCCTTGATGGGCGGCTTCGCCAATTCGCGCATCCTCGAAGTCCATGGCGAGCGCATGATCAAACGCAGCTTCGATCCCGGATTTCGCATCGAATTGCATCAGAAGGATCTGAATCTGGCCCTCGTCACCGCCCGCGAACTCGGTGTGTCGCTCCCCAACACGGCGACCGCCCAGGAGTTGTTCAACGCCTGCGGTGCCCACGGCGGTCACGGCTGGGATCACTCGGCGATGGTCCGGGCCTTGGAGACCCTCGCCAACCACCCGATCGCCGATTGATCGCGGTAGCCGGCCATGGACCCGCGCGCGATCCTGCGGGAGATGTTCGATGCGGCGGTGTCCGCCGCGATGCCCGAGCGCTGCATCCCGCCCCATCTGCCGCCGCCTCCGCTGGGCAGAACCGTGGTGATCGGGGCCGGCAAGGCGTCGGCGGCGATGGCCGCCGCGCTCGAACGCCACTGGCCGGGTCCGCTCTCGGGCCTGGTCGTGACCCGCTACGGGCATGCAGTGGCGTGCCGTACGGTGGAGATCGTCGAGGCGGCCCATCCCGTGCCCGACGCTGCCGGGCTCGCGGCCGCCCGCCGCATGCTGGCCTCGGTCGCCGAGCTGGGCAACGACGACCTCGTCATCTGCCTGATCTCCGGCGGCGGCTCCGCGCTGCTGCCGATGCCGGCCGGCGGGCTCGACCTGGACGCCAAGCAAGCCATCAATCGCGACTTGCTGCGATGCGGCGCCACGATCACCGAGATGAACTGCTTGCGCCGCCACCTGTCGGCGATCAAGGGCGGTCGCCTGGCTGCGGCCTGTCACCCGGCACGGGTCGTCAATCTGCTGATCTCGGACGTACCGGGCGACGATCCGGCCGACATCGCCTCGGGTCCCACCGTCGCGGACCCCAGCCGGTGCCATGATGCCCTCGAGATCGTCGATCGCTACCGCATCCCGTTGCCCGGCGAGGCCAGGGCCTGGCTCGAATCCGGCCGCGGGGAATCGGTCAAGCCGGGCGATCCTCGCACCGCCGGGGTCGAGACCCACCTCGTCGCGACCCCGCAGATGGCGCTGCTGGCGGCCGCCGGCGTCGCCGCCCGCCACGGCATCCGGCCGCTGATCCTCGGCGACAGCCTGCAGGGAGAAGCGCGCGAACTCGGCCGTGCGCTGGCCGGCGTCGCGATGCAGGTCGCGCGCCATCACCAGCCGGCACGGCCGCCCTGCGTGCTGCTGTCCGGCGGCGAGACCACGGTCACCCTGCGAGGCGAAGGCCGCGGTGGCCGCAACGTCGAATTCCTGCTTGCCCTGGCCATCGCCCTCGAAGGCCAGACCACCACCTGGGCGCTGGCGGGCGACACCGATGGCGTGGATGGCGTCGAGGAAATCGCAGGCGCGGTGATCGCCCCCGATACGCTCACTCGCGCCTGGTCGGCCGGAATCGATCCCCGCGCCAGCCTCGATGCCAACGACGGCCACGGCTTTTTCGAGCGGCTCGGCGACTCGCTGGTGACCGGCCCGACCCTGACCAACGTGAATGACTTCCGCGCCATCCTGGTGCTGTGATCCGACCGCCGAGGCCCACGATCGGGTCGCCGCCGCATCGATTTGTTGTTACGCTTCACGCATATGCCAACGTCGGGTCGACTGCAGCGAAGCCGACCTCATTCACGATATCGTCGCCATGCCGAGGACCGATGGAAATCGATGACGTCAGGGACATCCTGCCGCTGTTCCTGAGCCACTCGAACGTCGCCGTCGCGATCAAGGGTCTCGACGGCCGCTACCTGTTCGCCAACGGCGAATTCGCGCGCTATGCCGACGCCCCGCTCGACACCGTGGTCGGCGCCGACGACGACAGCCTGCTGGCGCCGGATCGCGCGCAGCGAGCCCGGGTCGCGGAGCACGACATCCGCGTCTCCTGCCAGGGCGTCACCGTCAGCGAATGCGTCATTCGCGGCAGGGGGACGATATCCTTTCAGGTCGCCCGATTTCCGATCTTCGGCGAGCAACAACAGCTCATCGCGCTCGGGTTGATCGCGGTCGAGGTCTCCGCCGAAGACTGCAACGTGCTCGCTGCCGAACGCGCGCTGAAGGAAGCCCAGCAGGCCAATGCCCAGTTGCGCAGCGCGATCTTCACGCTCGAGGAACTGGCCAGCACCGACCGCCTGACCAACGCCTGGAACCGGCGCCGCTTCGAAGAGACGATCGAGGGGGAAACCCACCGCTCCGCGCGCTATGGCCACCCGCTGTCGATGCTGCTGATCGACGTCGACCACTTCAAGCGCATCAACGACGAGCACGGACATCGGGAGGGAGACCGGGTGCTGGTGGCGATCAGTGCGCTGGTGCGGGCGATCATGCGCAAGTCCGATTCGCTGACGCGCTGGGGCGGCGAGGAATTCATCGTCCTGATGCCGAACACCGGTCTCGGTCGGGCCCAGGCCACCGCCCGACGGATCTGCGAGACCGTCGCGGCATCCGAGATCGACGGGATCGGCCGCCTCACGGTCAGCGTCGGGGTCGCCGAGTATCTGCCGTCCGAAACTTCCGACGAATGGATCGAGCGTGCCGACCGTGCGATGTATCTGGCCAAGGAAGGTGGCCGCAATCGGGTAGAAGCCGACGCGCGCCGAGCCTTGACCCAAAACCACATCGAGCATCTGGAAGGAAATTTCGTCCAGTTGGTGTGGAAGGAGATGTTCTGCAGCGGACATCCGGTGATCGACGGTCAACACCGCGAGCTGTTCACGCGCGCCAACGAGTTGCTGGACGCGATGCTGTCGGGTCGCCCGCGGGACGAAATCCTGCTGTCCATCGAGCGCCTGCTGTTCGACGTCGGCAAGCATTTCCGGGATGAGGAATGGATTCTCAACGCCCTCGCCTTCGACGGCCTGGACGGTCATCGGCAGGAGCATTCGAAACTGATGGCACGCTGCCACGCCCTGGTCGGAGAGTTCGAGGCCGGGATCGTGCCGATCGGAGAATTGTTCGAGTTTCTCGCCCACGAGCTGGTGACCCGCCACATCCTCGGTGCCGATCGGGAGTATTTTCCGCTGATGCCTTCCGACGCGGGACCGCTGCCGATGCCGGAATAGGCGGCTCCATCGCCGTGCCGAGGTGCACAAAGGCAGGGCATCGAACTTTCTACAGAAACAGGCCTGGCCTATAATTTCTGCAGAGGAGGTCTGTCATGACATCAGGCGATCAACGGATCGACCAACGTCCCGCACCGGCCGAAGTGCTGTCGAAGGCGGTCACCCGGGCCGCCGAGCGCCTTGCGATACCGCGCCAGTTGCTGGCCCAGGTGCTGGGCCTGAGTCCAGCCACGATCAGTCGCCTGTTCGCCGGGCAGTATCGTCTGGATCCGCGGCGCAAGGAATGGGAGTTCGCACTGCTGTTCGTCCGCGTATTCCGTTCGCTGGATTCCATCGTCGGCAGCGAGTCGGCAGCCCGCCAGTGGCTGAAGGCCCGCAACCGGGGGCTCAACGGCCGGCCGGTGGACATGCTCGGCAGCACCGAGGGCCTGGTTCGTGTCGTCCAATACCTGGACGCCTCGCGCGGTATCGTCTGAGGCGGAATTCTGGCGCGGTATCGTCTGGCGGGTGATCGAGGCCCAACACACCGCCGCGACGATGAAGCTGGTGGACTCGGCCGCCGAACAGGATCTGCTCGAAGCCTTGCTCGATGGCGGCAAACCGGCCTGGCCCGAAGCTGCGCTGCACCTCGATTACCTGCTGGCAACGCCCTTCCGCTACCCGCCTCCCGCGGGTGGCTCCCGCTTTCGCGGAGAGGCCGACGCCGGCGTGTTCTACGCTGCCGGCTCGGTGCGTACGGCCTGCGCCGAACTCGGCTACTGGCGCTGGCGCTTCCTGCAGGACGCCCCCGAACTCGAGCGACTCGAACCGGTGGCCCATACTGCTTTCCGCAGCCAGATCGATACCCGCGCGATCGACCTGCGCAGGGCACCGTTCGACCGCGATGCCGAGATGTGGCGCGACCCCACCGACTACCGCCCCTGCCAGCACATCGCCCGCCAGTGCCGGCAGGCGGAACTCGGCGCCATCCTCTACGCTTCCGTGCGCGATCCGCTGCCGGGCTGGTGCATCGCCGTGCTCAACCCGGCCGCCTTCGCCCGCCCCCGCCCCTTGAGCGGCAACCAGACCTGGTGGCTCGCGGTCAATCCGCAGGAGGTCGTCTGGCGACGACGCCAGCAGTCGCTGGTGGTGGACATGTGCAGATGGTCACCCCGATCGGAGGAATCCGGATGAAGCAAGTTCTCGCATCGATACTGGTACTGACAAACAGCGCGCCGATTTCCGCGGGCCCGGCCGATGTCGTCGCCGCCGAAGCCCATTGCGACACGCACCGGCTCTGCCGCTTCGACGTCACCGTCCGCCACGATGACGAAGGCTGGTCGCACTACGCCGACCGATGGGACGTGCAGGCACCCGACGGACGCGTGCTCGGCAGCCGCACCCTGCTGCATCCCCATGTCAACGAACAGCCCTTCACGCGCTCGCTCGGCGGCATCGAGGTGCCACCGGGGCCGACATCGGTGCGCGTCCGCGCCCACGACAAGGTGCACGGCTACGGCGGCGCGGAGATTACCGTCGATCTGCCGTGAACGACGGCGTCGTCTGTTCACAGCGCATGGCAGCTCAGGCAAAGGGTCTTGGGGTCCTGCCGGAGATAGGTCTCGGTCGCGACGATCGAATCCTGGGCCGGTATCGCATTGTGGCAACTGGCGCACACCACCTGGCGATCCGGGCCGAACAGGCGCGCTTCGGCGGGGTCGGCGCTGCCATCGCGATCGTCATCGAAGAACCAGAATTCGCTGGTGCAGCCGTCCGGCTGCCTGAAATCCGGACCCGACGGCAGCCCGCGCCCGACCGGATGATGATCCGGCCGCTCGGGTTCGGTCCGCGGTGCCGCGACCAGGACCACGCACTGGGCGGCGGCGACGCCCGGCCAGAGCAACGCGGCCGCCAGTGCGAGGGCGCGACGGCCGCGGCGCCAACTCGCCGTGCCGCACGGGGCATTTCCGGGGTTCATGGCGTCATTCTAGGCGGCCACCCTTGATCCGCGCATCGTCACCCCCAACTGCAGGAGTAACAAAGCATTGAGCGGACACCCACGATGCCTCGCGACAGCCTGATCCTGCCATGCCCGAGTTGCAATTCGCTGAACCGCGTGCCAAGCGCACGCCTCGGCGACGCACCGAACTGCGGCCAATGCCATGCGCCGTTGTTTCTGCAGCAACCCGTCACCCTCGGCCAGCACAACTTCGAGCTGCATGCCGGGCGGGCGGATCTTCCCTTGTTGGTGGATTTCTGGGCCCCCTGGTGCGGGCCGTGCCGGACCATGGCTCCCGCCTTCGAAGAGGCGGCGCAGAGGCTCGAGCCGGGCATACGCCTGGCCAAGGTCAATACCGAGGAGGAGAACGGCCTCGCCACACGTTTCGGTATCCGCTCGATCCCGACCCTGATCCTGTTCCGCGGGGGCCGCGAGGTCGCCCGCCAGGCCGGTGCGATGAACGCGGCGGGCATCGTGCAGTGGGTGCGCAGCCAGGCGCATTGACGTCAAGGCACCGCCGGTTCCGCGCGCCGGGGCCGCCAAGGACGATTGCGGGATAAAATCTCGCCCCATGTCACGGGCGCAAGAGATCCTGCAGCACGTCTTCGGTTACACCCGCTTCCGCGGCCAACAGGAGGCGGTGGTCGAGCATCTGGCGGCCGGCGGAGACGCCCTGGTGCTGATGCCCACCGGTGGCGGCAAATCCCTCTGCTTCCAGATTCCGGCGCTGCTGCGCAACGGTACTGCGATCGTCGTCTCGCCGCTGATCGCGCTGATGCAGGACCAGGTCAGCGCGCTGCGGGAAGCCGGCGTCGCCGCCGCCTACCTCAATTCCAGCCAGGACCAGGAAGAAGCCTGGGCCACCGAAATGGATCTGCGCGAAGGGCGCCTCGATCTGCTCTACGTGGCGCCGGAACGACTGCTTGCCGGTCGCACCCTGGCGATGCTCGAAGCCCTCCACCGCGATGGCGCGATCGCCCTCGTCGCGATCGACGAAGCCCATTGCGTCGCCCAGTGGGGACATGATTTTCGACCGGAGTACCTGCAACTGGCCATCCTCGCGGAGCGCTTCCCCGGCGTGCCGCGGATCGCCCTGACCGCCACTGCCGACGCCCGTGGCCGCGAGGAGATCGCCGAACGCCTGGCCCTCGCTGACGCACGACGCTTCGTCTCCAGTTTCGACCGACCCAACATCCGCTATCGCATCGCCGACAAGGACAGCCCGCGCCAGCAATTGCTGGCCTTCATCCGCGACGAACACAAAGGCGAAGCAGGCATCGTCTATTGCCTGTCGCGGCGCAAGGTCGAAGAGACGGCCGCCTTTCTGGCCGAACAAGGCATCGCCGCACTGCCCTACCACGCCGGCATGTCCAGCGAAGTGCGCGCAGCCAACCAGACGCGCTTCCTGCAAGAGGAGGCCACCGTGATGGTGGCGACGATCGCCTTCGGCATGGGCATCGACAAACCCGATGTGCGCTTCGTCGCCCACCTCGACCTGCCGCGCTCGATCGAAGGCTACTACCAGGAGACCGGCCGAGCCGGTCGCGACGGCCTGGCCGCCGAAGTCTTGCTGCTGTGGGGCGCGGGCGACGTCGTCCAGCAACGGCGAATGATCGACATGAGCGAGGGCAGCGAAGCCTTCAAGCGCCAGGCCCGCAGCCGGCTGGATACGCTGGTGGCGCTGGCCGAGACGACCGGCTGCCGGCGGCAGATGCTGCTCGCCCACTTCGGTGAGGCCTCCGAACCCTGCGGCAACTGCGACACCTGCCTGACCCCTCCGCAGACCTGGGACGCCACCGAGGCTGCGCGAAAGGCCCTGTCCTGCGTCTATCGCACCGGCCAGCGCTACGGCGCCGGCCACATGATCGAGATCCTACGCGGTGAGGCCAGCGAAAAGGTGATGGCGCGCGGCCACGACCAGATCAGCACCTTCGGCATCGGCACCGATCTCGACGAAAAAGTGTGGAAGAGCCTGTTCCGCCAATTGATCGCCCGCGGTCTGCTGGCGGTGGACCACGAGCGGTTCAATGCGCTGGTACTGACCGAGTCGTCACGACCGCTGCTGCGGGGGGACACCACGCTCCGCGTCCGCACGCACACTGCCCGGCGCCGTTCGCGACGCGAACCGCGCGTGGTGGGCCGCGATGCCCGCCACGACGCCCTCTACGAGAAACTTCGCGTTTGGCGCGCGGAGACCGCACGTGACCGCAACGTGCCCGCCTACGTGATCTTCCACGACGCCACCCTGCTCGAGATCGCCCAGCAGCGCCCGGCATCGCTCCATCAACTCGCGCAGATCTCCGGCGTCGGCGACCGCAAGCTCGAAGCCTACGGCGCGCCATTGCTCGCCCTCGTGAGCGAAGAGGCGCCGGCCTGAGCTCGCGAAGCAACGAATTTTAACAAATTCGCCGAGGTCGTCGGGACGCCTCCGGTCAAGCCAGCGCGAAATGCACCGTTACCCATTCGTCGTCGCCGAAGTCTTCGGCGTACCGCTGGAGTGAACGTGCAGTCCTTTCGACCCGAGCCAGACCTTCCGATGGGCCGACATCGCCAACCGCGTGGGCGGCCATCGTACCCATGCCAAGTGGGAACGGTCGTCACCCGCCGTATCGGCGGCAAGGCGGAGTCACGGTGAGCCGGCGCCGGGAGGTCCGGATCTGCCATGGGGGCATGGAGGAGGCCGAAGTTCGCCGCTTCGAGCAGTTCCTCCGCCACGTCACGGGCTTCGAGTGTCTGTTGGCCGAAGAGCCGGAGGCCGAGGTCGCGGTGATCGACACCGACGGCGATCTCGGCAGCTACCTGGTCCGCGCCCACCGCATGCTGTATCCGGCGCGCCCGATCATCCACGTATCGGCCCAGGGATCGCTCGGTCGCGACGCGCTTTCTGTCTGGGCCCGCAAGCCGGTCGACCCCGCGGCCTTCGGCGAGGCCCTCGCCCGCGCCCTGGCCGCAGCGACGCCGGCGGGCAGCAGTGACAGCCTTGTCCGCGGACGACAGCGGCGGCCTTCGGCGCTGGCGCGGGATCGCAATGCAGAGCGCATTGCCAACCTCTACGTCGGCAGCATGACCGACATCGATGTGCGCGACGCCGCCCAACGCGAGCGCGCCAGCTACCACCCAGGCAACTATCTGCAGGGCTTCTTCGAATCCGCCCGCCAGTTTGCCGGCGAAAACGGCACGGTCACCGCGCTGATGCACCGCCAGGAACGCATACTGACCCTCAGCGCCGACGGTCTGCGCGTCACCACGTCCCTCGACCGCCGCAGCCTTCGTTCGCTCGGGCTGATTCCACTCGCCAAGCAGGACTTTCGCATCGTCTCCGGTACGCCCGACCCGGACCACGTCTGGCAACCGGCGTCACCCCTGCTGTGGGAGCTTGCGCTATGGGCCTCCCGGGGCCGAATTCCCGCCGGCGTACCGTTCGACGTACCCGTGCACTTGCTCCGCTGGCCCAACCTCACCCGCCTCGGCCTGACCCCCGACGCGATTCGGATCGCTGCGCTATGGTCCGGCCATCCGACTTCCCTGGTGTTGAGCGCCCGCACCCTGCAGTTGCCCCAGCGCAACGTGTTCGCCTTTTTCAGTGCGTGCCGAGCCCTCGGCCTGGTGCGCTTGAAAGCGGCGACCGAACAGGCGCCCGAAGTGCCGCCGACCGCGCCTGCGCCGGGGTCGGCCGGACGTGGCCTGTTCAATCGCATACTCGCCAAGCTGCCCGGCCTGCACGACGGCACGGAGCACCGATGAGCCGCTTCAAGATCATCTTTTCCGGACCGGCCGGCGCCGGTAAATCCGCCGCCATCGCCGCCATCAGCGATGTCACGCCGGTCAATGCCCTGGCCGACGCGGACGCTGCAGACCGAAACCGGGCGTCCGCCACGAACGTGGGCATGGAGCACGGCACGACGCTCTTGAGCGACGGCTCGACCCTGCATCTGTACGGCACCACGGGCGAGGAACCCTTGGAAGCCGCGCGGGACACCCTGATGGCGGGCAGCACCGGCCTGGTCTTGCTGATCGACGGCTCGCGCGAGGACCCGCTGGCCGATCTGGTGCAGTTCGTCGGCACATTCGAGCGCTTCATCGCGGGCACCGGCTTGGCGATCGGCGTCACCCATGCCGATCGAGCCGGCAGCTTGCCGCTCAAGGAAATGGCCGAGTTGCTGCAGCAGTCGGGTTTCGGCACCGTGCCGGTCTTCGAAGTAGACGCCCGTGACCGCCGGGACGTCAGCATGCTGATCGAGGCACTGCTGAACCTGAACGACCCGGTGGCGCAGCCCTGAAAGCCACCGCGTAGGCCGTCGACCGCTTCGCGCCGAGGACGCCGGGCGGCTATGCTACCCGGGCACGCAACCCGGCCTGGGAACCACGACCGTGACTCCGCTCTTCGACCGCAACATGCTGCACGTGGGCTGGATCGACGGAGACCATGTCTTCGACCGCGACATCGTCTGGCGCGCCTTCGCCAGCGGCGACCATCTGTTCTGTGCGGTCAGCAACGCGTGGCGGGGCAGCCGCCACGGCAGCGCCCTGCTCGACACCAGCGGCCTCATCGTTGCCTGGCGGGAGGGCGAGCCGCCGCGGGCGGCGCGCCGCCTGTCGCCCGCGGCGATGGCCGCGATGCCGATGCGACCGTTCCGCCCGAAACGCCCGATCGATCCACGGCGCCCACTGTTTCCGCAGACGCCGCTCGAGGAATGGTCGCCACTCGGTTGGCAGGAATGGTTGTTTCCGCTGCCGCCAGCCGGACCCGATGACGCGGACGCCGACACCAACCGTGCGCCGGGCAACGACGACGCAGCGGACTGAGCCGGAATTCGCTCGCCGCGAGGCCGGCCACCACCATCACGACGCGCGATCGCCGAAGGCCTGCGCGAGCGTATCCATTGCCTGCATCGCGACCCCATCCGCGTGGCGCACCAGCAAGGTCGGCACCTGGGCGATCGGATCGTCCACCGGCGTCTTCTCCAGCTCGGCCGCCAGCGGTGACAGGTCCAATGCCCGCCGGGGAAGCAGGGTCCAGCCGAGTCCGGCCGAAACGCAACCGACGATACCTTCGAGGGTCCCCATCTCCATTACAGAAGACACTGGATGGCCACAGTTTCGCTGCCACTCGAGCGCCCGCGCGCGATAGGCGCACCCCTCGCGGAACAGGATCAGCGGCAGGTCGTCGCGCCCGGGATCGCCGACCAGCACCAGTTCCTCCTCGACCACCGGCTCGCAGACCAGGCTGGGATGCGCAATCGGTCCGGCGACGAAGGCACAGTCGAGGCGGTGCGCGAGCACCTGCTCGACCAGCGCCGCCGACGTCTCGGTCGATACCTGCAGCGCGACCCCGGGATGCCGCTTGCGCACTGCCTTCAGCGCGCGGGGCAGATGAATCGCGGCGAATGTCTCCATCGTGCCGATGCGCAGTTCGCCACTCCCCGCCCCGACCTGGCGTACCGCGGCCTCGGTCTGCTGTGCCAGGCGCAGCAAGCGCCCGGCGTAGTCGAGCAGCACGCGCCCGGGCGGCGCCAGTTCCAGGCCGCGGCCCTTGCGGAAGAACAACTCGGTGCCGAGCTCTTCCTCCAGCCGCCGGATGCGGCTGGTGACATTGGACTGAACCGTATTGAGTCGCCGCGACGCCGCCAGGATGCCGCCCTCCTCGACCACGGTGACAAAGGTTCGCAATCCGACCAGCTCCACGAACGTTCTCCCAATTCGAACTCACCTATCGAATTTAATCGATTGTGGAGATATCGCAAAGCCGGTACCGTGGGGCATCGATCGAGCCACAGCGACCATGAGCGATTCCTCCCGCCAACGTTTTCGCGTCCTCGCCGCCGGCGTCCTGAGCTTGGTACTGTGCATGGGCGTCGCCCGTTTCGCCTATACCCCGTTGCTGCCGCTGATGCAGGATCAAGCCGGGCTCAGCGCGGCCGGTGGCGGTTGGCTGGCGGCCTGGAATTACCTCGGCTACCTCACCGGCGCGCTGATTGCCGCCAACATCTCCGACCTGGTCCTGAAGGACCGCCTGTACCGCATCGGCATGGTGCTGGCGGTGGTTTCCACCGCGGCGATGGCGCTCGCCACTTCCACCGTCTGGTGGTGCCTGTGGCGCTTCATTGCGGGCCTGTCGACCGCCGCCGGCATGCTGCTCGGCACCGGATTGATCCTGCACTGGCTGCTCCGCCACGACCACCGGCCCGAACTCGGCATCCACTTCTCCGGCGTCGGCCTCGGCATCGCGCTCAGCGCAGCCGCGGTGTCCGCCATGCGCCCGTGGTTCGACTGGGACGGTCAGTGGCTGCTGTTCTCGGTCGGCGCCTTGGCGCTGATGGTGCCGGCCCTGTCCTGGCTGCCGCGACCGGCACTTCAGACCCACTCCCACGGCGGACAGCCACTCATCGACGCACCGCCTTCGTCCCTGTTCCAGTGGCTGTTCATGGCCGCCTATTTCTGTGCCGGCATCGGCTACGTGGTCAGCGCCACCTTCATCGTCGCGATCGTCGATGACATGCCTGGGCTCGAAGGCCGGGGCTCGCTCGTTTTCCTGGCGATCGGCCTCGCCGCGGCACCGGCCTCCATCCTTTGGGACTTGATTGCCCGCCGCATCGGAATCCTCAACGCGGTGTTCGCGACCAGCGCGCTGCAAGTCGCCGGCATCGTGCTGCCGTTGGCCGGCGGCCTGCCGGCAGCGCTGGCCGGCGCCGCGCTGTTCGGCTTCACGGTTATCGGCCTGGTCAGTCTGGTGCTGACCCTGGCTGGGCGCTACTACCCGAGCCGGCCGGCCAAGATGATGGGCAAGATGACCCTTTCGTACGGCGTCGCGCAGATCCTCGCGCCGGCGATCATCGGCTGGATCGCCGAGCACGGTGGCAGCTACGCCGACGGCCTGGTGATGGCGGCGGCGGCGATGGTGGTCGGCAGCCTGCTGCTGCTGGGCCTCAAACTGGTCGAGCGGCGCGACCTGAGACACGCTGCGGCGACGTGAGGATCGCCGCCACGGAGGAACCGATGCCCCGATCCGCCCTGCTGCATCGCCTCGGCGTCGAGGTGCCGATTCTGCTCGCGCCGATGGCCGGTGCCGGTGGACCGGCGCTGGCCATCGCGGTTGCCCGGGCCGGCGCACTGCCCGCACTGCCCTGCGCGATGCTCGACGCCGACACGCTGCGCCGCCAGGTGGCCGAAGTCCGCGCCGCATACGACGGCCCGCTCAACCTGAACTTCTTCTGCCACCAGCCATCGGCGCCGGACGATGGCGCCCAGCGCGCTTGGCGCGACCGTCTGACACCCTACTACCGGGCCTTCGACCTCGACCTCTCGGCGCAGGCTCCGGCCACCGAGCGCCGCCCCTTCGATGCGGCGTGCTGCGCCCTGGTCGAGCAGCTCCGGCCCGGCGTCGTCAGCTTTCATTTCGGCCTGCCCGACGACGCACTGCTGACACGCGTCAAGGCGACCGGCGCCGTCGTCCTCAGTTCCGCAACCACGGTGGCCGAGGCACGCTGGCTCGCCGCCCGCGGCGTCGACGCGGTGATCGCCCAGGGCCTCGAGGCCGGCGGCCACCGGGGCAGCTTTCTCGACGTCGACCCGGCCAGCCAAATCGGCACCTTCGCCCTGGTTCCGCTGATCCGCGACGCGATCGCGGTGCCGGTGATCGCCGCCGGCGGCATCATCGACGCCCGCGGCATCGAGGCTGCCTTCGCACTCGGCGCCGGTGCAGTCCAACTCGGTACCGCCTTCCTGCGAACGCCCCAGGCGACCATCTCGTCGCTGCATCGGGCGGCGCTGGCCGCTGCCGACGCGCCGACTCAGCTCACCAACCTGTTTTCCGGCCGCCCGGCTCGCGGTCTGCGCAACCGGCTGATGGCGGAACTCGGGCCGATTGCCGAAGTGCCACCGTTCCCGACCGCAGGCCACGCCCTGGCTCCGCTGAAACAGGCCGCTGAGCACCAGGGGCTGACCGACTTCTCGCCGCTGTGGGCCGGTCAGGCCTATCCACTGGCGCGAGACGACGACGCCACCGCGATCACCCGGCAACTCGCCACCGCCATCGTGGGCCATCCGCGCCGTTGAGCAGTCAAGTCCGCGGACCCAGCCGATAGATCACCCCGCCCGGCAGGTCGACGACGTAGAGTTCCCCGTCCTCGTCTTCGCCGAAGCTGGCAATGCCGAGCCCGCTTTCCAGCATCACCTCGCCCGACCAGCCGCCGTCGAGCACAGGCCACAACCCGCGGATGCGACCGCTGCAGAAGTCGCCATGGAAATAGATGCCCCTGAGCCCGGGATGGCGACGGCCGCGATAGACGAAGCCACCCGTCACCGAGCAGTCGCCGCCGGCATGCCGGTAGGCAACGATCGGCAGGGTCAGCCCGCTGGTGTCGCAGGCGCTGCCCGCAAAACAGTCGAAGCCCTCCATCCGGTTCCAGCCGAAGTTCTGCCCGCCGGCGGTCCCGGCCTGTACGACATCGATCTCCTCCCAGCGGTCCTGGCCGACGTCGCCGATGAAGAGGTCGCCGGTGGCGCGATCGAACGAGAAGCGCCACGGATTGCGCAGACCGAGCGCCCAGATCTCGTCGCCAAAGGGATTGCCCGGGGGGATCGCGTAGGGCTCGACGGAGATGTCGATGCGCAGCAGCTTACCGAGCAGCGTGTCGGTACGTTGGCCGTTGCCCAGCGGATCGCCCGAGCCACCGCCATCGCCGAGCGAGACGTAGAGCAATCCGCCCGGACCGAAGGCGAGGTGCCCGCCATTGTGATTGGTGAACGGCTGGGGAATGCGCAGCAGCACGCGCTCGGAGGACGGATCGAGTGCACCGCCAAGGAACGCGCGCGTAAAGCGCGACAGCACGACGTTGCCGATGCCGCTCTCCTCCGTGTAGAGCACGTAGGCTTGGCCGGTCGCGGCGAAATCCGGCGCGAATGCAATCGACAGCAGCCCCTGCTCGCTGCCTCCCGAGCGCACCCGGTCGCGAATGTCGAGGAAAGGCTCGGCCTGGACCGCACCGTCGTCGATCACCCGGACGCGGCCGGCCTTCTCGACCACGAACAGCCGGCCGCTGCCATCGCCGGCGTGGGTCAGCATCAGCGGCGCATCGAAGCCGTCGGCGACACGGCTCAGCATGACCTTCGGCACGTCGAGGACATCGCCGTCGCCGATGCCGATGCCTACTTCGATCGATCCGCCGCAGCCAAGCAACAGCCAAGCGCTCGCCAGCGCGGCGGCCCAGACCCTACCGGCGATCGTCACCCGGCAAGCCGGGCCCGGCCGCTCGTGGCGGCGCCCGAAGCGCGGCATGGACGCGGCGCGCCGCAGCGCCTGGCAAACCCCGGCGCGGGCGCACCGGGCAGCGCTTCCCGGGTCGATCGCGAATTCTGACATCGTCTCGCTCCGAACAGTCCATTGCCATTGTGGACCCGAGTGACCGCCAGCGCCCGAGTGGGACGCCGAATCGCTCGCGGTGTCTGCGTCGCGGGCACCCACCGAGCAGAGACCCGGAAGGGCCCATCGGGGCCGCCGCTAGTGGTCTGCTTCGAAAATCAAGGAACATGACGAAAGTGATGCATCGGGTGCCATGGCAAGGCGCGAACCACAGCGATAGCGAAGCCTATCGTGAGGATGAGCAACGCCGCCACGGTGCGCGAGGCGCGCTTTTGTGTTGCGGCATTTGCGAAGCAGACCACTAGAACGCCCTGGCGACACGAAAGCCGAGGTCGAGGTTGCGCAGGCCGGGCGGGAACTTGAGGCGAAGGGCCGAGCGCGCGTTGGCCGGCACGTCGTACCAGGAGCCACCGCGCACCACCCGTCGCTCGCAGTCACCACTCGTCCAGGCGCGGCCATCGGCGGGCGCCCCCTGGTAGCTGCCGTGCCAGCAGTCCGCCACCCACTCCGCGACATTGCCGATCATGTCGTACAGGCCGAAGCGGTTCGCATCGAAGCGGCCCACTGGTGTGCTCTGCCGACTGCCCAGGGGGCCGCCCGAAGCGTCGAAATTCGCATTGCCCCGGCCGGGCTCGTCGCCCCACGGATAGCGGGTCGTGCTGCCGGCTCGGGCGGCGTATTCCCATTCGGCCTCGGAGAGCAGCCGATACGACCGGCCAGTCTTCTCCGACAGCCAATTCAGGTAGACCTGGGCATCGTTCCAACTGACCTTGATCACCGGCTGCGCGTCCCGCCCCCAGTTGTCCTTTGGACGGTAGCGACAACCGCCGGCGCCGACGCAGGCATCCCACTGCGCGAAGGTGACTTCGAACTTGCCGACCGCGAACGCTTCGCCGATGCGCACCCGATGCGGCGGCCCTTCGTCCCTGCCCAGGCCCAGCTCGCTGGCGGGCGACCCCATGCGGAACTCGCCGGCCGGCACCACCACCATCTCCGGGCAGACGGCGCAGTCGCGGAACGTGTCACCAGGATCGAAAGTCACCGATCGCCCAGCGGCGACCGGCACGGTCGCTTCACGCTGCCCATGCGCGTCGATCGCGACCATCAGGCCGACGCCAAGGGTCAGGAGGACGATCACGAGCCCGTGGTATCGCTCGCGTCGGCCCGCTTCGGCGCTCATGCGTTCGCCCCCCGATTGCCCAGGAACGAAGCCGGCCCCGCGAGGTGGCACTCGGCTTGTGCGGCTGTGGCCAGATCCATCGACATCCCCTCGTCCCGACTCTGCTGCGCTTCCATTCTATGCGACCGCAACATTCGGTCGGTGCCGCCGCCGATCTGCCCGCGCCGCGAAGGCACTCGACGAAACCCCGCGCCACGATCCGGCTCGCGCGAGGAAGCTGCCGGAGCCCACTCGGCACGTCCAATGACAACGCCCCTGCGCGTAGGCACAGGGGCGTTGTCAGTCCTGCTGTCTTCCGCAGGTGCGGATTACTGGGCGAGACCGAGTTGCCGCATGAAGTCCTGGTTGTCCCAGAACAGCCACTCGTGGTCCATCGTGCCGTCCTTCCAGTGGCCGATCGTTGCCATGCCGATCGCGAAACGCTTGCCGGTCGGCGGGATGGTCTTGCCGTCGCCGATCGGCATCGGCTCGGTGAAGGTGCCGGTCATGACGCCGGTCACTGCCGTCCATGAGCCGGATCCGAAGCGGATCGGATGGACCTGGATCGAAGTGTCCGGCGCGAAAACGAACATCGCCTTCAAGTCCTCGATGTGGGGCGCGATGCCCTTGGTCTCGTGCCCGTCGGGCCAGGTCACGACGATATCCTCGGCGTGGCTCTCGTGCAGCCGATCCCACTTCTGGTTGGTAAACACGTCGAAATCCAGTGTATCGAACACCTGCAAGCGCTGTTCGACGTCGGCGCTCTGGGGCTCGTGAGGCGGCGCCGGGGTCGGCGGATTTTCGGCCAGCGACTGGGCCTGGGCGACGCCGGCGAACACCGTGACGGCAGCGGCGAGGAGGGTCTTGCGTACGTTCATGATGGTGGTCCTTCTGTGGGTGGTTGGGGGAAACGAATTGTCAGGCCTTGTGCAACCAGGTCGGCGCGATGTCGGTACCCAGCCCCGCACCGTAGCCGAGATAGATGTTGAGTCCGGCCAAGGGCTCGAGATAGCGGGCATTGACCAGGCCGCCGGCATCGATTACTTCGAATCCCATCGCCTGGGCGATGTCGCTGGCCGCCCGCTTGGCACGCTGGCTGTCGCTGGCGACGAATACGCTGACCCGCTGGCCGCCGCCGAAGTCGGCGCCGTTGGCCAGCACCGGCGCAAACACGGTGTTGAAGGCCTTGACCAGTTCGGCACCGGGCAGCGCGCGGGCGATCCTCTCGGCGGCGGACGTATCGTGGCCGATGGTCAGGCCCATGTAGTCGGGGGTCAGCGGGTTGGTGATGTCGATCACGACCTTGCCATCGAGTTCGCCGACCGACTGCAGGGCAGACACCGCGTCGTCGAAGGCGGTCGCGACGACCACCACATCGGCCTCTGCGGCGGCGCTTTCAGAGGCCACCGCAGAGGCGCCGGGGTGGGCAGCGGCCAGGGCCTCGGCTTTGGCCAGGTCGCGGGCGGTGACGCTGACCTGATGGCCGCTGCGGACGAGTTGCTTGACGAAGGCCGAGCCCATCTGGCCGGCACCGATGACGAGAATGTTCATGATCGACTCCTTGTGCTGGGGCAGCGAAATTGCTGCGGTGGAGTCACTGTATAAGGGGCATTCAATGCAATAAATATGCGTTTATGCGAAACATTGTCCCGGAATTGCCAACAATAAGGCATGTCATGCCATTGCGCCGTCCGTCCGCGTCGTGCGCCGGGGCCGGCCGTCCTCGTCTAAGTTGAAGGAAGGCTTCCGATCGAGGCAGACGGCACCGATGACGCAAGACGAGCGATTCCACACCCATGAGGTCTGCAACCAGCCCGACCCGCTGGGCGCCTACAACGCCTGGACCAGCGACGCCGCACTCGCCGAGGCGGTGGCCCGCGAGGGCGGCGGCTGGGCGGCCCACCCGCTGACGGCCTTCGGCGCCCTGGTCGGCGGCGAAATGCGTGCGTTGGGTGAGGCCGCCAACCGCGAACGACCGCAGTTGCGTGCCTTCGATGCTTATGGACGCCGTATCGACGCGGTCGAGTTCCATCCGGCCTATCACCATCTGATGGCATTGGCCACCGCCCATGGCGTGCACAGCTTCGGCTGGAACCACGCCCCCCGCGCCGGCGCCCAGGTCGCCCGCGCCGCCCTGCTCTATCTGCACACCCAGGCCGACGCCGGCACCGCCTGCCCGCTGACGATGACCTGTGCGGCTGTCGCCGCGCTTCGCCACGCGCCGCTGGTCGCGGCAAGGTGGCTGCCGAAGCTGATGGCGGCCGACTACGATCCACGGCCGCTCCCTGCCGCGGACAAGCGGGCATGCACGATGGGCATGGGCATGACGGAAAAACAGGGTGGCTCGGACGTGCGCAGCAACAGCACCCGCGCCGAGCGGCTGGCCGGTGACGAATACCGCCTGGTGGGCCACAAGTGGTTCTTTTCGGCGCCGATGAGCGACGCCCATCTCGTGCTGGCCCGCGATGAGGTCGGCCTCGGGTGCTTCCTGGTGCCGCGCATCCTGGCCGACGGCAGTCGCAACGCGGTCCGAATCCAGGCCCTGAAGGACAAGCTCGGCGACTGGAGCAATGCCTCCTCGGAGGTCGAGTTCGCCGGCGCGCTGGCCGAGCGGGTCGGCGCGCCGGGACGCGGTGTCGCGACGATCCTGGAGATGGTGGCACTGACCCGGCTCGACTGCATGACGGCTTCGGCCGGACTGATGCGTCAGGCCGTGGTTCAGGCCCTGCACCATACTGGGCAGCGCTGCGCCTTTGGCCGCCGCCTGGTCGAACAGCCGCTGATGCAGAACGTGCTGGCCGATCTGATCATCGAGAGTGAGGCCGCGGTGGCATTGGCGATGCGGGTGGCTCGCGCGGTGGACGCCGCGCCGCGCGATGACCGCGAAGCCGCTTTTGCCCGAATCGCGACCGCGATCGGCAAGTACTGGGTGTGCAAGCGCACGCCACCACTCGCGAACGAGGCCCAGGAATGCCTCGGCGGGCTCGGCTACATCGAGACCACACCGATGCCGCGCCTCTACCGCCAAGCGCCGTTGAACTCGATCTGGGAAGGCAGCGGCAACGTCGTATGCCTCGACGTGCTGCGCGCCATTCGCCGCGACCCGGCCTGTCGCGCTGCGCTCTTCGACGAGTTCGCCCGCGCCCGCGGGCACGACGCGGCGCTCGACGCGGCGCTCGCCAGCCTGGCCCGCGCCGTCGACGACGACGCTTCGCTCGAGGCGCGCAGCCGCGCCGTGGTCGAGGAGGCAGCGCTGGCGCTGCAGGCGACGATCCTGCTCGACGGCGGCGACCCGATGGTGGCCGAGGCCTTTTGCCGATCGCGCATCGCCCGGCGCCATGCACTGGGCTTCGGTACGCTGGCCGCCGAATTGCCGATGCCGGCGCTGATCGCGCGGGCCGCAGTGGGCGCCTGAGGCCTGCGCAGTACCGTCACGCAGAGGGCGACGGCGACGACACAGTCCATCTTGGGTACGATCGGGCAATCACCGTGCCCGAGGGCGAACGAATATCGATGCTGCATTTCGAACGAATGTCCGGCGAGGCCCTGGCCGGCTGTCTGCCCGAACTGGCCCGCCTGCGCCTCGCGGTGTTCCGCGAGTGGCCCTATCTCTACGACGGCGACTCGGCCTATGAGGAGCGCTATCTTCGCACCTACGTCTCCGCGCCCGACAGCGTCGTCGTGCTGGCCCGCGACGGGCGCGCGATCGTCGGTGCGTCGACCGCAATCCCCCTGGCCGACGAAACCACCGAAGTGCAGGCCCCATTTCTCGCAGCCGGCTACGCCGTCGGCGAGATCTTCTATTTCGGCGAGTCGGTGCTGTTGCCGGCCTACCGCGGACAGGGCGCCGGCGTCGCCTTTTTCGAGCACCGCGAGGCCCACGCACGCAGCCGTGGCGACTGTCGTCATTCGTGCTTCTGTGCGGTGGAGCGGCCACCGGACCACCCGGCGCGGCCGGAAGACTACGTGCCGCTGGACCCATTCTGGCAGCGGCGCGGCTATCGCATCCAGCCCCGGCTGCGCACCCATTTCCGCTGGCGGGAGATCGGCGAGACGAGCGAATCGCCGAAACCGATGACCTTCTGGATGAAGACGCTGCGGTGAACCGGCGACGCGGGCCGCGCCGCGCTACTCGACGCTGACCTTCACCTCGACCTCCATGCCGAGGTAGGCATTGGCCGGACCGATGTAGCTGCCGGTCAGCGGTGCCGCCTGGGAAGGATCGCGCGCCACCGCCACCCGAATCAGATTCCGTCCACCGACGATACCGTTGGTGGGATCGAAGGGCAGCCAGCCGGCGCCGGGCAGGTAGACCTGGACCCAGGCATGGGTGGCACCGCCGCCGACCATCGCGTCCTCCGCGTCGACCAAGGATTCGTCGTACAAGTAGCCGGACACGAAGCGGGCGGCGAGGCCGAGGCTGCGCACCGCCTCGATCATCAGCAAGGCGAAATCCCGGCAGCTGCCACTGCCCTGCTCCAGCGTTTGTACCGGTGTCTGGGTGCCTTCCTCGTCCCGGGCCCGGTACTCGAAACCGTCCTTGATGGCGTGGGTGATGGCCTTGATCAGTGACAGCGTATCGTCGGTCTCGGCGCGGGCGCAGATCTCCCGCACCCAGGCATCCACCTGGTGGCGCGAATCCGGGTACTGGCGCTCGGCGCTGCGGGCGAGGTCGGGCATTTCACCGGCGTCGTAGCTGAACGGCAGGCGCATGGCGTAGGGCTCGATCAGATCGATGTCGGGATCGGCCGGAAAGTGTTCCGCGAGGAAGGTGGATTCGAAGGAAAGCTGCTCGGCGGGCGCCGCAAAGCGGGCGATCAGTACCGAATTGCCGAATACGTCGTGCAGCCAGCGCAGTTCCGGCACCGGATCGATGCGGATGCCGGTCTCCAACAAGCGCAGGTCGTGACTGTCCCGCGGCCGGCACATGAAGCGGTGCTCGCTGAAGGTCACCGCTTCGGCATAACGATAGACGGTACGGTGCAAAACCTTGATGCGCGCCATCGAATCACTCCTCGGCGATCCACCGCCACGCGCCGCCCACGCCGGGCGTGGCGTGGCACGGCGATTCGCCTGCTCCGTTCAATGAATCTGCAGCAGCTCGACCTCGAACACCAGCGTGGCGTTCGGCGGGATCACGCCACCGGCACCGCGGGCGCCATAGCCGAGCGCCGGCGGGATCGTGATCTTGCGACGGCCGCCGACCTTCATGCCCTGCACGCCCTGATCCCAACCCTGGATGACGTGGCCGGCGCCGAGCGGAAAGGAAAACGGCTGGTTGCGATCCTTGCTGGAATCGAACTTGGTGCCGTCGGTCAGCCAGCCGGTGTAATGCACCGACACCGTCTTGCCGGCTTCCGCTGCGGCGCCGTCGCCGGTCTCGAGGTCCTCGATCTGCAACTCCTGGGGTTCACTCACGGGCATCTTCTCCTGTTGCGCGTTACCGACCCGCACGACCACCGCGCAGGCGAGTCGCCGATTGTACCCGCGCCCTCGCCGACGGGCATTCCAGGTGGCCACGGGGTCCCGCGGACCACGGCCGCCGCCGACGATTCGCGCACCGGGGATGGCCGACGCGTCCTCATCCCACTTCCTGCCGACCGGATCTGCCGACCCCCGCACGATCGATGCGCGTCGCTTACCGGCGTCCGTGCAGGGCCTAGCCTTCTTCCAGGTGGGCGAACCGCTGGCGGAACTTCTCGACCTTGGGCGCCACCACCAGGCGGCAGTAGGGCTGGTTCGGGTTGTTCTCGAAATAGTCCCGGTGGTAGTCCTCCGCCGGCCAGAAGCGACTCGCCGGCAGGACTTCGGTGACCACCGGGTCGGCATACTCGCCACTCGCGTCGAGTTCGGCGATGGCCCGCTTGGCCAGCACTTCCTGGTCGTCCGAAACGGTGAAGATCACCGAACGGTACTGGGTGCCGATGTCGTTGCCCTGGCGATTCGGCGTGGTCGGGTCATGGATCGCGAAGAACACCGCGAGCAGGTCCGTGTAGCGCACCACCGCGGGGTCGAAGTCGATGCGCACGACTTCTGCATGGCCGGTGCCACCGGTACACACGGCCCGATAGTCGGGCGATGGCATCTGGCCGCCGGCGTAGCCCGAGGTCACGGAGCGGACTCCGTTGACGCGGACGAACACCGCTTCTAGGCACCAGAAGCAGCCGCCGCCGAATATCGCACTGTCGATCTGAATGGTCTGTTCCGCCATCAACCTCTCCCTGCCCCGGCAACACCGGGTCGAATACCACCGCGCCGAGCCGCTGCCGCGGACGCCGGAATCGCCGCCATGCCGACAATTTCGCACGAGCGTTCGGCGCAGACAAGCACCATCGCGCGGGCACCAACGCCAGCGTCAGCGAAACGTGAATGTGTAGAACAGATCGACCGCATTGTCGGTGCCGCCGCGCGCCACCACCGACAGTCGCTTGCCGAGCTGATGGGTCAGCTTGACGATGCTCTCGGCACCGGCGAGGCTCTGCTCGAAGGCGAGAAAAGTGTCGGTCGACAAGCGTTTCCCGAGGGTCACGACCTGACCCGAGACGCTGCCGGCATTGCTGCGCACGCCGCTGTCCACGACCGAGCTGGTGGCACTGCGCCCGGCGCTGTTGAGATCGCCCTGACCAATGCTGAACTGGTCGAGTCCGAGCGAATTCGAGAGCTGGCTGGTGATGCCACCGCCGGGTCCGCCGAGCAGCGCCTGGGCGGCGGGAATCAGCAGGCCGAGGTCCGCACCGCTGGTGGTATCGGGCGGACGGCCCAGCACGATCCAGGCAAGCTTCTCGGCGTCGGGCACGGTCGGTGACGACACCAGATCGACCCGGGGCCGCCGCGCGGTGCCGGTGATCGCGACGCCGGCCTCGACCTCCAGGCCCTTGCGCAGAGCGGTGATGTTGAGCGAGGGGTTGTCCACCGGCCCGGCGAAGTTGACGCTGCTGTTCTCGACAGCCAGCTTCTGGCCGTAGCCTTCGAAGACTCCGTTCTCGAGCAGGATCACACCGCTGGCTGCCGGCGGACGGGCGGGCCGCACATAGATGTCGAAACCGCCGGCCAACCGGGTATCCAGGCCCATCGCGGTCAGGTAGAACGACTTGCCGAGGCGGATGCCGACGTCCGCCGAAATCCTGAAGTTGCCGGGCTCTCGTTCGTCGCCGAGAATCACCACATCGTCCGACAGGCTCGGCGGCGGCGCCTCGCCGACCGTGATCGCACCGGCATCGGCCTCCAGAGTGGCCTTGAGATCGACGAAATCCCAGCCGCTGACGATGTTGCCCTCGCCGCTGACCGCCAGCCAGCGGTCCTTGCGCTGGAGCAGCGGCAGGCGATCCGCGCGGAAACCGAAGCGGCCGGCGCCATCACCGAGGTCGATGCTTCCCGAGGCCAGGAAGCGGCCGGGCTCGGCCATCAGCGAGGCCACCGGGATGCGCGATTCGGTGGGCCGCACCAGGTTCGGCGAGACGAATTCGAGGCGGACGATGCGCAGGTAGTCCTGATCGAAACTCGCTTCCAGCCGGCCACCCGAGAGCCGCAACCCGGCCTCGGGCAGGTTCAATTCGAGTTCGCTACCCTCCAGTTCGCCGACCGCCAGCGGGTCATCCACGGTACCGGCGATCGAAAAGCCCGCCTTCAGCCGGCCGCCGGTCAGCAGTTGCGCATTGAGCATCGGACCGAGCCAGCGGATCGACGGCATGTCGAGCCGCGCCGAGCCCAACAGCGGCGCGTCGGGCACCAGGCGGACGGCGGCCCCGTCACGCGCTACGGAGGTGTTGACCGAGGCCGCCAGCTTGCCCAGGCGGCTGCCCTCGGCTTGGGCCGAAATGGCCACTTCGCCGGCGTTCGCATTGGCGACGATCTCCACCTTGGACAGCCCCAATTCGGCCGGCGCATCGCCCACCAGCACCAGATCACCCGATTCGCGCTCGATGCGAAGACTGCCGTCGACCGATTCGGCGATCTTCAGATCCCACTCGCCGCCGAACTGGAGCCGGCCATGAATGGGTGCGTCCGAATCTTCCGGCCCGGCCGACAAGTCGATGCCGAATCCCCCCATGCGGCCCACGAGGTCCAGATTGCCGGCCTGCCAGCGGGTACTCTCCAGTCGCACGAATCCGCCTTCCGGGGTGGACAGTCGCGCCGGCCCGAGGCTCACCTGATCGGCGGCGACGGTCAGCTCCGCCGGCTGGTCGAGCCCCATCGAGAGGCGGCCACGGCTGCGCAGATCGAGCAGGCGGCCGCGCCAGCCGCCGCCCTCGTCGAGCCCCCCCTGCAGGGTCGCTTCGAGCGCGTCTTCTCCTGCCGCATTCACACTCAGTTCGGCCCGGTGGTCCGCGCGGGATCCTTCGATCGACAGCCCGGCCCGTTCCAGCACGGTCTTGCGGTCGGCGCCGCGCACCTCGCCGACGCCGGCCGCCAGCACCAGATTGCCGTCGAGGCCGCCGGCCAGTTCGCCCTGCAGGTTGAGCCCGGACAGGCGCCAACCTCCCGGCAGGCGCAGCCGGTCCGCGGTCAGCAGCGCACTGCCGGCCGGCTGTTCCGGCGTTCCCGCCAATTCGGCCTTCAGCGTGGCACGCCCCTGCAATTGCGGATCGACCACGGCCAGTTCGCCGGCATCGAGCGTGATCGCCAACCGATCGCCCTGTTGCCCCCAGGCACCCTGGGCATCGACCCGATTGCCGGCCAGCGACAGCCACAGCTCGGCATCGCTGATCCGCTGCAGACCGACCCGCGCCCGCCCTTCTCCGGCCAGCGCATGCCCCATCAACTGCGAGGGCTCGAAGCGGTAGATGACGTCCGCCTGCGGCTCCGGTTCGAGCCGACCACTGGCCTCGAGCGCCAGGTTGAGGCTGGCCTCGGGCGCATCCGCATAGAGCTGCGAGGGGTCGAGCGCGACCGCGTCGAGCTGGGCCGAGAAGGCGCGCTCGCCGTCCAGGGCGACAGACGCCTCACCGGTCACACTCGCCTCGCCCCGGGTCAGCCGCAGATCCGACAGGCGCAGCCGGCGCCCGGCATGCTCGGCCAGAGCCGCGAGCGACAGGCCCTCACCGGATATGGCCAGCTTCGCCTGCTGGCGCTCGCCATCGCCGCCGCCATCGACGGTGCCCGCCACTACGGTCTCCGGCAAGCGTGCGTCGAGGGCATGGGGCTGCACGCCCTCGAGCGCCAGATCGAGGGCAAAGCGGCCGATCGGATCGTCCTCGCCCGGCGCCCATTCGCCGCGGCCACCGATGCGCCCTTTGCCGCTGAGGGCGACCACCAGTTCCTCGACCGCCAGGCGCCTCCCTGCCCAATCGACGCGACCGGACATCTTCTCCAGAGGAATCTGCTGCCGGTCCCAACCGCCCGGCTGGCGGTTGATGACCGAGACCGGACCGCCGAGCACCCAGTCGAGCGGCGCCGGCGCGCTGCCCTCGGCAGCCGCCGGCAGGTGCAGTTCGGCGTCGACGAACAGCGCGGCACGCGGCGCTCCCTCGCTGAACGCCGCCGGGTCGAGCGGCCCGGCCGACAGCTTCGCATGCGACAGCGGGATCGGCTCGAACGGTCGGGCCTGCGCCTCGATACGGGCCTCGACGCCGGCGCTGCTGGCATCGAGCACGAGCTGCGGCCGCAGCAGCGTGCCCAGGGCGGACAAGGCCAGGCGATAGCGGCGCGATTCAAACTCGCCAGCCAGACTGGCGTCCACGTGCAGTTCGAACGGACTGGCGGTCGCCATCGTGCCTCGGACGCGGGCGTCGCCCCAGGGCAGGCGTGCCGCGGCCTGCTCGATCACGAGCTGGCGCTGATCCGCTTCGGCACTCGCCTGGATGGCTTCGATGCGCAAGGTGGCCTCACCAAAACCGGATTCGGCCCACTGGTTGACCAGCAGACGGTCGATCGCCAGTTCTCCGACCCGGACGCGAAGCGGTACCGGGATCCCTGCCGGCGCGGTGGGTGGCGCGGACGATGCCTCGGCAGCAGGCCGCGCCGCAAGTTGAACGGAGTCCGCCGTCAGCGTCTGCAGGTGGAACTGCTCGTCGAGCAGCGCGAGAGGCGCCCAACGAAACGCGAGCCGATCGATCGCCAGGCGGAAGTCGGGCAGGTCGACCCGGATCGCGTCGATCGTCAGACGATCGAGCAGGCGCCCGTCGACGCCCTCCAGGCGCACCGCACCGTCGGTGGCCGAATGGGCAAGCCGCGCCACTGTCTGCAGGCCGGAGGTGGTACCCGACACCCACAACGCCAGCAGGGTCAATAGCAGCGCGAGCGACACGATCAGACCGATGGTCCAGCGCAGCGCCCTCATGGTGCGGGGTCGCGGCGCAGGCGCGGCCTGCGGCCGATGGCTTGGCTTCTGCTCGGCCATCGGCCCGTCAGGCGAACAACGCCCTCAGTTCTCCACCGGGGTCGTCGGCGCGCATGAAGGCCTCGCCGACCAGGAAGGCATGGACGCCGTGGCCGCGCATGCGGGCGACATCGGCCTGGGTCAGGATGCCCGACTCGGTGATCACGATGCGGCCGTCGGGAATCACATCGAGCTGGTCGAGCGTGGTGTCGAGGGAGACCTCGAAGGTCCGCAGGTTGCGATTGTTGATGCCGATCAGCGGGGTTGCCAACTGCAGCGCACGATCCAGCTCGCCGGCATCATGGCTTTCCACCAGCACCGCCATGCCGAGCTCGGAGGCGAGCGCTTCCATCTCCCGCATCTGATCGAGCGAGAGCGCGGCGACGATCAGCAGGATTGCATCGGCGCCCATCGCCCGCGCCTCCACCACCTGATACGGATCGATCAGGAAATCCTTGCGCAGCACCGGCAATTCGCATGCCGAACGTGCCGCCCGCAGGAAGTCCGGAGAGCCCTGGAAGAATTCGCGGTCGGTCAACACCGACAGGCAGGCGGCCCCGCCCTGTTGGTAGGAGGCGGCGATCTCGGCCGGGCGGAAGTCGGCACGCAGCACCCCGCGTGACGGACTGGCCTTCTTGACCTCGGCAATCACCGCTGCCGCGCCGGTGTCCATCCGTGCGCGCAGCGCGCCGGCGAAGTCCCTCGGCGCCGGTGCGGCGGCGGCCAATTGCCGCAGCGACGATTCGCCGACCTCGCCGCGCGCGCGGGCGATCTCTTCGGCCTTGACGGCGAGAATACGCTTGAGAATGTCGCTCATCGACCGCTCACTGGAATCGGCGGGTATAGGCGGCGAACGCTTCCAGCTTCGCCCGCGCCGCACCCGATGCGATCGCCTGACGCGCCAGCCGGATGCCGGCACCGATGTCCTCGGCGATATTGGCCGTGTACAGGGCGACGCCGGCGTTGAAGACGACGATTTCCCGTGCCGGCCCCTCGGTGTTGTCGAGTGCGCCGAGCAGTACCGCCTTCGAATGCTCGGCGTCGTCGACCTGCAGATTTCGGCTGGAACGCATGGCAATGCCGTAGTCCTCGGGATGAATGTCGTATTCGACGACCTCCCCGTCCTTGAGTTCGCCGATCATGGTCGCGCCACCGAGGGTGACCTCGTCCATGCCGTCGCGGCCATACACCACCAGCACGTGATCGGCCCCCAGGCGCTGCATCACCCGTACCTGGATGCCGACCAGATCCGGATGGAAGACACCCATCAGGGTATGGGGGGCACCGGCCGGATTGGTCAACGGCCCGAGGATGTTGAAGATCGTGCGCACACCCATCTCGCGGCGCACCGGCGCGACGTTCTTCATCGCGCTGTGGTGGTTGGGCGCGAACATGAAGCCGATTCCGGTCTCCTGGATGCACTCGGCCACCTGTTCCGGCGTCAGCGCGAGATTGACACCGAGCGCCTCGAGCACGTCTGCGGCGCCCGACTTGCTCGACACGCTGCGGCCGCCGTGCTTGGCCACTTTCGCGCCCGCGGCGGCGGCGACGAAGATCGTCGCGGTGGAGATGTTGAAGGTCTGGGCGCCGTCGCCACCGGTACCGACGACGTCGAGGAAATTGCCTTGGTCCCCCGGCACTTCGACCTTGCTCGACAGCTCGCGCATCACCGTCGCGGCGGCGGCGATCTCACCGATCGTCTCCTTTTTCGTCCGCAGTCCCGAGAGCAGCGCCGCGGTCATCAACGGCGAGATCTCGCCGGCCATGATCTGGCGCATCAGGGACAGCATCTCGTCGTAGAAGATTTCGCGGTGCTCGATCACGCGCTGCAGCGCCGCCTGGGGCGTAATGCTCATAGGGGTGTCTCCATGATGGCGCCCGGCGCATCCGCCCGCCGGGTCGAAAGACGATGCCGGCGGCTCAGGCCGTCACCGGCTGTTCGAGGAAATTCTTCAGCAAGGCATGGCCGTGCTCGGTGAGGATGGATTCGGGATGAAACTGGACACCCTCGATCGGCATTTCCCGATGGCGCAGGCCCATGATCTCGCCGTCTTCGGTCCAGGCCGTCACTTCGAGGCAGTCCGGCAGGCTTTCGCGCGCGACCGCCAGCGAATGATAGCGGGTGCAGGTGACCGGATCCGGCAGACCACGGAAGACGCCCTCACCGGTGTGATGGACCGGAGACACCTTGCCATGCATCAGTCGTTTGGCGTGCACCACCTTGCCGCCGAAGGCCACGCCGATCGCCTGATGGCCGAGGCAGACGCCGAGCACGGGGATGCGGCCCGCGAAGCGCCGGATCGCCGCCACCGAGACGCCCGCCTCGGCCGGTGTGCACGGACCCGGCGAAATCACCAGTTGGTCCGGCGCCAGCGCCTCGATCTGATCGATCGGCAGGGCGTCGTTTCGCACCACGCGGACCCTGGCCCCCAGTTCGCCGAAGTACTGGACGAGGTTGTAGGTAAAGGAATCGTAGTTGTCGATCATCAGCAGCATGGCGAATCTCCGCAGAGCGAGCGTGCCCCGGCATTTTCGCGCATCTGGCGCCAAGCCTCAAAGCGATCGCGCCCGGACATGGCCGCGGCTCCGCCGCGATCACCGCCGACCCGGGCGCTCCTGAACGGCGGGCAGGCGCCCTGGGACTCGACGATCCGGCGGCAGAGTTCGTCGGCATCGAGGCCCAGGCCGGACCGGCCGGCGTTCGGTTCGGCCATCGCGACCAGATCGACGATCAACACACCGGCTACGATCACGGCGGCCAGGATCGGCAGGGTGAGCAACCGCAATCGGCGGCAAGGAGAAGTCATCGGCAGCTCCGTCGGCCAAACGCGGCCACCCTCCGAGTCTGGCCACGATCGTCGGCGGGCCCGGCGGGAATCGACCGAATCCGGCCCAGGCGTACGCCGCGACGGGTCGTAGGCGGATTCCGACATCCGGCCTCACGGTTCCATGTCCAGCGACGGCAGCAAGCCTTGAAGCCGATGCACCGCGGCCTGGCCGCGCAGCATCGCCAGGCCGGGCAGCAGTTCGTCGTCCTGGGACAAGGCATAGGCCATCGACCAGTCGGCGAACCGGCGCCCGCCGTCGAGCCGCCCCTCGTGCAACACGGTGAACTGGGTGTGGCGGACGTCCTCGCAGATGATGTCGGCGAGACTGCGCACAGCCTCGCACTCGCCTTCGATGTACTGGCAGAAGCGCCAGCCGTCGAACACCAGTACGCCGGTGATCTCGTCCAGGCGATTCTTCACGCGCGAAGTTCGAATGATTTCGCCGACGCAGGATGGATTGACGTCCGCGTCGATGATGCTGGTATAGACAAGATGATAGAGATCCAGGTCCATGATGTATCCGTGCACAAGTTGCGATCGATCGTTCGTTCGGTTTCGCACTATAGAGCGGCCGGGCGCGTCACGACATGTGAAATGACATATAGTCGAAGGCGCCGAGCCGGCGCACGCAAGCTCGGCGAATGGGCCGAAGCGACCGGTTGTGTCGAGGCATTCGACGGAGGAGGGGATGGCGTGAGCTCGGAAGTATCGTGCGCGAACTGCCCGCTCAGGCGTCACGCGGCTTTCCGCCCCAATGAGGCCGCGGAGATCGCGTTCATCGAGCGCTTCAAGAGTCGGCAGCGGTCGGTCTCGGCCGGCGCTTCGATCCTGCGCGAAGGCGAACGCTCCGACCGGCTCTATACGATTCTCTCGGGTTGGGCCTTTCGCCACCGCAGCCTCGGTGACGGCCGCCGCCAGATCCTCAATTTTCTGCTGCCGGGCGATTTCGTCGGCCTGCAGCAGGAACTCGATCACGACGCCATGCACGGCATCGAGGCGCTATCGGACGTGACCTTGTGCGTCTTTCCGCGCCAGCGCCTGTGGCACCTCTACCAGGAATTCCCGAGCCTCGCCTACGACCTCACCTGGCTGTGTGCGCACGAGGAACTGATCGTGGACGAGAATCTGCTCTCGGTCGGCAGGCGCAGCGCGATCGAGCGCATCGGCATGCTGCTGATCCACCTCTACAAGCGGGCCGCGTCGGTCGGCATCGGCGGAGGCGACGCAATACCCCTGCCGATCGGTCAGCAGCACATCGCCGACGCCCTCGGTCTGTCGCTGGTGCATACCAACAAGACGCTGCGCCGACTCCACACCCTCGGTCTGGTCGAACTGCGCGGCGGCACGCTGCGCATCGGCGATCTGGCGCGCCTGCAACGGCTTGCCGACTACCACGCGCTGCCGCTGCACGCCCGGCCGCTGATCTGACGAAAGCAGCCGGCCTCAGGCGCTCCGATTTCGCGTCTTCGCGCTCTCCGACTTGTCGCTGCGGGGTTTCGACGGCTCGTCCGGATCCTGGTCGATCAGCGCGATGATCGACCAGCCTGGGCCGGGCTCGCGCTGGTTCTCGGCCGAAAGGACTTCGAGTCTGCCTTTCGGATCGACCGCGAACAGCGGTGTCGCGCGGGCGCCGTACATCTCGCCGAAATGCTCCATCGTGAAGTTCTCCGACAGATTGGTCCTGCGGATCTCGGCGCCCCGGTAGATGCGCCGCGACAGGTCCACGTAGCTGACGTCCTCGCCGAAGGCTCGCCGCCCCTGGCGCGCCACGTCGGCGCGCCCGCTGGCATTGCCCCCGACCCGCAAGGCAAAGACGTGGCGGGTGCCGAACTGATCCCGGTAGCGGTTGCAGGCCAGCCCGTTCAGGTGCGCATCGGCGGTCAGCGCCAGCAGATGGCCGAGGCCGGAGGTGTCGAGGTAAAGCTCGGCATGCTCGGACAACGGATTGCCGTAATAGGAGCGCAACCCGGCCATGCGTGCCCGGCTGACGTTGTCCCACAGAGTATCGGTCAACATCACGCGCACCTTCTGCTGATCGAGCGCCTTGGCGATCGTTCGCGCCAGCGGATTGGCGCCGATGATCAGGAAGCCGTGGGGGTCCGGCTCGGACACGCCGAGCCAGCGCGCAAGCGAGCTTGCGGTCAGGCTCTGGAACACGACCGTGCCGATGATCACGACAAAGGTCATCGGGACCAGCAGGGATGCCTCGTCGAAACCCAGGTGTTCGAGTTTGATTGCGAACAGGGCGCTGACCGCCGCGGCGACGATACCGCGCGGCGCGATCCACGCGAGCAGCGCGCGCTCCTGCAGCCTGAAGCTCGAACCCCAGGTGCAGTAGGCCACCTTGAGCGGTCGCGCGACGAACTGTACGACCAGGAAAACCCCGACCACCAGCCAGCCGAGTTCGGCCAGCAGTTCGAACTCGAGACGCGCGGCGAGCAGGATGAACAGCACCGTGATCAGCAGCAGCGACAGACTTTCCTTGAAGGCCAGAATCTCCTCGATCGGCACCCCTTTGCGGTTGCCCAGGTAGATGCCCATGACCGTGACCGCCAACAATCCCGACTCCTCGGCAATCGCGTTCGACAAGGCGAACGCACCGAACACCGCCGCCAGCGTCGCGAGGTTGTAGAGATAGGCCGGTAGCCAATCGCGGCGCAATGCCTCACCGAGCACGTAGCCGACGACGATGCCGGTCACGGTGCCGATGCCGATCACCGAAACGAAGGCGAGCAGGGTCTGGCTGAACGCCGCCCCGGCCTCGCGGCTGACGATGAACTCGAACACCAGCACCGCCAGCAGCGCGCCGATCGGATCGATGATGATGCCTTCCCAGCGCAGGATGTTGGCCACCTTGGCGGTCGGCCGCACGCTGCGCAGCATCGGCACGATCACGGTCGGCCCGGTCACCACCATGATCGCGCCGAAAAGCGTCGCCATTTCCCACGAGAATCCGGCCAGCCAGTGGGTGGCGAGGGTCGTCACGCTCCAGGTCACGAGCACGCCGCTGGTGACGAAGCGGCGTACCACGTGCTCCATGCCGCGGATCTCGGCGAATTCCAGGGTCAGGCTGCCCTCGAACAGGATCACCGCCACCGACAGCGAGACGAAGGGGAACAACAGCGGCCCGAGCAGCTCGTCCGGATCGAGCCAACCCATCCCCGGCCCGACCACGATGCCGGTCAACAGCAGGAACAGGATCGCCGGCAGGCGCAGCTTCCACGCCAGAAACTGGCAGGCGCCGCCCGCGATCGTCAGCAGCGCGATCGCCAGCATCAGATGTTCGCTCATGCGACGCAGTTTCCTGACGTTGGCAGGGGGGTCGGTCGGGGCTGGCTCGAGGCCGGATCAGTTCGCATCATGGGGACGATGATAGCGAACCCGGGCAGGGCGACGGCAAAAGCGGCCGGGCGGACGGCAAGACCGGATCACCCGGCCGTCGGTGCCGCGGCGAGCGTCGGACCGAGGGCCCGAACGCCACCCCGGTCGCATCGCAGGAAAGACGGTGGCACGGGCGCCGCTCGAAGTCGGGCACGGCCGCCACATCCGCCGTTTCGACATCGGGCACGGCCTCGAGCGAACGTCGTCTACGATCGAGCCCGGCCGGGACGCTAGGGGTGGGCGTGCTCGGAGAGTTCCTGCAGAGAACGCATGACGTCTGCGCTGCCCGACTCCATCTGCTCGAGCGCATGCACCGCCTCGTCGAAACGACCGCCAGCCGCCAGCTCCAGGGCCTGCTTGCCACTGGTATGGACCTTCGCATGCGGCACGTCCAGCGCACGATAGGCCGGCAGGTGGCCGAAGCTCTTGCCCTGGCCTTCGTTATACCACTTGCCGAGGCGGCACGAAGTATGGCTGGAGAGTTCCGAGGCGGTCTTGTCGGAATGGCCGGCGACCGCACGGTAGACCTCCATCTTGAAGATGAGGTGATCGAACTTGGCCAGTTCGACGAAACTACGCACCGCGGCCCCCTGCATCACCGCCGCCATCTGGCGGGCCAGGGCACACAGATCACCCATGCTTTCGCGGGCCGTGCGACCATCCTCGGCGGCGGCCGAAGCCTTGTCCGAGAGGGCCTCGATGGTGACCTGGGTCTTGCCGGTCTCGCCCTGGATCGCCGTCACCAGATCGGAAATCTCGTTGGTCGCGGTGGCGGTGCGCTCGGCGAGCTTGCGCACCTCGTCGGCGACCACGGCGAAACCGCGGCCCTGCTCCCCCGCACGCGCGGCCTCGATCGCCGCATTGAGCGCGAGCAGATTCGTCTGGTCGGCGATCTCTCGGATCAGCTGAACGATGCCGCCGATTTGCCCGGCGCGCTGATTGAGTTGCTGCACCGAGCCGGCCGTTTCGCGGGTTTCGCCGGCGAGCCGGTCCAGGCTTCCGGAAATGCTGTCGATGGCCGCGGCACTCTGGTCGGCCGAGTCGGTGGACTTGGCCGCTGCCACCTTTTCCTCGGTGAGGTTTGCCGCCAGCGCCTCGAAGGTGCGCTGGACGTCGGTCAGGGAGCCACTGTAGACGGTCAGTTGCTTGAACAGCGATTCGAACATCCCCACGCGCTCGCGCGCCTGTTCGCATTCGCGCGCCTGCGCCTCGATCTCCGCCCGCAGCTCGCCGTTGGCGTGCCGCTCGCTGTCGAGGGAATGTTCCAGGCGCTTGACCTGCTCGCGCAGCGCCTCCACTTCACGACTCGATCCGAAGAATCCCATCGACTGCACTCCTGCCAGTTTCGCGATCGCCCGGCCACCCGGGTCCCGCAAGGATTTTCGGTTGCGACGCGCAGAACTTGAGGAGAGGCGAATCGCCGGGAAGACCCTGCCACAATGTGTTGCGGCGGGCACCAACCGTAGCCGCCCCAACCGCTCGCCCGTTGCCGACGCGGCCGAGTCAGGCTGCCGCCGAGAACCGACGGCGGCCGCGCCCGAGCCGTTCGGCCGGCACCGAGACGACGCTCGGCGTGCCCAATTCTGCTCCCGATCGCGGCTGCAGCCCGGTCGGTTGGCGCGGATGGCGGGCGTGCACGGTGGGCGCGACCATCGACGCCGAAAAGTAGCGTGCCGCCTGGGCCACCCGGGGCAGATTCCTCGCCAGATGCCTCACGCTCCATCGGTGCTGCCACAGCCGCCCGATGAAGCGACGGCGGTAGCCACGACTGTCGTAGAAGCGCCGCACGTGCCAGTTGTACAGGCGGTCCATCTGCGCCCGGGTCTCGAAGCCCGAGGGCCGGAAGACGAAATTCAGGCAGTTCATGAGTTGCCAGTCCTCGTCGAAATCGCCTGCGGCACCCGTACCGCACTCGTCCCAGATCGGCGCGCCGTACATCGGGCTGAAGTTGGTCATGTTCATCTCGTCGAGCCCGTGCGAAAGGATGAAATCGCTGGTCGCCCGCGAGGTCTGCGGCGTCTCGCCCGGCATTCCGAAGATGAACAGTCCTTTCGCCCGCAGCCCGGCACGGTGAATCAGGTCCACGGTCTCGCGCACTTCATCCAGGGTGACACCGGTCTTGTGCCGCGCCATCATGCCCGGGTCGGCCGACTCGATACCCATCGAAACCATCAGCGCACCGGCCGCCTTGAGCGCCTTCAGCTGCTCCAGCGAGGTGTGGCCCGTGCGGATCGCGCAATTGAAATCGATCCCCAGCGGACGCGCGACCAGACCCGTGCAGAACTCGTCCACGCGCTTGCGGTGGGCGGTGAACAAGTCATCGTAGAAGTTGATGTGGTGCACGCCGAAGCGATCCCGCAGGTAGCGCATGTGCTCGATCATGTACGCAGCGGAGTTGAACTTGTACCGCCGCTCGAACACGCTGCGGTCGCAGAACGAACAGGTGTAGGGGCAACCGCGCGAGGTCACCATCGTCGCCCCCCGGCGCTTCTCGTACGGGAACAGTGGCAGGTGATAGCCCTGCGGAAATCCGGCAAGCTTTTCGTAGGCAGGAAAGGGCAGCTCGTCGAGGCGCGGGTTGCGAGCCCGGCGCGGGTTGGTGACGATGGGCTCGCCGTCACGAAAGACCAGGTTGTCGATCTCGGGCTCCGCGCTACCCTCCGCCAGATCGAGCAGAGCGCCCTCGCCCTCGCCCTCGCCGATGCACAGGTAGTCGATCTCGGGAAAATGCTCGAGCAACGGTGCACCGACCGACGAGACATGGACGTTGCCGAATATGGTGCGCACCGCAGGAACCTTCGCCTTGACGATCTGCGCCATGTCGAGGGCGTCCATGAAGCCGGAAGTGGTGGCCGAAAAACCGACCAGTTCGGGCTTCGTGGCGAGAATCGCATCGGCATGGGTGCCGGTGCCGGCCGGTGCCCCGGGCCCGAGGCAGTCGATCACCGACACGACGTGGCCATGGCGCTCCAGCCACGAGGCGAGGGAGAGAATGCCGAGCGGTGCCAAGCGATTGGCCAAACTCGCCAAATCGGGCTGCCCGGGCACGAAATTGAAGCCCGTGGGCTGTACCAGGGTGACTCGCATCGGCTCCTCACACCTTGCCGGGGCCCATCATTGGGCCGCTTCGGACCGCGTGCGCCGCGGCCCGGCAGCCGCCGCCATCCGTCGTTCCGGCGACCGCCGGGGGAACAAGGACGCCTGCCGCATCGTCAGATCCCCAGCACATCATCCGCGCGAATCGGAGAGATCCTCGTGGCGATCCGATCGGTATTCATCTGCCTGTCCCTGCTGGCCCTGTCCGCCGCCGCACCGGCGCGCGCCGCACCGGAGCGGCCGCTGGAAGCGCTGGCTGCCCCGGGACGCTTGCTGATCATCCGCCACGCGCTGGCACCGGGTTATGGTGATCCGCCGGAATTCCGACTCGGCGACTGCAGCACCCAACGCAACCTCGACGAGCGCGGCCGCGACCAGGCGCGCCGCCTCGGCGATCGCCTGCGTGCGGCCGGCATCTCCCGTGCGAAGGTGTTTTCGAGCCAGTGGTGCCGCTGTCTCGAAACCGCCCGTCTGTTGGACCTGGGGCCGGTGGAACCGCTATCGGCGCTGAATTCGTTCTATCAGCGGCGACAGCAACGCGGCGACCGACTCTCCGCATTGCGGGCGTTCCTGGCAGCCTTGCCCGCGGACGGCCCACCGACGATCCTCGTCACCCATCAGGTGACGATCAGCGCCTTGACCGGCAGCGGCACGCCCTCGGGTGGCGGCAGCATCTTCGCTGTCAACGGCTCCGGGGCGCCCAAACTGCTCGGCACCATCGCGCCCGATTGAGGCCGGCCGGAGAACCGACAACATGATGCGCCTGACCCTGATTCCGATCGCCATCGCGCTCGCAGCGGCCGCCGCTGCCCGCGCCGAAGCGCCAATGGCGCCCACGCTTCGCGCGGAGCAGGCGAGTGGATTGTCGCGCCCCCACGATGCGGCTCTTTCACCGGACGGCCAGCGACTGTACCTGACCGACATGGGCAACAGCCGCATCGCCGTGCTGGACGCGGGCAGCCTGGCCTTGCTCGGCCATTTCGGCGAAGGGGAGCTGTCCTACCCGCACGATGCCGAATTCGACGCCGAGGGACGGCTGCTGGTGGCGGATACCGGCAACGGCCGCATCGCGATCTACCGCGTCGATGGCGCGACCGGCGTACTGGTCGGCACCCTGGAGGGGCTGGCGGCGCCGGAAGGCGTCGCGGTGACGAACGACGGGCGGGTCGTCGCCACCAACACCCGCAGCGGCACGCTCAGCGTATTCCGCGAAGGGCGTCTCCAGCACACGATCGGCGAATACGGCAGCGGCCCACTTCAGTTCGTGCGCCCGCACGACGTGGACGCCTCGGCGGACGGCCGGCTCTACGTGGTCGATTCCGGCAACCATCGGCTTCAGGTGCTGGGCCCCGACTACGCCCTGGTACACCATTCGGATACCGACCTCGGACTCAACGAGCCGAAATACCTGGCGTTGGACGGAGACCATCTGTGGCTGGCGGACGAATACAACCATCGCGTCGTGCTGCTGGATCAGCAGTTGTCGATCCTGGGCGTACTCGGCAGCGGCGGCCGCGGCCGGTCGGCCAACGCCTTTCACAAACCCGAGGCGGTAGTGGCGAAGGGCCGTCGGCTGTGGGTCATCGACACCTATAACGACCGCGTTCTGCGCTTCGACTCGCCGCTGGTCCGCTAACCGCCACGAGGCCCACCGCCCGCGCCACCCGAATCGCCTCGAGGACGACCGCGTCGTCGGCGGGCGATGCCGCCGACCAGGCCGAGGCCGACCAGCATCAATGCGTAGCTTGCAGGCTCCGGCACCGGCGCAAGCAGCGCGCGTACCTCGCCCGATCCGAAAGCCGTGGTATGAACGTTGAGGTAGGCACGACCCGCGCCGAGCCCCGTCACCAGCGTGTCGAACGCCGTGCTCGTATCGTCGCCGGCGTCTTCGAGAAACGTGGAGGAATAGCTGGACTCCAGCGTCATATCGAAACTGTGGTCGTAACTGCCCGCGCCGACGCCGGTCGGAAATCCCGCGAAACTCGGCAACTGGCTGGCGACCCCGACATTCCCGCTGAAGGGTGTCGGCGTGCAGCAGTGGATGTGGGCCGCAATGACATTGCCGGCGAGATCGGAAAAGCTTGCCTCGACACGCATCGTCATCCGATCGAAATCGATCGTGACCCGCCCGAAGCCGCTGCCATCGCTCACCACCGGTGGCGACTCGCTGGAACCCGACAATTCACCGAAATACACCGCCTGGCGAGCCGCCGCCGGAAACGCAACGAACAATGGCAGAACCCATGCGGCCGTGGCCGCCCAATGCTTCGATCTCATGCGCAACGCTCCTGTGGTCGGGGTCGGTCCATGACAAATGGAATTCCGAGTATAGGAGTTCGGCCGGCGACTGCCGGAATGCACAAATCCCGTTACAAAAGGCCGGCCCGAGAGATGGTGTCGGCAGTTCGCGGGCGCGCACGGTGGCGCCGGCCAAGCGGCACGCCTGCTGTCTAATCCTCGGGGGAGCCCGGCGCGAGAAGCGGTGCACGAATGCCGCGCATACCCGGGCTCTAGCGTGCGGGACGCGCGAATCCTTGGACAACTGCCGGCGCATTGTCTAGGGTTTCCGGCAGGAGCCCAACGCTCCCGGAACCCCACCGAACGAGGAGACAGACCATGCCAACCACTACCAGGAATCGGAATTTCCGGTCACCACCGGCGTCGCCCGGCGGCATCCGGGCAACGCTCGTGCTGTGCACAACGCTGGTCGGCCTGACGGCGAGCACGGCGGTCCACGCCCAGGCGCTGGCCGAAGCCGTCGTCACCCAGCGCGAGATGATCGTCACGGCCAACCCGCTGGCCAGCGCAGCCGGCGCCCGGATCTTGCAGAACGGCGGCACCGCGGCCGACGCCATGGTCGCAGCCCAGGCCGTACTCGGGCTGGTCGAACCCCAGTCGAGCGGCCTCGGCGGCGGCGCCTTCGTCGTCTATCACGACGCCGCGACCGGCACCACGACGACGTTCGACGCCCGCGAAAAGGCACCCGCCGCGGCGACCGAGGACCGCTTCACCGGGCTGAGCTTCGCCACCGCCTGGCAAAGCGGCCTGTCGGCCGGTGTGCCCGGCACGCCACGTGTGATGGAAGTGGTACACCAGCGCTACGGCAAGCTGCCGTGGCCGCGCCTGCTGCAGCCGGCGATCTCGCTCGCCGAGCGTGGGTTCGCGCTGACCCAGCGCACGGCCGACCAGGTTGCCGGCCTGCTGGCCGGCAATGCCTCCTGCAGCGACCGCTTGTTCTTCCGCGACCCGGTGGCCTTCGCCTACTTCGCCAATCCGGACTGCACGGCCAAGCCGGCTGGAACGCGGATGGTCAACCGGGACTACGCCCGGACCTTGAAGGCGATGCGGCGCGCAGGTGCCGACGCCTTCTACTTCGGCCCGATCGCCGCCGACATCGCCGCAGCAGTGCAAGGCGACCCGGCGATTCCCGGCGACATGACCGTCGACGATCTCGCCGCCTATCGCGTCATCGAGCGGGCACCGGTGTGCATCGAATATCGCGGGCGCGACGTCTGCGGCATGGGGCCACCTTCGTCCGGCGCGCTCGCAGTCGGCCAGATCCTCGGCATCCTCGAGAATTTCACCCTCGACGGCGACCCGCTGGACGACACCAATGTCCACCTGTTCACCCAGGCCGGACGCCTGGCCTTCGCCGATCGCGGCCTCTACGTCGGCGACACCGACTTCGTCACGGTGCCGGTCGAGGGCATGCTCGACAAGGATTACCTCGCCGAACGTGCCGCGCTGATCAGTGACCTGGACATGGGCTCGGCGACACCGGGCGTACCACCGGGCGAGTTCGATCCGACTGCGCCGGACAACACCGCCAAGCTATCGGGGACCAGCCACATCTCCATCGTCGATCGCTACGGCAATGCGCTGTCGATGACGACGACGATCGAAAGCTCCTTCGGCAACGGCGTGATGGTGCGGGGATTCCTGCTCAACAACGAGCTGACCGACTTCGCCTTCAATCCGGTCTCCGGCGGCCTGCCGGTCGCCAACCGGGTCCAGCCCGACAAGCGGCCGCGCAGTTCCATGTCGCCGACCATCGTCTTCGACGAGGCCGACCGGGTGGAACTGGTGACCGGTTCGCCGGGTGGCTCGCGCATCATCGGTTACACCGCCCAGTCGATCGTCAATCACATCGACTTCGGACTCGACCCCCAGCAGTCGATCAATACGCCCCATTACCAGAACCGCAACGGCACGACCGAGATCGAGCGCACGATTCCCGGCATCACCAGGGAATACGACGCCGATGCCCTGGCCGATGCGCTGACCGCACGCGGGCATCCGTTGGCCGTGCGCGACGAACTGCAGAGCGGTCTGTCCATCATCCACGTGGTGCATCGGGACGACGACCGGCGTGGGCGTGGCCGCAACCGCGGCCCCGGTGGCGACCGGAACGACTTCGTGCTGATCGGTGGCGCCGACCTCCGCCGCGACGGCACCGTAGCCGGCCGCTGAACCTTCCAGCGGGCTGCCGCCGCCAGGGCGGGCGGTGGCAGCGCTCGATGCGCGCTCAGGCCGGCGCCACGGGCGTGAGGCGGGGATCGCCCTCATCCCAGGTGCCGGCGGCGAAGACGGTCACGACCCGTTGATCCTGATCCGTGGCGAGGAATCCGTCGAGGGTGATGCCCAGGCGGAACAGCACCGTCATGCCGACGTCTTCGCGTGGCGCGCCATCGAGGCGGCACAGGTCGCGATAGGTATCCGGGCCGCTCCGGGAGAAGAGCGGCACGTTGTGCACCTCGGCCCCGGCCTGATGGCTGCCGAACGAAATTTCTGCGGCGCCGCCCTGGGGGCCCGAGAGAACGACCGTCAGGTCCTCCTGCCGCCAATGCTCGATCAGCTTCGGACCGAAGCGGCTCCGGCGCGACGAGTTCGGGGGCCCCAACAGCGCATGGAGTTGCGCGCCCGTCATGCCGAGCCGGATCGGACCGACGCCGACGTACGGGGTAACCACGAAATTGGGAATCATGGGTCATCCATTCGGCAGCAGGCCGTGCTTTTCGAGGCATTTGAAGTATTCCAGCATTTCCAGCATCGCCTCGTTGTACTTGCCGGGTTCGCCGATCGTCTTCGCGACTTCCCGGACGTCCAGAATTTCGAGGGCCATCGCGCTTCGCCAATCGCCATTCTCGATCAGGCCCTGGACCATCCGCCGATAGTCCCGTGCCTCGCTGCCCCCTCGTCCGTTGCTCGACGTGATGGCATGGTCGGCAGGGTCCATCTGTATCGCCGGCCCATCGTTTCGCGCCAGAGGGCTGGCGTCGTCCGCCGGCATGTGGTGCGAGTCGAGTCCGTCGCCCACCGGCTTGCTGGTCTTCGCGTGCGCTCCGCCTCGGTAGGGACCGGATCCATTGCCTTGGCGCAGATGGTCGCATGGCCCGGGTTCGCGCTTCTTCTTCTTTCCCGTGCCGCCGTCACCGTCGCCATCGACCCGACCGCCATCCCGGTTGCTCGGCCTTGCCACCTCGCCGCCGTCTTTCGCCGCCCTTTCTTCTGCTTCCTTCGCCGCACGCTGTTCGGCCTCGCGCGCGGCCCGCTCGGCCGCCTCACGCTCGAGCTTTTCCTTCGCTGCCCGCTCGGCCACTTCGGCCGCGGCGTCCACGCCCTTCTTTCCCCACTTCGCGGCGGTCGCCGCTTGACCGCCCACCGGCAACATCGAGGCGGCGCTCAGCGCCGCATTGACCTTGTCACCCTCGGCCAGATAGATCAGGGCATTGGCGCCGTCGGCCACTTCGCCGACGACCGGGATCAGGCCGACCACATCGAGCCCGGTGTGCAACAGGTCCGACCCCCAGCTCCCCCACCAGCCCTTCTCCTCCTCCGCCGGCTTCGGCGGCGGCGCGCTGTTGTCCGGGCCGCTGGCGTTTGGACGGGTCTGGGGGGTGACGATGCCGGTCGTGTTGCCTTGCGGCCCCGGTTTCGCGTAGTGGTTCGGCTTGACGCCACCGCGCCCCATCAGGATTCCCTTGCCGAGGCCGCAATCCGGCGCGCCGCCATCCGGCTCACGGCTTCTTCCAGTTCATCCACATCGTGTCGCCGGTGCGCACGATCGGCTGACCATTGACGAATACCGTCGAACTCCTGGCGATATTGTGGCTGATCTGGGTGTGGGTCTGGGAGATCACACCCTTGCCGGCGCCGGGCTCGTCGCCGCTGACCTTGTCCACATAGCTCTGGTTATGCAGATAGGCCGGTTTGCCGCGAAAGAAGACGTTGGGCGAGCAATGCTGGCTCTGGTCCATCTTGTGCACGATCGGATACGGCACCGGCACGCCTTTCTTGTCCGGCGTCAGGCACACGTCCGGCACGATGCTCACCACCATGAAACGGGCGTCCCGGGCGGTGGCGGCTTCACTGGCCATGGATCGCTCTCGCACGCAGGCGGGAGACGCGCTCCGCGTTGTCGCGCCGTGCCGCCTGATAGTCCCAGGTGCCCAGCTCGATTGCGCGCACGCCGGCCGCGGCAGGCACCACGGCACGCTGCACGACCACCACCAGAAGTTGTGCCATGTCGAAGATCACGGTGTCGGTGTTCATCGGCTTGAAGGCCGGCACCCCCGCCGACAGGTGCAGCAGCAGCTTCAAGCCCGGATCGGGCAGGGGAAAGCGGATGTCGCCCTCTTCGTGCAGGCCGACCATGACCACGTCTTCACCGCCCTTCGGGTAGTCGATCTGCTGGTCGTCCGGGGCGCAGTTCCAGTAGGCGAAGTCGAAGTCCAGCGGCAGACTGGGCCAACGGCGATGGCGCCAGTCCTCGTCGTAAGTCCCTGCCCTGGCCAACCGGGGCTGCCACCAGCGACCGACGGCGCCCAGTCCTACCACCGGGTAGTGCTGGCGCTTGGCGGCGCCACCGTCGAAGGGTTGGCCGAAGGCTTCGATCTGGGGCGCGTCGATGTCGGCCACCCGACTGCGCTTCAGCCATTCCTGCGGCGCGAAGCCGCGGCCGAGCGGATTGGTCGGCTCATAGAGGTCGATTTCGGGCTCCGGGCAGTCGCCCGCCGCCGGCGGCGGCCATTGGCAGCGCCCGCCCCACGCCAGTGGATAGCTGATCGGGACCCGTGCCGCAGCCTCCGGTTCATCGAGCTTCCAGCCGCCCAGACGGCCGCGCTCCATGAGCCGCGGCCCGGTGACTGTGAGCCGTTTCATCCAGCCCCCGACCCGTACCCCGATCGGCCAGCGCCGCGCCGGCCGGCCAGCCGGCGCATGCGCCACGGCATGGGCGAAGATCAGATCGCAGCGCGGCTTGAAGGGGGCGAAGTCACTCTCCTGCACCAGGGTCGACCAGTTGGGCTCACCGACGAACTGGTCGCTCTCGACCAGGGCACCCTGCACCTCGGCCGGCATCAGTCGGCCCGCCGAGTCGGCACGGCACATGTCGTAGGTGACGCGGCTGACCATGACGTGGAAGGGTTTGTCACCCACGTCCAGCATCTGGAAATACTGGCTCGGGTAGGCGGTGTGGTTGGTGACGGCGGGCTGGGCAGCCGCGTGCACCGGCGCATCGAGAAGGTTGTCGGGTCCGTTCATCGGTGGCTCAGTTGAGGTCGATGCGCTTCGAATCGAGCTGGATGTGCGTACTGCCCTCGATCGTGATGTCCTTGCCGCTGAGCACGATGGTGCCGTCCGCCTTCATCACCAGTCGGCTCTCGCCCACTTTCAGGGTGATGCTGTCTCCGGCCTCCAACAGATAGTTCCTGCCGACACGGGTGCTCTTGGACTGGCCGATCTGGGCGCTCTGCGACAATCCGACCGAGGTATTCATCGCAGCGCCGACACTCACCTGATAGGCTGCACCGATCGACAGCGCCTTGGCGAGGCCGACCGTCTCGGCCTTGGCCATGGCCACCGTTTCGGCCTTGTTCGCGCCGATCGTCACCGAGCGGTTGGCGCCGATCTTCACCGTCTCGTTGGCACCGACGCTTTCCGAGCGGTCAACACCGATCGAGATCGTTTCGTTCAGATCGACCCGTTCCTTGCGGTTCTGGTGGATCGTGATGGTCTCGTCCTGGTCCACCGTCTCGCTGCGGTTCTGATGTACGGTGATCGTCTCGTTGCCGTCCACCGTTTCGGTGCGATGGCGGTGGACCTGCGTGGTCTCGTCGCGATCGATGGTCTTGCGGCGGTCATTGCCGACCCATTTGTCCTCGTCGTGCTCGACCTCGGTGAGCTGGTCCTTCTCGGCGTGCAGCCAGAGCTGTTCCTCGCCGCGCTTGTCCTCGAAGCGGATCGCATTCGCATTGTCGTAGACGCCCCCCTGGCTGGAGCGACTTAGGATGCCGGTCTGCGTCTGGTTGGCGGGCAGCCCCCACGGCGGCATCTGGCCGGCGTTGTACACCCGCCCGGTCACCAACGGTCGGTCGGGATCGCCCTCGACGAATTCGACCACCACCTCCTGGCCGATGCGCGGCACCGCCATCATGCCGAAGTTCTTGCCGGCCCACGGCTGCGCGACCCGCACCCAGCACGAGGAATTCTCGTCGCGCCGACCGTAGCGGTCCCAGTGAAACTGCAGCTTCACCCGCCCCCATTCGTCGGTGAAGATCTCCTCGCCGGCGGGCCCGGTCACCACCGCGGTCTGCAGCCCCTTGACGAGCGGCCGCGGCGTGATCCGCGGCGGGCGAAACTGCTGGTCGGACGAGAGGGCCTGGAAGCGGCAATGGTAGCTCGCGCCATCCGGCCGGTCCGACTCGTAGCCCTCGGCCTGGCACGCGAGCTCGGTGCGGGTCAGCAGGTACTCGCGATTCCGGTCGGCGCGCGGATGGTCGCTGAAGGTGAACAGGCGGCCGCAAGCGATCCCACGCACGTTGGCCTCGCCCGCCGCCACTTCGAAACCGCTGTGGGCCTCGTCGCGCCGGGTCTTGATCAGCACCTCGCCGTCGGCCTTGTCGTAGTACTCACCGGGATAGTCGAAGACTTCGTAGTCGGCATGCGGGTGCCGCCTCTGCACCAGCGCGCCGACTTCGAGACGCACGTCCGGCTTCTGGAAGTCGTAGTCGCCATGCACGAACCTGCCCGGGCGCACTTCGCGCTCGACGCGCCACGTGCTGATGTGTTCGTGTTCGGCGCGGGCACCGCTCCGCGGCTTGACGAAGGGCACGCTGTCGTACCCCGGGAAAGGGCCATGGGCGGACAGCGAATCGGCCAGCACCAGGATGTTTCTGCCGCCCTTGTACTCGAAGAAGTGGTAGATGCCCTCTTCTTCCATCAGCCGCGAGACGAAATCGTGGTCCGTCTCGCGATACTGCACGCAGTACTTGCGCACGGAATACGTCGCCGTCAGCCGATCTTCGAAATCCGCAGTCGGATGGTCGGCGAAGACCGCCCGGACGATCTCCGGTACGGTCTGGTGCTGGAAGATTCGGCAGTCGGCCGTGCGGGTCAGGAACCACAGCCACGGGCGCACGGTGGCGTGATAGACGTGGTAGCGACCCTGCATGCCGGCCTGGGCGAAACGAGTCACGAAGCCGCAGAAGTCGCGCGCCGAGTCGTCCGCCAACCGCATCGTCACGCAGACCTTGGCGGCGAGGATCGCATCGGCATCGATCGCGCGATTCTCGGACAGACATTCGAGATGAAATTCGGGCACCCGAGACAGGGCCTCGATCGCCTGCATGCGATAGAACAGCAGCACGTCGGGGCCGAGGGGTGTCGTCAGCGTATAGGTGCGGGATCCAGCCATCGCGTGGGGCGCTCCGTAGGGACCGGCGCGAACCCGCGCCTGCCGGATGGACTACGGCGGCGGATTATAATGCCAGCGGAATCCCGCCCGAGCACGCAAAGTATTGCATCTTATTGCGCGATGCCGGCTTCGCCCCGGCGCAGCACCGCCCCGGCCTTACCTGCGCATCGTGCCCGCGAGCTTCTCGGCGGCGTTCTCCAATGCACTCATCGAGCCACCGGTCGAGGCCCACAGCTTGACCCAGGCCGGCGTGCGGCCGCGGCCGCTCCACTGCAGATTCCGATTCGACGGATGCACGTATTTCGGTGCGAGGCGTGTGCGGGTACGGGCCGCGCCGCTCGGGTGCCGTCGCGGACGTCGCGTCAGCAAGGCCGCGTCGGCGGCACCCAGAACCTCCGTCAGAGTGAGGCCGCGGGATCGCGCCATGGCCTCGAAGGTGCGCTTCAATTGCTGGCGTTTGCGCCGGGTTTCGATTTCGTTCGAAACCCGCTTCGCGAGCTGCCTGAGCTGGTCCACCGGCAGGTCCGAAAGATCGGACATGACTACTCCGAAAGTTAAATGCCCCGCTATGGTGCCACGGACCGCGGCGAATGGTCAGTCCGCGCGAGGACCCGGGGCTCCGGTGGTCCCGCCGGCAGCGACGGCGCAGTACACCGGCCATCCGGCAAAGGCCCCGCGAAAGGCGGCAAGGTGCTCCGGTACGGCAGGCGACGCAAAAAAACCACACTCCGCGCGCCGTCGCTCGGCCGCCGACCGAATCACCGCCGCAGAACCCGCACGCCACCGCGCCGGTCGCCACCGGCACGTGCGTAACGGCCCTCGCGGTCCCGCCGAGATCCCGTCGGCATCGCTCCGGGCGCCCCGTCGACACCGCGAAAATGGCGCCATAGCGTTATCCAGGCCACATTCGGCGGTGCGGAAACGCGATTGCATTGCCACAGGAAAATCCCCAGGCAATACAATGAGGCCGATCAACATCATCCGGGAATCGAGGCCACTCCCGGCAACCGCGGCGGAAGGCGTCTACCGGCATCTCGGGGATGCCGACCCGCACGCCGCGGGCCGTGGCCGCCGTCCGAAACAATGGGTCCGCCTTCGCGGCGGTCACCGCAATCGTCAGATGCACGAAGAACGCGCTGAATTCTCGACAATCCGGCACGCTGCCGGCAAGCCCGACGCCGGCCGTCGGGCCTCGACGCCTTGGACCTGAACGCCCTCGCCTCCGGCTACCGCTTGATGTGGTACGAAATCGACTCCGTGCTCGGACACGGCGGTTTCGGCATCACCTATCTGGCGACCGACACCAATCTCGAGCAGCAGGTCGCGATCAAGGAATACTTTCCGTCCAACATCGCGATCCGCACCGACGGCAATCGCGTCGCGCCGTCCTCGGCCAAGAAGGCCGAAACCTATTCGTGGGGACTGTCCCGCTTTCTCGCGGAAGCCCAGACCCTCGCCAAGTTCCGGCACTCGGGCATTGTCCAGGTGTTCAGCGTGTTCGAGGCCAACGGCAGCGCCTACATGGTGATGGAGATCGTCCGTGGAGAGAGCCTCGGAGATCGGCTCAAGTCGCGGGCGGTGGTCGACGAAGCGGCAATCCTGCGCATCCTGTATCCCTTGCTCGATGGCCTGCAGCTCATCCACGATGCCGGCTTCATCCACCGTGACATCAAGCCCGACAACATCTTCCTGCGGGAGGACGGCTCTCCGGTCCTGCTCGATTTCGGCTCCGCCCGGCTCGCGATCGGCAGCCTGACCCAGACCCTGACGATGTTGGTGTCGCCCGGCTATGCACCCTTCGAGCAGTACAGCTCGAGCCAGTCGGGCAGCGGCCGCCAGGGGCCCTGGACCGACCTCTACTCCCTCGGCGCAACCCTCTACATGGCGATTTCCGGGCGCGGCCCGGTCGATTCCATCGCCCGCGCCACCGCCACCATTGCCGGCCACGCGGATCCCATGCTGCCAGCCGTCGAAGTCGGCAAGGGCCGCTTCTCCGAACCGTTTCTCGCCGCCATCGACAAGGCGCTCGCGGTCCAACCGCACGAACGGCCGCAAAGCATCGAGGAATGGAAGCAGTGGCTGCCGCTACCGGAAGGCTTTCCACCGACCACCCAGACGTCCGGCGCCGCCCGCGCGCCAGCGGCCACCAGCATCTGGACCCAGCCGCCCCCCCCGACCGCTTCCAAGCCGCCGACGGCGGACCCGGGGCCGACCGCAATCCTGCCACCACCTGCGGCGAAGCCGGCCCGAGGCTTCGGCCCGGCCGCCATCGCCTCATCGCTGGCGATCGCGGCCGCAGTCGGCGCCGGCATCTATTTCTGGCTCGATCGCAGCGGCACGGGCACGCCCCAGGCCGAACCGCCGGTGGCGATGCAGACGCCGCCGGCTCCACCGCCTGCAACTCCGGCCGGCGACGACAAGGCGTCGCCTCCGGCCGCTCCCGAGCCGTCGCCGGCGCAGCGGGTCGAGACCCTGCTGGCGCGCGCCGACGAGGCCTTGACCGCCGGCCGGCTGAGCCTGCCGTCGGGGCGTAACGCGCTCGAGTACTTTCGCCAGGTCCAGCAGATCGACCCCGGCAGCGAGGCCGCCGCCACCGGTGTACGCCGGGTCATGATGGGTCATCTGGCCTTCGCCCTGCATGCACTCAAGCAGAACGACTTCACGGAAGCCCGCCAGCATCTGCGGGTAGCCGAATCGATCGACGCCGATGCGCAGCAGGTGGTCAGCGCGCGAAAGCAACTCGACACCGCCGAACTCGTGGCCAATCAGAAGCTCGCGGCCGAGCGCGCCCGCGCCGATCGGATACGGCAATTGCTGTCCCAGGCCGAAGCCGCGCAGGCAGCCGGGCGCATCGCGCCTCCGACGACCGACAACGCCGCCGACGCCCTGCGCGCCGTACTCGAGCTCGAGCCCGGCAATGCCGACGCCCGTCAGGGCCTGCAGCGCATTGCCCACGACCTGCTGACGAAGGCACGGGAGGCCACCTCCGCCGGCCGTTTCGCGCAGGCCCGGAATCAATTGCAGGCGGCAGCCGAGATCGATCCCGCGACACCCGGCCTCGACACATCGCGTGCTCAGCTGGCGCAGGCCGAGCAGGCGGAGCAGCAACGTCTGGCCGAGGAGCGGGCGCGTCAGGCGCGCATCGACGAGTTGCTGGCCAGCGCCAAGGCAGCGCTGCGCGCGGGCCGCCTTGGACCACCGGTACGCGACAACGCCGTCGAACGCTACCGCGCGGTGCTCGCCCTCGATGGCGCCAACGCCGCCGCCAGAGAAGGCCTGGGAACGATCATCGCACGCCACCTGCAGGCGGCCGAAAAGGCCATCGCCGCCGGCGAGTTCGCACGGGCCCGAGACCGCATCGACGCGGCCGGACAGATCGACGGCGAGGCCGACGGCATCGAAGACGCGCTCGCCCGGCTCGCGGACGCCGAACGCTCGGCAGCGGAAGAAGCCCGCCAGGCGCGCATCGCTGCGCTGCTGGGCGGTGCAGCGAAGGCCCTCGAGGCCGGCCGGCTGAGCCCGCCGACGGCGGACAACGCACTCGACGGATTCCGCGCGGCGCTCGAACTGGACCCCGACAACGAGGCGGCGCGGCACGGTGTCGAGCGCGTCTTGCAGGCCCACTTGCGGCTCGCGCTGCAGGCCGGCGACAGCGAGGATTTCGCGCGTGCACGCGAACAGCTCGAAGCCGCCGCACAGATCGACGGCGATGCGCCCGAAGTTTCGGTTGCCCGGGCCCGTATTGCCGGGGCCGCCCGCGCCCGGGACGAACGCGTAGCCGCGGAGCGGGCGCGCGCAGCGCGGATCGAACGGCTGCTGAAGGATGCGTCCGCCGCCCTCGCCGACGGCCGCTTGGTTGCCCCGCAGGGCGACAACGCACTGGAGGGCTATCGCGCGGCGCTGGCCCTCGAGGCCGCCGATGCCGACGCCCGTGCCGGCCTCGAGCGCGTCGCCGCGGCCCTGCTGGCGCGCGGTCGCGAGGCCGTGAGCAGCGAACAACTGGAACGCGCCCGCAGCGACTTCGACGTCGTCGAGTCGATCGACCCCGCCACGGCCGGCCTGGCCGCCGCGCGCACCCGGCTGGCGGCCGCCGAAGGGGCGGCGGAGCAACGACGAGCGGCCGAGCTGGCGCGGGCCAAGCGTGTCGAGCAGCTGCTGCTGGCGGCGTCACGTGCCCTCGCCGCGGGCCGCCTGAGTGCACCGGACGACGACAACGCGGCCGACCGCTACCGTGAAGTGTTGAGTCTCGACGCCGACAATGCGGCAGCCCGCAAGGGCATCGTCGAGATTCTCGAGAGTCACCTGGCGCGCGGCCGCGCGGCGATCGCGGCCGGAGAACTCGAGCGCGCCGAAGCGGATTTCGACGCCGTCGCGCGCATCGACCGCAATGCCGGGGGGCTGGCCGATGCGCGCCGCCGGCTCGAAGAAGCGCGCCAGCGACAGGCGCTACAGCAGGCCGAAGCGGAGCGACAGCGTGTGCGGGAAGAACAGGCGCGCCAGGCAGCTGAGCGCGAGCGCCGTCAAGCGGAGCGCGAGCAGGCCGAACGGGATCGGGCCGAGGCCGAGCGACAGCAGGCGGAGGCCGAACGGGCCCGGCGCGAAACCGAGCGCCAGCAGGCGGAAGCGGCACGACGGCGGGCCGAGGCCGAACGCGCCCGGATCGAAGCCGAACGACAGCAGGCACAGCAGGCCGAGCAAGCGAGACTGGCGGCAGAACGCGACCGCGCCGAGCAGCAACGGGCGGCGCAGCGCCTGACGCGCATCGGAGAACTCCTCGAGGCCGGCGGGCGAGCGCTGGCGGCAACCCGACTGACGACGCCGGCGGGCAACAACGCGCTCGAGGCCTATCGCGCGGTGCTGGAACTCGATCCCGGCAATCGTGACGCCCGGCGCGGCATCGACGACATCGTCGATCGCTACCGCGCCCTCGCCGAAGCGGCGCTTGCCCGCGACCAGCTCTCCCGTGCGCAGGCGTACGTCGACCGCGCCGGCGAAGTCGATCCGCGCTCCCCACGCCTGCCCGGCATGCGCGAATCGATCGCCGACTACCGCGCGGGGCAACAGGCCCGCGAAGCCGAAACACGACAACAGGCTACCGAGGTACAGCGCCTGCTCGCGGCAGCCGATGCCGCACTCGCCGCCGGGCGCCTCGACGCGCCACCCGGTGCCAACGCAGCCGAGCATTTCCGCGCCGCGCTCGCGCTGGCCCCCGAAAACGCCGACGCTCGCCGCGGTCTGACCGCGGTCGCCGAGCGCCTCGTCGCACAGGCTCGCCGTGCGATCGCGCGCGAACAATGGGCCACTGCCCAGGGCCACCTGCGGTCGGCGAGTGCCATCCAGCCGGCGCTGCGCGCGATCGCAGCGGTCCGACAGGAATTGAGCGAAGCCCGAGCCAGGGCCGAGCGGGCGCTCGCGGAGCGCACTCGCCCTGCCCCGTCGCCGCCGCCCAAACCGGCACCGCCCCCCGTCGCAAAGCGGCCACCGGATATTCTCGGCAAGTGGTGCGGGGGCAGCCTCAGCATCGAGTTCACGGCCGACCGCTGGATTTTCAGCCTGCCCGACGGACATCGCACCAGCTACCGAATCCGTGGCTACAGCGCTGCCGACAGCGGCCTGGCGATTCGCTGGATCGACGAACGTCGTCGGCGCATGGTGACCGAATTCGGTCGCTTCACGTCCGACGGCCAGTCGATGACGCAACTGCGCGGCAAGCAGGAAGACGAAGAGGGCTGGCACCAGTACAACCGCCGCTTCACGCGCTGCTGAAAGCGCCATCCGGTGCAGCGAAGCGCCGCGAAACGCGCGGCGTCAACGAACGACCCGCCACAGGCACGAGGCGCTGCGGCGGGTCGTCGCGATCGGGTTGGGATCAGAACGTGTAGTCGATACCGACGCTCCAGATGACGTTCGCTCGTAGCCCCTCGTCGTCGTTGAGCGGCAGGATCACGTTGGCGCTCAGCGGTGCGTTGCCGAAGGCATCCCACTTGGCGCCGATCGCGACGTCGATCAGGTGGTCCCGATCGTCGGACTCGTTCGGATAGTAACGGCCGAGCAGATCCACCGCCGCAGTGAAGTTCTTCGAGCCACCGGGCTGTGCATCGAAGCCGAACAGGTAGCGCAGGTTGCTGCGATCCGAGTCACTGGAATGCTCGTAGCCGAGATTGACGTGGGGCGTGATCGCGCCGTACTTGCGCGATGCCACGAACATGCCCATGCCGGCCCAGTCGCCGGTGCCGAGCAGATCGTCCTCGTCTCCGGACGGCACCGTGAGCTGACCGACCACGGCCATCTCGGGCGCGCCACCGCCGGCCTTTTCAAAGGCATATTTGGACCGTACGACGATATCGCCGAGTCCGGTGGCGGTGCCGCCAGTCGAATCCGTCGCCGCATCGCCGAATTCGCCGAAGCGATGGAAATCGTCCCCGCCGCCATTGTCGATGATGGTGGCCACCGCCCGCGCCTCGACCTTGGTCTCGACGATCGGCACGATGACGCCCACATCCCAGTTGCTGCGAATGCCATAGCTCGCGTAGAAGGACAGGATCTGCTGCCGCACCTCGGCATCGATATCCACCTGCACTTCGTCGAACTCGAAGGCGAAGACGTCCGGCGGGGGGCCGAGCACGCCGTCGCCGTTGGCGTCGATGTGGGGCAGCCGCACCGTCAGCGAATCGAGATCGTCCCCCTCGAACTTGGTGAAACGGGCTCGGGTGTAGGAGACACCGAGATTGACCCGGCCTTCGCCGATCGTGTTCGCGCGCTCCGCGACCAGCGGCCCGAGACTCTCGGTATTGCGCACCGGGATGCCCTGCTGCACGTCGTAGACGAAGCTCGACACCGTGGAGTTGAAAGCCAGCGCGCCGAGGCCCGAAGCGATGCCGTCGCCGAGTCCGTTCAAAGCCACCAGCGAGGATTCGGTGAAGTGGGCGTCGTGCGGAAACTGGCCGAAGCGGTCGAGCGTGATGCCGTCGCCGCCATAGAGATCGGAGATGAAGTTCCTCAGATCCCCCGCCTGGGCGCCGGCGGCGCAGAGCGAGAGCGATGCCGCGACCGCAAGGGGCCAACGGCGGCGGGTGGGCGCGGGTGACGCGAATGGCATGGAAGCTTCCTCCTGTAGGGAGCGGAATTGGGGCGGAACGGACGGGACATGCACCGCGATGACCACGGCCTAGGCCGGCGAGCGGTCACGATTTTTATCAACTAATCCGGGGGAAGGCAAGCCGGCGACGGCCGCCGGCCCGGCAGGCGCCAGTTCGTGGGTGCATCGGCAACGCGTCGACCGCGCCTTTGCCGGTCAGCGGGGCACACCAGTACACTGGCCCCACAGGGCAGCGATCCTGCCCGCGTCGGCGTCGCCGTCACGACTCGCACGATCGGCGCCGATTCTCCCCCGGATGCACCCGAAGACGATGATGCAGAGCCTCCATTTCTCCCTGCCTTCATGGCTGCCCCTCTTCGCCGATTCGTGGCGCGGCGGTGACGAACCCCAGCGCATGGCCTTTGTCATCCAGGCCGCGCGGCAGAACGTGCTCGAGGGCAGCGGCGGTCCGTTCGCAGCCGGCGTGTTCGAGCAGGATTCCGGCGCACTGTTGTCGTTGGGGGTAAATCTCGTGACCGCCGAACAGTTGTCGATGCTTCATGCCGAAATGGTGGCGATCGCCTTCGCCCAGCGGGTGCTCGGACGCCGCGACCTGGGGCGCCGCGGCAGCCCCGCACTGGAGATCGTGACCAGCGTCGAACCCTGCGCCATGTGCTACGGCGCGATTCCCTGGTCCGGCCTGGGGAAGGTCGTCTCCGGCGCGACCGACGCCGATGCCCGCGCGATCGGATTCGACGAGGGGCCGAAGCCAACGGACTGGACCCGCCCGCTGGTCGAGCGGGGCATCGCGGTCACGACGCAAGTGATGCGCGACGAGGCGAAATCGGTGCTGGACGACTACGCGCGCAGCGGCGGCATCATCTACAGCCCCTGCGACCGGGAATGAGGTCCATGCGCCGTCACGGAGAAGCCGCCGCAGGCCTGAGCGGCGGTGTCACAGCCCTCGTCCCATTGCGTCCCAGCCAGGGCCAGCCAAACGAAAATCGGGCCAGCCCGAAGGCCGGCCCGACTACGTCGTCTGATTGGTCGGGGCGGTGGGATTCGAACTCACGACCCCTTGCACCCCATGCAAGTGCGCTACCAGGCTGCGCTACGCCCCGACACGAGGCGCGAATTATAGCACCGGCTGTGCCGAACGCCAGTCGGAATGCGCGCTTCAGTCCGCCCTCAGTTCGGCCAGCACTTCCTTCAGGCTGCTGCGCGCCTTGGCGATCTCGGCGCGCAGCCGAACCGATTCCTCGGCGTCTTCCTGGGCGCGTATGACGCTCTCGCCGAGCTGGTTGCGGGCGCCGGAAATGGTGAAGCCGTCGCGGTACAGCAGATCCCGGATGCGGCGGACCAGCAATACCTCGTGGTGCTGGTAGTAGCGGCGGTTGCCGCGGCGCTTGAGCGGCTTGAGCTGCGTGAATTCCTGCTCCCAGTAGCGCAATACGTGCGGCTTGACCGCACACAGCTCGCTGACTTCGCCAATCGTGAAGTAGCGCTTGGCCGGAATCGGCGGCAGTTCGACGTCGGCTTCAGTCACGCCCGTTGTCCGCATTGCTGAGTTGTTCCACGGCAGCCTTGAGTTTCTGACTCGAATGGA
>JAGRFZ010000060.1:0-54216 GCA_020445785.1 Rhodocyclaceae bacterium
CGAAACCGACACGATGGACACCTTCGTCGAGTCCTCCTGGTATTTCCTGCGCTACGCTTGCGCGGACAACGCGGGGGCGATGGTGGATTCGGAGGTCGACTACTGGGCCCCGGTGGATCAGTACGTGGGCGGCATCGAGCACGCCATCCTGCACCTGCTGTATTCGCGCTTCTTCACGCGGGCGATGCGCGACCAGGGGCTGACACGAATCTCCGAGCCCTTCACCCACCTGCTGACCCAGGGCATGGTCGTCGCGGAAACCTATTACCGCGAGGCCGGTGGCGGCAAGCGGCAATGGATCAACCCGGCGGAGGTCGCGGTCGAGCGCGACGACAAGGGGCGCATCGTCGCCGCGACGCTGGCCGCCGACGGTGGACCGGTGGTGATCGGCGGCACCGAGAAGATGTCGAAGTCGAAGAACAACGGGGTCGATCCGAAGGCGCTGGTCGAGCGCTACGGCGCCGACACCATCCGCTTCTTCATCATCTTTGCGGCCCCCCCGGACCAGCAACTGGAATGGTCGGACTCGGGTGTCGAGGGTGCCTACCGGTTCCTGAAGCGATTGTGGTCGTTTTCGCAGCGACGAGTTGCCGAGATTACCTGGTATGCCAGGCGAGGCCCCGAGCATCCGGACGTTTCCCAAGCGCTTTCTAACCTACCGGAGACCTTGACCGCAGTTCGGAGAGAGATCCACGTGATCGTCCGGCAGGCGAGCTACGATTTCGAGAAGCATCAGTTCAACACCGTAGCATCGGCATCGATGAAGATACTGCGCACGCTCGAAGACGTCCCGTCAAGGCTGGGCGCAGCAGGAGAACTCGGCGGACTGATCAACCCCCAACTTGCCGTGGTTGGGGAAGGCTTTTCGATCCTGCTCCGCCTGCTCGCGCCGATCACGCCCCACATCGCCCACGTGCTGTGGCAGGAATGCGGCTTTGCTGGCGACATCCTCGACGCACCCTGGCCGCAGGTTTCGGAAGCCGCCCTGAAGCAGGACCGCATCGAACTGATGCTGCAGGTGAACGGCAAGCTGCGCGGTGCGATCCAGGTCGATGCCGACGCCCAACGCGCCGCGATCGAGCGCGAAGCGCTGGCCAGCGACGCCGCGACCCGATTCATGGACGGCAAGCCGGCGAAGAAAGTCATCGTCGTCCCGGGCCGATTGGTCAATATCGTCTGCTGAGCCCCCAGTCGATGCGCACCGTCTGCCTTCTCCTGCTGCTGTCGTCCCTTGCTTCGCTGGCCGCGTGCAGCAGCAGGCATTGGTACGAAGGCATGCGTCAGGGCGAACGGGCACGCCAGGAGCGTATCCCGGGAGAACCGGCACGTACGTCTCCGGACGTCGATTACGATGCCTATCAGGCCGAGCGCGAACGCCTCGCAACGGAGCCCCAGCAATGACCACGCAGCGCGCAGTCCGTCGTCGCCTGCTGGCCACCGCTGCCGCGCTGACACTGGCCGGTTGCGGTTTCCGCCTGCGGGGGGCACGCCCCCTGCCGTTCGCTTCGGTGCAGGTCACCGGTGCCGTCGGCGGCGATCTGGCCCGGCGCATCCGCAAGCGCATCGAGGCCGGCGGCACCACCCGCGTGGTGTCCGAGCGCAAGGGTGCCGAGGCGGTACTGGAACTCACCGGCGCCGGTCGCGAGAAGAACATCATCGGCTTGTCCGGCGCCGGCAAGGTGCGCGAATACGAATTCGTGCAGCACCTGCGCTTCCGCCTGCTCGACGGCGCTGGGCGCGAGTTGATCCCGGAGACCCGGCTAAGCGCGACCCGCGAAGCCACCTGGGACGATTCGGCCATCCTGGCCAAGGACCAGGAAGAAGCGCTGCTGTTTTCGGACATGGAAGACGAACTGGTCAGGCAACTGATGCGCCGCCTCGAGGCCGCGCGCCGCGAGGGCTGAATGCCGGCGCTCAGGCCGGAGCAGTTGGCGGCTCATCTCGAGGCCCCGCTCGCGCCCCTGTACCTGCTGCACGGCGACGCCCCCTTGCTGATCGAGGAAGCAGCCGACGCGATTCGCGCGGCAGCACGCCGCCAGGGCATCGGTGAGCGGGAGATTCTGATCAGCGGCCAGGGCTTCCAGTGGCAGCAGCTCGCGCTCGCGAGCGGCAACCTGTCCCTGTTCGGCGAACGCAAGCTGATCGACCTGCGCATTCCCAACGGCAAGCCCGGCAAGGACGGCGGCGACGCCCTGCAGCAACTGGCGGAATCCCTCCAGCCTGGCAGCGACGTGGCGCTGATCACCCTCCCAGAGCTCGACTGGAGCAGCCGCAAGGCCGCCTGGTTCACCGCCCTCGGCCGCCAGGCCGTGTCGCTCGAACTGCAGACTCCGGCTCGCGACCGTTTGCCGGCGTGGCTTGCCGCCCGCCTCGAACGACAACGGCAGTCGGCAACGGCCGAGGGGCTGGCATTCATCGCCGATCACGTCGAAGGCAATCTGCTCGCCGCCCACCAGGAGATCGGCAAGCTCGGCCTGCTCTATCCGGCGGGTGCACTCGAGCTCGCCCAGATCCGCGATGCGGTGCGCAATGTCGCCCGCTACGACGTGGACAGCCTGCGCCTGGCGATGCTCGACGGCGAGCCCGGACGGTGCGCCCGGCTGCTCGAAGGCCTGCGCGGCGAAGGCGAAGCGCCGCCATTCATCCTGTGGTCGCTGGCCAGCGACATCCGCGTGCTGGCCCGGCTGCGGGGCGCCCTCGATGCCGGCCGGCCGACGGCCCCGGTCGTCAAGGCCGAGCGCGTGTTCGAGCCGCGCCGGCGGCGGGCCGTCGAGCGCGCCGCGAGCCGCCTCGACAGCCGCCGGCTGAGCGCCGCGCTGCGGCACGCGGCCCATATCGACCGCGTCGCCAAGGGCCTGGCGCGCGGCGAAGTATGGGACGAGTTGCTGCAACTGACCCTGCGCCTGCGCCCGCGGGGCTGACTCGCGGGATCCCCGGCAACGCGCATTCGATGTTCTAATAGGAAGATCGAATGCCGCAACACTTCGCCATGGACACCAGAGAGTACATGCAGCAGGTCGGCCGCCAGGCGCGGGAAGCATCGCGTCGAATGGCCGGTGCATCGACCGCTGCCAAGAACGACGCCCTGCTGCGCATCGCCGGCGAAATCCGCGCCCGCCGCGACGCCCTGCTCGAGGCCAACCGCCGCGACATGGACCAGGCCCGTGGCGAGGGCCTGGACAACGCGCTGCTCGATCGCCTCAGCCTCGATCCGGCCAGCGTCGAGGCCATGGCCTCCGGGCTCGAGCAGATCGCCACCCTGCCCGATCCGGTCGGCGAGATCAGTGAGGTCAAGCGTCGTCCCTCGGGCATTCAGGTCGGTCAGATGCGGGTTCCGCTGGGCGTGGTCGGCATCATCTACGAAGCACGGCCCAACGTCACCGCCGACGCTGCCGCCCTCTGCCTCAAGTCGGGCAACGCGGCGATCCTGCGGGGGGGCAAGGAAGCGCTCCATGCCAATCAGGCCATTGCCGCCTGCGTGCGCGACGGCCTCGCCGCCGCCGGCCTGCCCGCTACTGCGGTACAGGTCGTCGAAACCACCGACCGTGCCGCGGTCGGTGCGCTGATCACGATGCCCGAGTTCGTGGACGTGATCGTCCCGCGCGGCGGCAAAGGCCTGATCGAGCGCATTTCCCGCGAAGCGCGGGTTCCGGTGATCAAGCACCTCGAGGGCAATTGCCACGTCTATGTGGACGACCATGCCGACCGCGCGCAGGTGGTACCCATCGTCGAAAATGCCAAGACCCAGCGCTACGGCACCTGCAACACCGCCGAGAGCCTGCTGGTTGCTCGCGGGGCCGCCGCCGAGTTGCTGCCCGAGATCGGACGCATGCTGGCCGGCAAGGGCGTCGAGATGCGCGCCTGTGCCGAATCCTTGATGTTGCTGCGCGACGCCGGCATCGATGCCGCCGTGCTGGCGTCCGCCAGCGAAGCCGACTGGGCGGAGGAGTATCTCGCACCGATCATCTCCGTCAAGATCGTGGACGGCCTCGACGAGGCGATCGCGCACATCAACCGCTACAGTTCGGGCCACACCGAAGCGATCCTGACCGACCGCCACAGCCACGCGATGCGCTTTCTGCGCGAGGTGGACTCGGCGTCGGTGATCGTCAATGCCTCGACCCGCTTCGCCGACGGCTTCGAGTACGGGCTCGGCGCCGAGATCGGCATATCCACCGACAAGATCCACGCCCGCGGACCGGTCGGCCTCGAGGGGCTGACCAGCCGCAAGTGGATCGTGCTCGGCAACGGCGAAATCCGGCGCTGAAGCCTCGACAGACAAGATCGCGGCCGATGGCAGCACCGCACCGATTCCGCACTTTCGTCCTGGCCTGCCTGCTCGGCATCGCGCAGGCGGCGACCGCGACCGAGGTCGCGGGGGTGCGCTTCGACGACACCGTCGAGGTCCAGTCCGCGACGCTGCGGCTGAACGGCGCCGGCCTGCGCACCCGCTTCTTCTTCAAGGTTTATGCGATCGGTCTGTACCTCTCCGCCGAGGCTGCGACGCCTGCCGCAGCGCTTGCCGCCACCGGCGCCAAGCGGGTGCGCATCGTTACTTTGCGGGAAGTTTCGGCCGAGAAGTTCGCCGATGCCCTGATGAACGGCGTCCGGGCCAACCAGACGCCCGAGGCGTACGCGCGGATCGAGCCGAGGGTTCTCGACCTGCGCGCACGCATGCTCGCCAGGGGCAGCGCGAAGGAAGGCACCGAGGTGATCCTCGACCTGCTGCCGACGGCCGGCACCGTGTTGCAGGTCGACGGCGACCGCCTCGGCGAGCCGATTCCCGGCGCCGACTTCCAGCACGCCCTGCTCAGCGTCTGGCTGGGCGGCGCGCCGGTGGACGAAGGGCTTCGAAAAGCCCTCGCACCGGCGCGTCCGTAAGCGCCGATGCCAAAGCCGGGCTACCCGCAGCAACTCGAGCCGGGCGTATGCGCGGTCCTGCCGACCCCGTTCGGCGCGCTCGGTATCGCCACCACCGGCGAGGCGATCGCCGGCATTCACTTCCTGCCGCCGGGTACGCCCGAGCAGCCGCCCCGGCATGCGCTCGCGGAAATGGCTTGGGAACAATTGTCGCGCTACCTAGCCGATCCCCATTGGCTTTTCGACCTGCCGCTCGCCCCGCGCGGGACCGACCACCAGTTGCGGGTGTGGAACGAAATCCGGCGGATTCCGTGTGGCGAAGTCCGGCGCTACGGCGAGCTGTCCTCGTCGATCCGCAGCGCGGCAAGGGCGGTCGGACAGGCGTGCGGCGCAAATCCCCTACCGGTCGTCGTGCCCTGCCACCGCGTCGTGTCGGCCAGTGGGCTCGGCGGATTCGCCAACGCACGCGACGGGTTCCTGGTGGACACCAAGCGCTGGTTGTTGCAGCACGAAGGGGCCTGGCCGCGATGACTGCGACCTCGGCCGGCACGAACTCGCCGGAAATCGATCGCCTGTGCGACACCCTGTGGCTGGAGCACGGCCTCAGCGCCAATACCTTGAATGGCTACCGGCTCGATCTCACGGCCCTCGAACGGTGGCTTGCCGCGCGGGGAAGGCCATTGATCGCAGCCGGGGCGGCAGATCTGCAAGGCTATCTCGCGGAGTTCAGCCGCACCCACAAGGCGTCGAGCCAGCGTCGGCTCTTGTCGGCGATGCGTCGCTACTATCGGCAGCAACTGCTCGATCGCCGCATTGCCGAAGATCCCACGCTGCGGCTCGAACCGCCGATCCGTTCCGAGCGGTTTCCCAAGACGCTGACCGAATCCCAGGTCGAGGGACTGCTGGACGCGCCGGACACCGCTACGCCCCTCGGCCTGCGCGACCGCGCGATGCTCGAGACACTGTACGCCACCGGCCTGCGCGTGTCCGAACTGGTGCAACTGCGCGTCTTCGAGATCAACAGCCAGGACGGATTCCTGCGTGTCCTGGGCAAAGGGGCGAAGGAACGCCTGGTGCCGCTCGGACAGGCCGCCACTTCCTGGCTGCAGGCCTATGGCGCAGATTCCCGTCCGCAGATTCTGGCGGGCCGCGATTGCGAGTATGTCTTCGTCACCGGCCGGGCCGCGCCGATGTCGCGGCAGATGTTCTGGCGCACCGTGAAGAAGCACGCGATGTCGGCGGGGATTTCCGCGGAGCGGATTTCGCCCCACGTGCTGCGGCACGCGTTTGCGACCCATCTGCTCAATCACGGCGCCGATCTGCGCGCAGTGCAGTTGCTGCTCGGCCATGCCGACATCAGCACGACCCAGGTCTACACCCACGTCGCCCGCGAACGCCTCAAGACCGTGCACGCAAGACACCATCCGCGCGCCTGAGCGCGGACCCCGCGCCGCTGGCGCCGCCCCGATGTCGATGGCATCGCGCAGCCGAGCGCCGATCGGCAATGCACCGACGAGGCCATTGGCATGCCGTCGGCCCGGCAGGCCCTAAAGTTCCGCATTTTGCATGACGTTGACGCCCGCAAGCGGCGGCGCCGGCCGGTGCCCGTATGCACGCTGTGGACCGGTGCCGTGCGTACCGCCCAATCGATGTGGAGGCAGAGAGCATGACCGTAGCGACCCGAACGAAGCAGCCGTACGTCGTGGAATGGCGCGACGGATTCAAGATCAACGTGACGCAGGTCGACCGGGAGCACAAGCACCTCTTCGCCCTGGTCAAGCAGCTCGACGTGACGACCGTGGACGACACCCTCGACGACTTGCTGGAATACGTCGTCACGCATTTCTCCAATGAGCAGCAGCTCATGGAAGACAGCGGATACCCCGGATTTGCCGACCACCTGAAGCTCCACGAAGAATTCAGCTCCACCGTCGCGGACTTCCTCAGCGTCAGTGATTCCTGGGACGAAACCCGCGTCCAGGAGCTGCGGCGGTTCCTGAACAAGTGGCTGATCGGCCACATCATGACCCACGACCTGCGCTTCGGAAACTGGTACCGCGAACATCACGGCGACAACGCCCACGAGCCGGTCACCGCACGTAAGAAGGTGGGCTGGTTCGATCGCCTGCTGGGCCGCGGCTGACCGCCAGGCGCTGCCGCACGGCGCCCTTTCCCCGGCCGCAATGGCGCCGCACCGCGTCGGAAAAACCTAGGCCCAGCCCCGACGCCAACCGACAGGCGACGCCCGCCCCCTCGCTCGCGGCCCAGCCGTCACCCGCCGGCTGCCCCGGCAGGCCCGCGACGCCCCGATCGCACAACGCCATCTGCACTGAGCACTGACCATGATGTCCTCCGTCCCGGCCGCGACGGGTCCGCCGATGCGCCCGCGTACCGAGCGGGCGGCGGCAATCCGGGCGTCGATCGGAACGGCGCCAGGCTAAGCCCCCACGCCCGGCACCCGTCCAAGCAGGAAGCCCAACTGCTCGAGCTGGCGATCGCTGAAGTGCCGCGCAAAGTGTTCGCCGATCGCCGCACGGTAGACCGGCCACATGCGACGAAGCAGGTCCAGGCCGGTGTCGGTGATCCGCACCCGGGCACCTCGGCCGTCCTCGGCGCAGGCCTGTCGATCCACCAGCCTTTCCTTCTGCAACCGGTCGATCAGACGCGATAGGTTGTATTTGCTCAGCAGCAGCTGCGCACCGAGTTCGTACTGGCGCAGACCGGTCGAACCGGCCCGGTTCAGCTCCAGCAGAACGTCGTACCAACGCAAAGGCGGCAGACCGGACTTCTTCAGATCGGCTTCGACACGCGCCAACAGCGATTGCTGTGCACGCATCAAGCGTGCCCACGCGGTGACGGTGGTTTCCTGGTGACTCGACATCATGGTTGGAACACTAGCGCGCACTGGTTGCAGTTGCAACTTTATCGGCACCCCCCTATAGTTGTACTTGCAACCAGATGCTTGCCATCGACCCTTTCCTGGAGAACCACCATGACGACATTCCGACGCATCCATCGCGATGACATCGAAGCCCACCTCAAGGCCGGCACGCCCATGCATCTGGTCGAAGCCCTGCCGCCCCGCCATTACGCCCAGGGGCACCTGCCGGGAGCGATCCGACTCGACCATGACGATGTACGGACCCTGGCAGAGAGCCGGCTGCCGGCGAAGGACGCGCTGATCGTCGTGTATTGCGCCAGCGCCGCCTGCCAGAATTCACGCTTGACCGCCCGCACACTGGCCGCCATGGGCTACACGCGGGTCGCCGAGTACGAGGAAGGCAAGCAGGACTGGATCGAGGCCGGCCTCCCGCTCGAGCGGGCATCGGTCGCCTCCTGAGCGAGCGGCAGAACGCGCGGCGGGTGCGATCGGGCGCGGGGCGTCGCTCCCACGCAGCGCGTGAAAGGCTGCGGCCCGCTGCGCGGTCCATGATTGCAGGGCACGTTCGTCGGCGCACCCCCCGGCACGCCGACGAATCTCGAGGAGGCGAGCATGGACCTTTGCTTCACCCAACTGCGCGACGCTGCCGTGGCCGACATCGTTGCACTGCACAACGACGCGGACGTCCGCCGTCATCTGCCGCTGGCCATCGGTCGCTTCGACGCGGTCACTTGTCGGCACTGGATCGACCAAAAGGAAGCCCACTGGGCGCGCCACGGCTACGGTCCGTGGGCGATCGTGATCGGCGAGCGCTTTGCGGGCTGGGGCGGCCTGCAGAATGAGGACGGGGATGCGGATCTGGCGCTGGTGCTGTCGCCACCGTTCTGGGGTCACGGCCCGGCCATCTGCCACGAAATTCTGCGGATCGCGTTCGACGAACTCGGCCTCGCGTCGGTCACTGCGCGGCTTCCCGAAAGCCGGACGCGGACCCGCGGCCTTCGCCGCTACGGCTTTCGCCCGGACGGACTGGTGGCGATCGACGACATTCGCTTCGCGCGCTTCCGACGCATCGCACCGGAACGAAGCCGGCCTTTCGGCTTCTCGGCCGAGCCGCGCTGAGCCCCCAGCGCCGGTCGCAGGAGCTCGCGCATCAGCGAAAGTTGCGGTCGCCCGGGGTGTACAGCAGGCCGCGCTCGCTCAGGCTCGGGCGACGCTGGCTGCCCGCCAAGCGACATGGGTCGCCGAGGCGGCCCCGCACCACCGGGCTGCCGGCGTAGCCCCAGGCACCACTGCGCAAGTCGAACCAGTAGGCACCATCGGCGATCCGCGCACAGTGCATGCGATCCAGGGTCGCGAGTTCGTTCGGCCCCAGCCGCTGGCCATTGACCACGACGAGGCGTTGCCACTGCGCGGTGGCCGCCGAGCTCATCCCGGCGAGCAGCAGGGCCAGGATCGGTGTGACGAAACGCATGGGCGCACTCCTCCGATGCGACAACCCACGGCCGAACCATGAACCGCTGCCGCTCGGGCGTCGAGGCCATTGTGCGCCCGCGCGACGCCGCGGGCCATGACCCCGGCCACAGGTGGTGGGTGACCGATCTCACTTGACTCGGGACGGTCCATCGCAGGAGACGGCCCGATCGGCACCGATCACCGGCGCCTGGACGCAAGCCCCGTCGCCGGCGCCTCGCCGGATTGCCCCTGGTGAAGCCGGGCGTTCGGCGCTACGCTCGTCAGTGAGGGTCCGGCCCGGCGCCGGCCAGACCAGGGGAGCCCGGTGGAGCGGCCTTACGCACGTGATTTCTACGCGGATCGTCATCGCATGACGATCCACTCGGCCCGGACCATCCTGTCGATCGTTCTCGACGCCCTGCCGCCGGTGCATTCGGCGGTGGACTTCGGCTGCGGCGTCGGTACCTGGCTCTCGGTGCTGAGGGAGAATGGCGCAGAGGACATTCGCGGGCTCGATGGCCCTTGGGTCGATCCGGATTTGCTGCAGATCCCCCGGCAGGACTTCCAGACCGCGCACTTCGAGAAGACCGTGGTCACGGAACGGCGCTACGATCTGGCGATCTCCCTCGAAGTCGCCGAGCACATCCCCGCGGCACACGCCGGAAGCTTCGTCGACTCGTTGACCGGCGCCGCGGACATGATCCTGTTTTCCGCGGCGATCCCGTTCCAGGGCGGCGTCGGCCACGTCAATGAGCAATGGCCGGCCTACTGGGGCAGTCTGTTCGCCGAGCGGGGCTACGCCGCGCTCGACATCGTGCGTCGGCGGATCTGGGACGACGACGAGATTCCGTTCTGGTATCGCCAGAACGTCCTGCTGTTCGTGAAGCGCGACCGGCTTCCGGAAGTGGCCGCGGGGGGCACCGAAGCGACGGAGCCGGGCCTGCCGATCGCGCTGGTGCATCCAGACCTCTACCTCGCGCGAATGCACCGCCCGTAGCACGGCCGACCGAGCCGGCGGTCGGCGTCGCGGTTCGGCGCGACAGCAGCGTCGCCTACAGGAGGTCGCCCAACTCGCCGTGCAATGCTTCGACCTCGCGCAGGCGCGCCCGTGCCCGCGCGCCCAACCGCTGCGCGAGCTGAGCGGAGAGATGATTGATCAGGCTGACGGCGGCGACGTAGCTGTCGAACATCGACGCACCCCGACAGTGGGCGCTCAGCACCCAGTGCGCATCACCGGCCAGTGCTGCGCCCGATGGATCGGTCAGTACCAGGGTCGGCGTGCGGGCGCGGCGCGCGATGGCCAGCGCCGCGGAAAAGGCCGGTACGCGGCGGCGGAAACCGACCGCGATCAGCACATCCTGCGGACCCAGCCCGGCCATGCCCTCGGCCAGGGTGGTGCCGTGCATGGGCGCCAACTCGACTCCGTCGCGCAGCATACCGAGCTGGCTACGCAGGTAGTCGGCGAGCAACGCGCTGTTGCGGTGGCCGATGACCAACAGCCGGCGGGCGCCGGCCATGGCCTCGACCAAGGAGGTCAGGGCCGCCCGGTCGATGCCGCCGAGGGTCTTGCGCAGGATGTCGATGTCGGCCGCAATGTGAGCGTCCAGATCGTCGGGTTCGCCGCTGCCGGGCACGGCGTCGTCGAGATATACCGGCGAACCCCACTGGCGGGCGCCGCGCACGGCGGCGCGTGCGGCCGCGTAGGAGGGATAGCCGAGGCGCTGGATCAGTCTGGAGACCGCCGCCTTGCTGGCGCCGGCAAGCAGCGCCAGCTCGGTCGCCGAGTGGGTGGCGAGCTGGGCCGGGAAATTCAGCAGCAGGTCGGCCACCGGGCGCTCGCTGTTGGGCAGCGACTCGTAGCAGGCTGCCAGGCGACGCTCCAGATCGGGCCCGTCCGTGGTGGCATCGGCCTCGGCGCTGGGCGGGCTGGCACGTCGGTTGCTCATGACCACCACGATGGCTGAAATTTTTGATTCAGTCTAGTGCTTTTCTGAAATTTGTGATCCACTCTGGTGCATGGGTGGCCCGCGCCGGGTGCGCCTGCACCAGATTCGTGATCAGGAGCCGCCGCATGCACGATGCGATGGAACTGGAGGGACTGGCCCGCCGCGCCGACCAGGCGAGCGCCACCCTGTGCCGCTGGGTGGACCGGATCTGCGTTGGCCTCATGGTCCTGCTCGTGCTCGATGTGTGGCTCGGCGTGTTCGCCCGCTACGTCGTGCCGCTGCCGATCACCTTCATGGAAGAAGCGGCCCGCTACCTGATGATCTGGGTTGCGCTGCTGGCGGTCTCGAGCGGCATCCCACGGCGGGAACACATCGGCGTGCAGATGCTGTTCGTCCATTTGCCCTCGTCGCTCCGCCGCTGGCTGTTGGGGCTGGCGGACGTGCTGGCAATCGCCTTTTTCGCGGTGTTGCTGTGGTACGGAATCGGCATGGTGGAGCGTGGCGGCCGGGTGGCTACGATGATCTACGGCATGTCCAAGGCGCTGCCCTTCGCCGCGGTGCCGGTATCGGCGGCGCTGGCGATGCTGCAGTTGCTGCTGGTGGCCACGCGCGATCAGGCACGGCTGTCGCGCAACCCCGACGTGGTGGTGTGCCCGTGACCATCGTCGCCCTCACCTTCGTCGTACTGCTGGTGATCGGCATGCCGATCGGCTACGTGCTGGGCCTGACCGGCGTCGTCGGCATGTGGAGCATCGGCTCCGGCGGGCGCTTCGTGAGCATGGCGCCCGACCGCTTCTTCGCCGGCCTCGATCTGTTCACCTTTCTCGCCATGCCCTTCTTCATCCTCGCCGGCGAAATCATGAACCGCTCCGGCATCACCGACCGCCTGATCGGCCTCGCCAATGCCCTGGTCGGCTACCTGCGCGGCGGCATGGCCCATTCCAACATGCTGGCGTCGGTGCTCTTCGCCGGCCTCTCCGGCGCCGCCACCGCCGATGCCGCGGCCTTCGGCAACACATTGGTGCCGGCAATGCAGAAGGCCGGCTACAAGCGCCCCTTCGCCTGCGCCGTGACCGCCGCCGGGTCGATCATCGGGCCGACCATCCCGCCCTCCAACCTGATGGTCATCTACGGTTCCCTGATGGGGGTGTCGGTGGCCGGCCTTTTCGCCGCCGGCATTCTGCCGGGCCTGTTGATCTGCCTCGTCTGCATGGCGGTCATCGCGGCGCTGGGGCGGCGCCTGAAGCTGCCCAAGGCCGAAGGCCGGCCCAGCCTGGTGGGAATCTTGCGGGCGTTCAAGGACGGTCTCGCCGCGCTGGTGATGCCGGTGATGATCCTGGGCGCGATCCTCGGCGGCGTCACCACGCCCACCGAGGCGGCCTCGCTGGCGGTGCTCTACGCGCTGGTGATGGGGGTCTTCGTCTATCGCAAGGTGGGCTGGACCGACCTCGTCGAGATGCTGGTGCGCACCGCGCACATCACCGGCGTGGTGTTCCTGATCATCGCCTCGGCCTCGATCGTGGGCTGGTGGATGACCTTCAACCAGATCCCGCAGGGGATCGCCACGGCCTTCCTCGCCGTGTCCGACGACCCCGCCGTGATCGTCGCGCTGATCCTCGCACTGCTGCTGGCGATCGGCATGTTCATGGACATCAACGCATTGCTGATCATCCTCGCGCCGGTGCTGGCCCCGCTGACGGTGAGCATCGGCATGGATCCGATCCACGCCGGCATCATGATCGTGCTGGCGCTCAACATCTCGCTGATGACACCGCCGGTCGGCGCCTGTCTGTTCGTGCTGGCCTCGGTCACCGGCGAAAAAATCGAGCGCATCGCGCATTCGCTCTGGCCTTTCCTGGTGGCCGAACTGGCGGTGTTGCTGGTGGTGGCCTACTGGCCTTCGCTGACCCTCGCAATCCCTCGCCTGCTGGGCCTGACGCTCAACTGACATGTCACACCGTCGGCCCCGATCCGATCCGTTTTCCCGCCGTGTGCCGCGATGCGCACGCCCGTTCCGTCCCTAGCCGTGGAGAATCCATCATGAGTGTCCTCAAGAAGTTCATCGTCGCCGCCGTCGCCGGCGCCAGCCTGCTGGCCACGCCGGCCATGGCGGAGAAGATCATCCGCCTCGCCCACCTCAATCCCGACAGCCCGTTCGACAGCCACTCGGGCGCAATGGCGGCGGTGTTCAAGAGCCTGGTCGAGACCGGCACCAACGGCGGCATCAGCGTGCAGGTGTTTCCCAACGGCCAGCTCGGCAAGGACGCGGAAGTGCTCCAGCAGGTGCGCGACGGCCTGGTCGAGTCGACCATCTCGTCGGCCGGCGGCATGGCGGCCCACTACCAGCCGGTCGGCGTCTTCGACCTGCCCTTCGCCTTTCCGGACATCGGCGTCGCCCACAAGGTGATCGACGCCAACAGCGATTTCGGCAAGAAGTTCTCGGCCGACCTCTCGGCCAAGACCGGGCTGAAGGTCCTTGGGCTGCTCGACAGCGGCGGCTTCTTCGCGATCAGCAACTCCAAGCGCCCGATCAGGACGGTGGCCGATCTGGAGGCGATGCGCATCCGCACCATGACGCTGCCGACCCACGAGGCGACGATCCAGTCGCTGGGCGGCCAGCCGACACCGCTGCCCTGGGCCGAGGTCTACACCGCCCTGCAGACCGGCGTCGCCGATGGCCAGATGAATCCGATCCCGATCATCGCCTTCGCCAAGTTCGACGAGGTCCAGAAGTACCTGTCGATCACCAACCACGTCATCACGCCCTACATCTGGACGATGAACCAGGCCTTCTACGACAGCCTGACGGCGGAAGAACGAAAGGTCGTCGACATAGCGGCTGAAGTCGCGGTGGATGCCGGGCGCGGCATCTCCCGCATCATCGAGGCCTCGGACGAGAAGGGTCTGCCCAAACTCGGCAAGAAGATGGCGGTCAATGCAATCCCGCCGGCCGAATTGGCCAAGTTCGCCAAGGCCGCGCAACCCGCGGTGCGCAAGGTCATCGAGGAGCAACTCGGCGCCGACGGCGTGGCGATGCTCGACGCGATGCTGGCCAACATCGAAGCGGTCAAGTGATGGCAGCGGCGGCGGGCCCGGTAGCGCCCCGCTTCGCAGGAGGCAAGCTATGACGAACATCGTCGTCGCCGAGGGCGCGTCGGCTTTCATGAACCCCCGGGCCGCCGACCGGGGCGCGGCCTACGGTGCGGCACGGTCCGCGATCCTGAACGCCGACGGCTTCGACCACGCCGAGGCGGCGATTGGCGACTGGCCCGACTACCGCGAGACACCGCTGCTCGCCTTGCCGGCGCTGGCCGGCCGGCTCGGTCTCGGCGCACTCGCTTACAAGGACGAGAGCGGCCGCTTCGGGTTGGGCAGCTTCAAGGCGCTGGGCGGCGCCTACGCGGTCTATCGGCTGATCGCCCGAGCCATCGCGGCGCGCCACGGCATATCGCCACCACGCCCTGCCGAGATTCTCGGCGGTCGCTACCGCAACGAGGTCGGCGGCATGACCGTCACCTGCGCCACCGACGGCAACCATGGCCGCTCGGTGGCCTGGGGCGCTCAGCTCTTCGGCTGCCGCTGCGTGATCTATATTCACGCCACGGTCAGCGAAGGCCGCCGCGCGGCGATCGCCCGCTACGGCGCCGACGTCGTTCGGGTGCCCGGCAACTACGACGACTCGGTCCGCCACGCCGCCGCCGAGGCCGAACGTAACGGCTGGACCGTGGTCTCGGACACCACCTACGAGAGCTATCGCGACATTCCCATCGACGTCATGCACGGCTACGGCGTGATGGCCCGCGAGGTGCTACGCCAGATGCCCGAGCCGCCGACCCACGTCCTGGTGCAGGCCGGTGTCGGCGCCCTGGCCGCGTCGGTGTGCGCGGCCTTCTGGCTGGCGTGGGGGCCGGCGCGGCCACGCTTCACGGTGGTCGAGCCGGTCAACGCCGCCTGCCTCTACCAGAGCGGCCTGGCTGGCCACCCGGTGGCCGTGCCCGGAGATCTCGACACGGTGATGGCCGGGCTGGCCTGCGGCGAAGTGTCGCCGGTGGCCTGGGAGATCCTTTCGGCCGGAGCCGATGCCTTCGCCACGGTGGACGACGCCTTCGCGCTCGAAGGCATGCGGGTGTTCGCCGACCCGAGCGGTGGCGATCCCGCCATCGTCTCGGGCGAGACCGGCGCTTCCGGGCTGGCACTGCTCCTGGCCACCGCCGACAGCGAGCCGATCCGCGAGGTGCTGGGCCTCGACGGCGGCAGCCGGGTGCTGCTGATCGGCAGCGAGGGCGACACCGACCCGGCGATCTACCGCCAGGTGGTCGGCCGCAGCGCGGACGAGCTGCGGCAATGAATCCGGCCATCGACCGTCGCCGGCTTCTCGACCGGCTCGATGCGCTGGCCGCCATCGGCCGCCAGCCGTCCGGCGCCTGCTGTCGGCTGGCGCTCACCGACGACGACCGCGCCGGTCGCGACCAGGTGGTGGCCTGGATGCGGGCACTCGGGCTGGCGGTGTCGATCGACCCGATCGGCAACATCTTCGCCCTGCGCGCCGGTCGGCGTCCCGAGCTGGCGCCGGTGATGACCGGCTCCCACATCGACACGGTGCGCACCGGCGGCGCCTACGACGGCAACCTCGGCGTGCTGGCCGGCCTGGAGGTGGTGGCGGCACTGAACGACGCCGCCATCGACACCGAGCGTGGCCTGGTGGTGGCGGTGTTCACCGACGAGGAAGGCGCCCGCTTCGCACCGGACATGCTCGGCTCGCTGGTCTTCGTCGGCGGGCTTCCGCTCGATCAGGCGCTGGCGATGCGGTCGATCGACGGCGCGATCCTCGGTGACGAGTTGCGGCGCATCGGCTACGCCGGCACCGCCCCACTCGGCGAGCCGCTGCCCCATGCCTTCGTCGAACTGCACATCGAGCAGGGCCCGGTGCTCGACGCCGAGGGATTTCGGATCGGCGCAGTCGAGGACCTGCAGGGCATCTCGTGGCAGGAGATCCGCATCCGCGGCCAGTCCAACCATGCCGGCACGACGCCGATGCGCCTGCGCCACGACGCCGGTCACGCCGCGGCGGCGATCAGTTGCTTCGTGCGCGAGCTGGCCCGCGAGATGGGCGGCAGCCAGGTGGCCACCGTCGGCAAGGTGGACCTGGTGCCCAATCTGGTCAATGTCATCGCCGCCCAGGCCACGCTGACGGTGGACCTACGCAATACCGACGAGGCGCGGCTGCAGCAGGCGGAGGCACGGCTGGCCGGGTTCCTCGCCCAGTTGGCCGAGTCCGAGGGCGTCGACATCGCGTGCCGGCCACTGGCCCGCTTCGAGCCTGTGCGCTTCGATGGCGGCATCGCGGCGCGCATCGAGGCCGTCGCCGACCGACACGGCCTCGCCCGTCGGCGCATGACCTCGGGCGCCGGTCACGACGCCCAGATGCTGGCGCGCGTCTGCCCGACCGCGATGATCTTCGTGCCGAGCGTCGGCGGCATCAGCCACAATCCGGCCGAGCATACCGAGCCGGACGACCTGGTCGCGGGCGCCAATGTGCTGCTCGGCACGTTGCTCGATCTGTGCCACGAGGAGAACTGAGCATGTCCCGAATCATCACCGTCGGCGCCGCCCAACTCGGGCCGATTGCGCGCGAAGCCACGCGCAGCGCGGTGGTCGCGCGGCTCATCGCGCTGATCGAACAGGCGGCTCGCCACGGCTGCGATCTGGTGGTCTTCCCGGAGCTGGCGCTGACCACCTTCTTCCCGCGCTGGTACCTGGCCGATCAGGTCGAGGTGGACAGCTTCTTCGAGCGTCAGATGCCGGGCCCCGAGACCGGGGCGCTGTTCGACGCCGCGCGCCGCCTCGGCGTCGGCTTCTATCTGGGCTACGCCGAGCTGGCCGAGGAGGGCGGCCGGACGCGCCATTTCAATACCGCAATCCTGGTGGACAAGCGGGGCGAGATCGTCGGCAAATACCGGAAGATCCACTTGCCCGGCCACGCCGAGCACGAGCCCTGGCGCCGCTTTCAGCACCTGGAGAAGCGTTACTTCGAGACCGGCAACCTGGGTTTCCCGGTGTTCCGCGCCTTCGGCGGAGTCCTCGGCATGGCGATCTGCAACGATCGCCGCTGGCCCGAGACCTATCGCGTAATGGGGCTGCAGGACGTCGAGATGGTGCTGATCGGCTACAACACGCCGGTGCACAACCCCCCTGCGCCCGAGCACGACGACCTGTCCCAGTTCCACAACCAGCTGGTGATGCAGTCGGGCGCCTACCAGAACGCCTGCTGGGTAGTCGGCGTCGCCAAGGCCGGCCTCGAGGAAGGCGTCGAGCAGATCGGCAACTCGATCATCGTCGCGCCCTCGGGCGAGATCGTCGGCCGCTGCACGACCCTCGGCGACGAACTGGCGATCGCCCGCTGCGACCTCGATCTGGGGCTGTCGTACAAGCGCTCGGTGTTCGACTTCGCGCGCCACCGGGAACCGCAGGCCTATCGCATGATCGTCGATCGCAAGGGCGCGACCCCTCCGCCGTGAATGGCGCGCTCGGTCGGGCCACCGAGATCGCGGGCTGCGCATCCGCATGCGAATCGATCCGCCCGAGGACTTCGGCGTAACCGCCCCGCGAAGTGCCGGCACCGATGGCGCCCACGCACGGCGGGGCTGATCTGCACCAGGGTCCCGGCGGCCCGTTGGCACCGCCTGCAAACCAATGATAGGTTCGAGGGCACCCGGCGGCGACCGGGTGGCAAGGGCTTTGCGCGACACGCGCTGGATGCCTACAACGATAGGCAGGAGGAGACACCCGATGAGCTACGAGACCATTCTGTACGACGTCACCGGCGGCGTCGCCGAGATCCGCTTCAATCGTCCGCACCGACTCAATGCAGTGACCGGGCAGCTGTACGCCGAGTTCAACGACGCGCTCACGGTGGCCGAGGCCGATGGCGACGCGCGGGTCGTGATGATCACCGGAGAGGGCCGCGCCTTCTGCGTCGGCGCCGACTTGAAGGAGCACAAGGCCGGACGTACTGCCTTCGACCGGCGCCAATACCTGCACGGCGAGCAGATCGTCTGCAAGCGCCTGCTGCAAATGAAGAAGCCGGTGGTTGCCGCGGTGAACGGCTTCGCGTTGGGGGCCGGTGCCGAGGTGGCGCTGGCATCGGACTTCCTGCTGATGGCCGACAACGCCCAGATCGGCTTGCCCGAGGTCAGCATCGGCAATTTCCTCGGCGGCGGCGTCACCTGGCTGCTGCCGCGCCTGGTGGGGCTGGCCAAGGCGCGCGAGCTGGTGTTTCTCGGCGAGCGCATCGGCGGCGAGGAGGCGGTGCGGATCGGGCTCGCCAACCGGGTCTTTCCGGCCGAGGGCTTCGTCGACGCGGCCAGGGAGTTCGCCCTCAGGGTCGCCGCCAAGGCGCCCTTCTCGATGCAGCTGGCGAAGGAGCAGCTCAACATGTCGGCCGAGCGCACGCTCGACGCCTGCCTCACGGCGGAGCTCGAAGGCATGACCTTCGTCGGCACTACGCGCGACTGGCAGGAGGGCGTCGATGCCTTCGCCGAGAAGCGCGCACCGGTCTTCAAGGGGGAGTGACATGACCTGGATTCTGAGGGGCTTCACCGAGCCGAGCCCATTGCACGACTTTCTCGCGCCGGACTCGATCGCCATCGTCGGCGCCTCGTCCGATCCCACCAAGCGGGGTTACAAGGCCATGGTCGGGCTGATCAAGGACGGCTACCGGGGTCGGATCTACCCGATCAATCCGAAGGCCGACATGATACTCGGCGTCAAGACGCTGCCGTCGATCTCGGCCTTGCCGGAAGCGGCCGACCTGGCCTTGATCTGCACCCCGGCCACGAGCGTTCCCGGTCTGCTGCGCGAGTGCGGCGAAAAGGGCGTCAAGGGCGCGGTGATCCTCGCCAGCGGTTTTCGCGAAACCGGCCGGCCGGAGGGTATACAGCTCGAGAAGGATCTGCTTCAGGCCGCGCGCGAGGGCAATGTGCGCGTCATCGGGCCCAACACTTCGGGCATGTTCAACCTGCACAAGAAGGTCAATCTGCTGGCGCTGGCCAACATCAAGGCCGGCGACATCGGCTTCATCTCCCAGTCGGGCAACATGCTGCTGTCGCTCGTGCTGGAGGCCGAACACAATGGTCACGTCGGCTTCTCGACCTATGCCGGTCCAGGCAATCAGACCGACATCGGATTCAACGACTATCTGCGCTACCTCGGTGAAGACCCCAACACCCGGGTCGCGACACTGTACGTGGAGGGTTTTCGCGACGGCCGGCGCTTTCTCGACATGGCCCGCCAGGTCACCGAGATGAAGCCGGTGGTGGTGTACAAGTCGGGGGCCACGGAACAAGGTCAGAAGGCGGCCGCCTCCCACACCGGGGCGCTGGCCGGCAGCTACGAGATGACCGTCGATGTGTTGCGCCAGGTCGGTGTCAGCGTGGTGCAGAACTCCGACGAGATCCTGCCGGTGGCCGAGGGCCTGGGCCTGCTCCAGCAGGCGCGGGGCAAGCGGGTGGCGGTGGTCTCCGACGGCGGCGGCCAGGCCACGATCGCCTCCGACCGCCTCGCCGAGGCCGGCGTCGAACTGGCCCAGATCTCCGACACGACACGCCAGCGGCTGGCCGAGATCCTGTTCCCGCAGGCCTCCCTGGCCAACCCGATCGACGTCGCCGGTACCAGCGATTCCGATCCCGCCGTGCTCGCCAAGTGCATGGAGATCGTCGCCGAGGACGACAACGTGGACGCGATCTTTCTGGTCGGCATGTTCGGCGGCTACTACCTGCGATTCGCCGAAGACCTGCTGGGCAGCGAGATGCGCGGCGCCGAATCGATGATCGAGTTGTGGCGCAGCTGTCGCAAACCGCTGGTGATCTACAGCCTGTACGAAGCCATCCGCCCGCCCGCCCTGCGGCGACTCCACGAGGCCGGACTACCGGTGTACGCCTCCCTGGAGAATGCCGTTCGGGTGATCGCAGCACTGGGCGAGCGCGGCATTTTCCTTGCCGCCGACCACGACAAGAACATCGTGCCGGCGGCCGATCCGAAGCCCGAGCTGCAGGCCGCCTTCGCGACCGCGCGCGAGCACGGTCGCGACCTGCTCGAATACGAGGCCAAGGCCCTGCTGAAAGGCCACGGCGTCCATGTGGCGGACGAAGTGGTCGCGCGCAGCGCCGACGAACTGGCCGACGTCGCGGCACGCTTCGGCCAACTTCCCCTGGTGATGAAGGTGGTGTCGAAGGACATCCTGCACAAGTCTGACGCCGGCGGCGTCAAGCTCGCGCTGCAGGGCGAGCAGGCGCTGCGCGACGCCTACGCCCAGATCCTGTCGTCCTGCCGCAGCTACAAGCCGGACGCCGACATCGAAGGCGTGCTGGTGACGCCGATGGCGCGGCGCGGCCTGGAGGTGATCATCGGCGTCATGCGCGATCCGATCTTCGGCCCGGTGCTGATGTTCGGCCTCGGCGGCATCTTCGTCGAGATCCTCAAGGACGTGACCTTCCGCGCGATCCCACTGTCCCGCTACGACGCCCGCTCGATGGTCGAGCAGATCAAGGCGAGCAAGGTGCTGAAGGGCGTACGGGGCGAGGCTGCGGTGGACAAGGAAGCGCTGGTGGACCTCCTGCTGAAGATCTCCAGCATCGTCGAGGCCTACCCGGAGATGGCCGAACTCGATCTCAACCCGGTAATCCTCTACAGCGATGGCTACGCGGTGGTGGACGCCCGGGTCATCGTCGATCGTGCCGACGGCGACGCCAAAGGAGCCCACTGATGGATACCCCCGCCCTGACCGACGCGACGCTTGCGATCGACGGCGGCGTCGCCACCCTCACCTTCGAGCGCCACGACGTGCGCAACGCCCTGACCGGCACCGGGCTGATCGACGACATCGTCGCCGTGGCGCAATGGGTGAACGCCGGCGAGGCGATCTCGGTGCTGGTCCTGACCGGCGCCGGTTCGGCCTTTTCGGCCGGCGGCAACGTCAAAGACATGGCCGAGCGCGGAGGCGATTTCGCCGGCGAGGTTGCCGAGTGCGCAGATCGCTACCGCCGCGGCATCCAGCGCATCCCGCTGGCGCTGCAGGAGGTCGAGGTGCCGGTCATCGCGGCGGTAAACGGCCCGGCCATCGGCGCCGGCTGCGACCTCGCCAACATGGCCGACATCCGCATCGCCTCGACGCGGGCCAAGTTCGGCGAAACCTTCCTCAACCTGGGCATCATTCCCGGCGACGGCGGCGCGTGGCTCATGCAGCGCCTGATCGGTTACCAGCGCGCCTTCGAACTGACCCTTTCGGGCCGCATCATCGATGCCGCCGAGGCCCTGCAGTACGGCATCGCGATGGAAGTGGTCGAGCCCGATCGGTTGCTGCCCCGCGCCCACGAACTCGCGGCCCGCTTCGCCGCCCAGCCGCCCAAGGCACTGCGGCTCACGAAGCGATTGATGAAGATGGCGCAGCGCATGGAGCTGAAGGACTTCCTCGACCTGTGTGCGGTGTTCCAGGGCATGTGCCACAACGAGGCCGAGCACCTCGATGCGGTCCGGCGCTTCCTCGACAAATAGACGAAGCGGGCGACCGAGACCGGACGCCGGCCATGGCCGGCGGACCCGTCGACCAGGGGAGAAGGGGTGTCGGATTTCCTTACAGGGGCACCGGTTGGGCGCCGCGGCCAAGGTGGCGATCGTTGCACTGCGGGGCATTGCCGCCGAGGGCGTAATTCTTGCCTGCTGCGTGGAGGGCGCCGCAGCGCAGGCCCGGGCTCACCGGGCGGTCAAACGCGCGACCGAGACCGATCGGCGAACCCCGCCGATGCCGGCGGCGCGGACGAGGGAGGCAGACAATGGCGAACAATGCTTTTTTCTTTGCGTGGAACCGCCCCATCCCTGGGCGGGAACGCATCAGCCAGGCTCATTTCGGCGACTTCAGCGAGTATCTGGCGAATTTGCAGCGGGACGGCACCATCGAGTCGTTCGACGTGGTACTGCTCGACCCACACGGCGGTGATCTCAACGGCTTCTTCCTGATCCGGGGCGAGCCCTCGCAGCTCGACGTGCTGGCGGCGAGCGAAGCCTGGCAGACCCATATGACCCGCGCCACCCTGCACCTGATGGGCGCGGGCGCGATCCGTGGCGTCACGCGCGGCGAGGTGGCGACCCGGATGGCACGCTGGGGTGGTTTGCTGCCGGATTGAGCGGGCGCCAAGCATGCTCAATGCCGTGAGCCGATCACCATCGCGATGCCGCCGAGGATTGCGATCGAGGCCAGCACCAGTCGCAGTGTCGGCGCTTCGCCGAGCAGCAAGGCGCCGCCGAGCGCGGCGATGACCGGCACCGAAAGCTGCACCGATGCGGCGCTGGTCGCCCGCAGGCCCGGCAGCGCCGCATACCAGATCGCATAGCCGAGACCCGAGGCGAGCGCGCCCGAGGCGGCCGCAAAGGCGGCACCGGCGGCATCGACACGGGCGCCAGCGAGGCTCAACACGCTCAGCAAGGCGGCCAGCGGCACGGCGCGAACGAAATTGCCGGCAGTCGCGGCCGCCGGATCACCGCCGCCGCGCCCGCGCAGCGAGTAGATGCCCCAGGCGACCCCGGCACCCGCCATCAGCACGGCTCCGACCAGCGGCGGTGCCGACAGGCCGGGCAGCAGCAGTCCGATCAGTCCACCACCGGCCAGCACTAGGCCGGCAATCGCAACCGGCGCGAGCCGCTCCCCGCGGGCCAGCCCGTAGCCGATCATCGTTGCCTGAACCGCGCCGAACAGCAGCAGCGCACCGGTACCGGCATCGAGACTGAGATAGGCGAACGAGAAGCCTGCGGCGTAGGCGAACAATGCGGCGGCGGACACCCAGTCGCCCCCCGCGCGGCCGCGCCCCCGGCGCAAGCGCACGATCGCCCACAGCATCAGCGCGCCGGCGGCGATGCGGATCGTCGTGAAGCTCGCGGCGTCGATGGCGGTGTCCCGCAGGGCCAGTCGGCACAGCAGCGAGTTGGCGGCGAACGCGATCATCGCTACCGCGGTCAGCCAGACGGTCGGCGCCGGCGTCCTCATGCGAATCTCGCTGCGCCCGCCCGCCCCGGTCGCAGCGCGCCGAGCGATACGCCTGCGCTACAGCGCATGCGCAAGGGAATCCACGCAGTTTTCGTCGCCGACCAGTTCCCTCAGGCGCACCTGTTCGAGCGCCCGCGCCTCGGCGCCCGAGGCGGTGATCAGCTTGACCGCGGCACCGCGGGCGAGCGCGGATCGCACCAGTTCCTCGAGCACGATCAAGGTAGACACGCCGATGATCGTCGCGGCCGAGATGTCCACCACCAGGATCCGGCATTCGTCGTACTGGCGCACCCGCTGTTTGAGGCCGCGGCCGACGCCGTAGCTGACCGGCCCGGTGATCCGCAGCAGCACGGTCTCGCCGCCGCCAGCCGCCAGACGCCCACGCTCCGGCGTCGACAGGGCTTCGGCCTCGCGCAGACCGTCGCTGAGGACGACACCCCCGAGCTGCAGATGCGAGAGCTTTTCGATCGTCACCAGGTTCTTGACGAAGACCCCGACAAAGACCGCGGTGATCAGATCGACGAACACGGTGAGGGAAAACACCAGGATCATCAGGGCCACGGGGAACACCGGCAGCCGGTGCATCCGTCGCAGGAACGGCCAATCGACGATGTCGATGCCGACCTTGACCAGAATCCCGGCCAGCGCCGCCAGCGGGATCGCCTCGAAAAAGCGGCCGAGGCCGGTGGCAATCGCCAGCAGCAGCAGCGCATGCACTGCGCCCGACAGCGGTCCGCCACCGCCGGCACGCACATTGACGACGGTGCGCATCGTCGCGCCTGCGCCCGGCAGGCCGCCGAGCAGGCCGGCCAAGCCGTTGCCGATGCCCTGTCCGATCAACTCCCGATCCGAATCGTGGTGGCTCGAAGTGATGTTGTCCGCGACCAGTGAGGTCAGCAGCGAGTCGATCGCGCCCAGGACCGCCAGCATCAAGGCATTGACCACCATCTCCTGCAGCAGATCGGCTTCGAAGGCGAGGGACTGGACGCTTGGCAACGCGGTCGGGATCTCGCCGATCCGCGCGACATCATCGGCGGCGAAGACCGATTGGACCACCGCCGTCGCGACCACCAGACCGAGCAAGGGGGACGGGACCAGACGGGCGGCACGGCCGCGCCACAGCACGACGATCGCCAGCGTCAGCAGGCCGATCGCGAGGGTCGGTAGGTGCGGATCCGCGAATTGCCCGGGAACCGACCGGACGGCCTCCAGGACGTTGCCGCCGCCGGAAAACCCGAGCAGCGGGCCCAGCTGCAGCAGAATGATGATCGCGCCGATGCCGCTCATGAAGCCCGAGATCACCGGGTAGGGCACCATGATGATGTACTTCCCGAGGCGGGCCAGTCCGAACAGGATTTGAAAGCAGCCGCCGAGCATCACCGTGGTGAACGCGAGCGCCAGGCCGCTGTCCGGATATCGGGCGGCGTAGCTGGCGGTCATCGCCGTCATCACCACCGTCATCGGGCCGGTCGGGCCGGAAATCTGCGACGGCGTCCCGCCGAACACCGCGGCAAAGAAACCCACCACGATCGCGCCGTACAGGCCGGCCACCGCGCCCGCCCCGGACGAGATGCCGAAGGCGAGGGCCAGCGGCAACGCCACCACGGCGGCGGTAATACCGCCGAACAGGTCGCCACGCACGTTTTGAATGAAATCGCGACGCGAGTACATGCCGCGCCCCTCCCCCAAGCGGCTGCGATTCGGACCGGCTGCCCACCGGCCCCACCGGCGCCCCGACACGGCCGGCCGTACAAGCATACGAGATCGCCGCCGCGTGGTGGAAGCCACGTAACGGGCACGAGCCGCGGGCGCTCGGATTCGAAGGCAACGCCGTCCGCTGCGCGGCATGGGGTGCCGACGTCGCACCTCGCGGGATCGGACGGAGCGCAGCAGGCGTCTGCCGACCCGCGAAAACGGGATCGCCGAGGTCAGCCCGACGGGCGCGGCCAAGCGCTCATCGAGGCCGCGCCCCGGGGAAGACCGGCGCCGGCCGGCACCGATGCCCGGCGTTCCTCAGGGTTCGGCCATCAGGTCCTCGATGAGCTGGCAGAGCAGTTGCAATTTGCCCCGCTCGACGACGTTCGCCAGGCCCGATCGCGGCTCGTCGATGGTGCCCGGCCCGAAACCGTCGCCGGAAGGATCGGATGCGTGTGGCCCCTGGTCGAAGCCACCGTGGATGGTCTCCATCGTCAGCCGGCCCCAGTTGCATTCGACCGCCATCGAACTCACGGGCGGGCCCTTGCTCTGGCCGGCGGCAACGGCCGGCGCTGCAACGAGGACACCCACCAACGCAACACCCGAAATGATCGCAATCGACTTCCTGCCCATGGCTCCACCTCTCTTGTTGGTTGTCGCAATCGTCACCGACCGCCCCTGGCGGGCATCGGCCCGTCGGCGACGGCGTGACCCGTCATCCGTCTGCCGCGCGGCGATCTGCGTTCCGCCGCCCGCTCCGGAGACGGTATGCAACATTGTGCAAATTGCATGCCCTGCAGCATTATCAGCCCCTTGCCTCCGCACGCTCGTGCGCCATGTAAAGCCTGCCGACAGTCGATTCATGACCCGCAAGACGTGCCGCATCCCTACCGCCCCCCCCGCATGAGGACAGGTCGTGCGAAGATCGGGGCATGCCCGATCAAGACCTGACGCCCCGCGTCTCCGAGCTATTCCAGTACCCCGTGAAATCCTGCGCCCCACTTGCGCTGGGGCGCGGCTTCGTGGACGACCGCGGCCTCGCCGGTGATCGGCGTTATCTGGTGACCGACCCCGATGGCGGATTCCTCACCGGACGCCGCCATCCGCGCCTCGCCAGCCTGTTGGCGACCCCCCACGAGGACGGCCTGGTCCTGGCCGCGGAAGGACGCCCGACGCTGGTGCTCGCGAGCCGCGACTTCCTCGACCGCTATATCGACGTCACCATCTGGCGGCAGTCCGTGTCGGCCCAGTGTTGCGGCGAAGCGGCCGACGAATGGATCAGCAGCTTCCTCGGCACGCCGGCACGGCTGGTGCATTTCGGTCCCCGCAGCACACGGGCGATCAAGGACGTGCCGGACCGCGAGCTCGGCTTTGCCGACGGCTACCCCTTGTTGCTGGCGTCCGAGGCCTCGCTCGTCGAATTGCAGTCGCATTGCCCGGCCCCCTTGGTGATGGAGCAATTCCGCCCCAACATCGTCGTCTCGGGCGCCGAGGCATGGGCGGAAGATCAGTGGCGAAGGATCCGCATCGGCACCCTCGAGTTCGATCTGCACTCCCCGTGCGAGCGCTGTGTATTCACGACGCTCGCGCCGCGCAGCGAGCGCTTCCATCCGCTACAGCAGCCGCTGCGAACTCTCATCCGACACCATCATGACGGCCGTGGTACACCGCTGTTCGGTCACAACCTCATCGCCCAGGGGAGCGGCCTGATCGAACGCGGCATGGCGGTCACGGTGCTGGCCTGATCCGAACCCGGCGGACCGCCGGACTCCCGCCTCGAAGAGGCCGGCTTCGCCCAGGCGACTACACTGTCGAGTAGGCACCTTGGATGCGGGAGGTTTCGAAATGGTCGTGCGCGTCGTGCGTCTCGGCAGTGCGCGGGTCGAAGGCGAGGGGTTGCGCATCGGCACGGTTCGGCGCCCGCCGCGGGGTGTCGCGAAGAGCGATTTCGCCAAGCAGGACTGGTACGACGTCTGGCTTCCGCTGCTATCGCCCAGTGCCGACACCGTCAAGCTGGGCCAGGCGGCCACGACAAGCGCCGGGTGGCGAGCGTTCGCGCGCAAGTATCGCGCGGAGATGCGCGCCCCGGATGCCGCCCGCACGATCGAACTGTTGGCCGCCATGTCCCGCCATGCCGACTTTTCGGTGGGCTGCTACTGCGAGCGCGAAGACCGCTGCCATCGCTCGGTGCTGCGCGAACTGCTGCGCGAGCACGGCGCCACCATGGAAGAGGCCTGACGACGCGGACCTCGGTCGTGGCACGCCCCTGGGCAGCGCGCGGCGCCGTCCCCCGGCAGACGCGGCCTAGCCTTCTGCCCGGACGGGAATCCAGCGGGCCAGCGTCGAGAACAGCGTCTCGGGCTCGACCGGCTTGGCGATGAAGTCGTTCATGCCGGCATCTGCGCAGGCCCGGCGGTCCTCGTCGAAGGCGTTGGCGGTCATCGCCAGCACCGGGGTGAGATCGCCGCGGCGACGCATTTCACGACAAGCATCGAGACCGTCCAGGACCGGCATCTGGAGGTCCATCAGCACGACATCGTACGCCTCGTCGGCGAGCATCTCGAGGGCTTCGGCCCCGTGATTGGCGATGTCGACGAACAGGCCCGCAATGCGAAGGTGCTCGGCCGCGATCACCTGGTTCACCTGGTTGTCCTCGACCAACAGGATGCGGGCGCCGGAGCGCAGCTTCTGATCGCAGGCCTTTGCGCTCGGAAACGCAGTCGCGTCGCCGAGCCCGAGTTCGGCCTCGAACCAAAAGGTGCTGCCCGCCCCGAGCACGCTGCGGACACCGATGCTGCCCCCCATCAACCCGGCCAACCGCTTGCTGATGGCCAATCCGAGGCCACTGCCGCCGTGGGTCCGCGTGGTCGAAGCCTCCGCCTGTTCGAAGGCGTCGAACACCCGTTGCTGACTCTGTTCGGCGATACCGATGCCGGTGTCTTCGACCTCGAAGCGCAGCCGCACACAGTCGGTCCTCCGCGCGATCAGTGACGCCACCAGCACGATGTGTCCGCGCTCGGTGAACTTGACGGCGTTGCCGATGAAATTGATCAGTATCTGGCCGAGCCGAAGCGGATCACCGAGCAGGGTCAAGCCATTCAGCGCAGGGTCGATCCGCTCGCGGAAAACCAGACCTTTGCCACGCATCCGACCGGCAAACATCGAGCGCACGTGGTCGATCACGCCGCCGACCATCATCGGCGTCCGCTCGATCTTCATCTGGCCGGCCTCGATCTTCGACAGGTCGAGGATGTCGTCGATGATGCGAAGCAGCAGCTTGGCGGCAGTGATGATCTGTTCGAGGCGATCACGCTGCCCGCGGTCCGTGATGTCGTGGCGCAGCAGGTGGGCGAAGCCGAGGACGGCGTTCATCGGCGTCCTGATCTCATGCGACATGTTGGCGAGAAAGACCGACTTTGCCTGCGACGCCCGCTCGGCCGCATCGATGGACGCGCGCAATGCCTCCTCGACCCGCTTTTCGTGGGTGATGTCCTCGTACAGACCGAGCAACCCGACGATGGCGCCCGACCCATCGCGCAAGGGAACGCGGCTGGTCCGCCACCACACTTCTGCGCCGTCGGCCGCCGGCACCGCATGCTCGACCTTGAGCCGTGCTTCTCCGCTGTCGATGACCTCCCGATCCTTCGCCCGGATTTCGGCCGCCCTCGCCTGCCAGCCCATGTCGTCGTCGTCATTCCCGATCACCTCGTCGGCGGACGCCTTGCCGGCATCGTTCGCCAGCAACTGATTGCAGCCGAGGTAGCGCAGGCTCAGGTCCTTCCAGTAGAGGCGCACCGGGATCGTATCGAGCACGCCATGCAGCATGCGATTGAGTTCGTCGACCCGCGCCTTTTCTCGGGCGAGACCGTCACGCGCCTGCTCCAACATGACGCGCTCGCCCTGCAGCTGTTCGATGGCCCGTTGTTCGACGCCGACCATGTACGACACCAGCAGGAAGATGCCGGTCGAGGCGCAGCCCAGATTGAGCATCAGGAAGCCACGCTGGACACCCTCGGAGAGCGGCGAAACCCGTGCTGCGAGCCACGGGTCGATGAGCATCGACACCACGATCAGCGCGGCATAGGCCGCCAGCCACAACCATGCCGTCCGGCGGCTGTAGAGGATCAGCGCGGTCACCGGCGCGAAGATCGCCCACAACATCACCATGCTGCCCGCCACGAATCCGCCGAGCAGCCACATCGTCACGAAGGGCGCCAGCAATACCAGGCCGAGCAGGCATGCCTCGTGGCTGCGCACGCTGCCACTGCGCAGGAATCGCAGCAGGCTCAAGCCGGTGACCAGGGCGAAAGCGATCGGAATGGCGCCGGCCTCGGGTCGTGACAGGGATAGCAGCGCCGCGCCCCACACGCACCCCGCCGGCACCAGGATCAGCGAGGCGACCGTCAGCGCGATCTTGCGGATGCGCAGGCCGGAGTCGTCGCCCGGGCGCACGCCGCGCTCGACAAGTTGGCTGAACCTACGGCTGGACGGCGATTTCGACAATGAGGGCGAATTCCTGTTGGCACAGCCTCGCAATCTAACGCGATTCGGGCATCCAGCGCACGCCCCGAGGCCCGATCGGTGGCCACACGGCGACCGAATGCATCGGCGAATCGGGTACGGCTTGCCTGCCCCGGCGTCCGGCCTTGTGTCGAAGAAGACAGCGCACGCGGCTGCGGGCACTCCGAGGACCGGCCTGGACGACACCGAAAGACCGCCGCAAGGCGGCGCCGGCGAGGCGGGCCACGGCACTGCGCCCGAACCCCAGACCCACCGTCGAATCGCACCGGATCCTGCCGAAGGGTGGATGCGGCACGCATGCCGCGGCAACGGCCGGATTTGACCACCAACGACGGCTCGCCGATACTCGCCCGCAAACATTCACCCGCCATGTTCCGCACGGCAGCCACGAAAGCGCCGCCCGAGCGGCACGACATTTCGCCGAGGGGTCCCGGATCGCCGGATGCAAAGCACGAAATCCCTGTCCAGGAGACTCATGCTGTTCCGCATCTTCATCGTCATGGTATCGGTGGAGTTCGCGATCATGGTGCTGATCGAATCCAGCCCCCTGAGCGGAAACGCGCCGCTGGAGATCGCCGTGGACGTGTTCCTGCTGGGCTCGATCGCAACCCCGGCCATCTACTACTGGGTGGTTCGTCCCTTCATCGTCGACCGCGACAACGCGCTGCAGGAAAGTGCACGCCAGGCGCGAACCGACTCCCTCACCGGGCTCGCCAATCGGCGACTGTTCCGCGAGGTGCTGGCGGTAGAGCATGCCCGCCACCTGCGTTCGGGCAACGATCTGGCGGTGATTCTGGCGGACGTGGACCACTTCAAGAAATTCAACGACACCTACGGTCACGTACGGGGAGACGACTGTCTCCAACGCGTGGCACAGGCAATTGCCGAGTGCGCGATGCGCCCCGCCGATCTGGTCGCCCGCTACGGCGGCGAAGAATTCGTGCTGGTGCTGCCTGACACCGACCTGCGCGGTGCGAGAACCATTGGCGACGAAATCCGCAGACGGGTCGAATTCCTCGGCATCCCCCACGGAGCAGAGGGTGCCGGCGATTGCGTCACCGTCAGCGTCGGCGTCGCTGCCGGTCCGTGCACCCGGGAAGCGTCGTCGATGGCACTGGTGGCCGGCGCCGACGAAATGCTCTACCGCGCGAAATCGGGCGGCCGCAATCGGGTCGAGGCGGCCGAACATGCTTCACGCGTCGGCACGCCACAGCCGGGACGGATCGAGCTCGGTGAGCACTACCGATCGGGCAACGGGCACATCGATGCCCAGCACGAGCAGATCATGCAATACACGGATCGATTGCTGCTCGCGCTGGCCGGCCCGGATTCCGGGACCTCCTTCGAGGACGAGGTGGTGGAGTTGCTGCGGCTGGTGGCCGTGCACTTTCGCGACGAGATCCTCATCCTGCGCAAGCTCGAATTCGCCGGCGTGGACGCGCACGCGCGCGAGCACGCTCGCCTGCTCGACAAGGCCGCCCGTCTGCTGCGCGACTACCGCGCCGGCAATGCCGCCCCCAGCGCGCTGTTCCACTTCTTCGCCCGTGAGCTGGTTTCCGAACACGTGCTGTTGGCGGACAGCGACTACTTCCCCCTGACATCCGACGCCAGCGACGTTGCGCCATAGGGGCGCATCGACCGGATCTTGACCGCAAAGTGATGATTTCGTGAGGACTCGAAGGGAGCTGCTCGTGGATGCTGGTCGGGCCGACTCAGGCTGCCCCGCGGCCGCAGCCGGCGCGACCCACCATTCGCAGGAGAACCTCACATGAAGCGCAGCCTCGGAATCATCGCCACCTGCCTGTTGCTCGGCAGCCCGTTCGCCGGCGCCGACCCCGGCGCACCCAATTTCATGCCGTCCATCTGGGGAGACGGCCAAGTATGGGGAACCAAGGGAACCACCACGCTGCCGGCGCCCAACGTACATAATCTCGGCGCCTTCGACGCCCTCTACGTGGTCACCAATACCAACAATCCCGAAGGGCAATTGCCGATCTCGGAAGCGGCACCGGGCAACCGCGATTACAACGGAGGACGCTGGTTCACCCACTCCGTGGAATGGACCGCGGAGGGCTTCATGGCGCACGGCATCGTCCCGATCCTGACTTCCGCCGACGACGTGGCCCTGCACGAGGATCTCGGCCACCTGGTGGTGACGCCGGGCTCCTTCCCGGGCGGACCTCCGGTGTACTTCCAGTGCCCGCTGCTGCCGGTTCACTGAACCCGCCGGCACCCAACGGGCGTTTCGAGCGGACGCAGGAAGAGGCGCGGCCCCGTCCGGGGCCGATGCCGAGACGCCGCAGTGGGGCCTGCGGCGTGCCACCCCCGTCGGACCTTGGCGGACGCCCGACGAGCGCGGGGGCGCGATTGCCCGGGGACGAGGTCCAGGCCTTCGCCCGGCACGAATCGCGGATTTCAAGCTATCCCTTGCAAACACCACACCAGCGCACGATCGCCAGACTGGCGCCGTTCGCCCTGTGTTTCCGGGCCTGAACGGGGCGACTCCGGCAGCGGCCAGTGGCGCTGCGCGCATTTTCGCCAAGCACCGGGGCATATCCACCACCGCCACCCGCGTCACGATTTTTGGCATTGCCTGCGGGGAAGGCCATCTTCGGCGATCTATACTCGACATTCGGGCCGGATCGGACCACCGGCGGGGAGACAAGGCGATGAATCTATTGGGAACACTGGCCAAGGTCGCGGTCGGCGTGATGCTGGCACGGGGTGCGGGACGAATGATGCGCGGCGGCGGCTCGACGGGCGGCGGCTCGACAGATGGCGACAGCGCGGGCGGCGGCCTGGGCGATCTGATGGGCGGCCTGACGCGCGGTGGCGGCGCCGGCGATCTGCTCGGCGGCCTGCTGGGTGGCCTTGCCGGTGGGCGTGGCCAGAGCGGCGGCGGCCTGGGCGACCTGCTCGGCGGCGTGCTGTCGGGCGGTGGCGCCGCAGGCGGCGCTGGCGAGCTCGGCGGACTGGGCGGCTTGCTCGAAAGTCTCGGCGGGGCCCGGTCGGGCGGTGGCGGTCTCGGCCAGATGTTCAACCGCGCGATGGCGGGCGAAACCACCCCCACGCCTTCGGCGGAGGTCAATCAGGAGGCAGCGCTGCTGATCCGGGCGATGATCAACGCCGCCAAGTCGGACGGTTCGGTCGACGCCGAAGAGCAGGGCCTGATCCTGGAGCAACTCGGCGAAGTCGGCAGCGAGGAACTCGAATTCGTCCGTCAGGAATTGGCCCGCCCCCTCGACGAGCAAGACTTTCTGCGCAGCATTCCCCGGGGCCTGGCACCGCAGGTCTATCTGATGTCGCTGCTGGCGATCAAGCTCGACTCGAACGCCGAGGTCGGCTATCTCGACCGTCTCGCGCGCGCGACCGGCCTGACGCCGGAGACGGTCAACGGCATCCACGCCCGAGTGGGCGTTCCCGCGCTCTACACCTGAGCGCGACCGCGGCCCGCCCCCTCGCCGCCGGGCCCCGCGTGCGCCGGGCCTGGCGGCGCGCGTGCGACGCTCGCCTTCGACTCAGGCCCGATAGCCGATCCGAAAACCACCCCAGTGGCGACCGAGTACGGTGATCGGCGCAGAAACGTCGTGCATCAGTTCGCCGGTGTCGCGGCGGTAGGTCTGGAGGAGCACCGGCAATTCGTGGGCGCCGCAGCGCTTGCCGACTGGATCGTCGAAAATACGCTTGGTCCGGTTGGTCAACAGATCCCGATCGTAGTCTCCGGTCAGTGGCTGCGAGAAGCGCCTGTTGTGGGTCGGGAAATAGCCATTGATGTCGACGGCGCCGGCGTACACGACGAGGTCGTGAACGTCGATCACCGGTTCCTGAATCGACGGAAAAACATCGTCGCTGAAGGCGTCGTAGCGCGTGTGGTATTTCTGCGGGCGGGTGCCGTCGATCGGCCGATAGTCGTGATCGAAGACATCCTCTTCGCGCAAACGGCCACACGCGATCGCCTGCTCCAGTACCTCCGCGATCCGCGCAGCGCAGGTGCTGGCCTGGTCGGCCATCTCGCGATGCACGCCGTCGACCCGCTCGGCCTCCTTCCCAAGGCTAAAGATCTGCTTCAGCGTTCCGAGATTGGACGAAAGGCTTGCCAAGCGGGAAGCCGAGCGAGACACCATCGCCGCTTCCGAGATTCCTTGCTCGACGAGACGCGTGATGTCTTGCCCGCGGGACGAGATTTCCCCCAGGTCGTTGGCATGGCGGCCGATGATTTCCACCATCTCATCGACACGTGCCATGGTTTGCTTGGCCTCCGCATCGATGCGTTCAAGCCCGGCTCCGGCCGATCCGGAGATCTCACTTGCTTCACGCGCCCTTGCGGTACCAGTGCGGATGCTCTCGACGACACTGTCGATACGCTCGGTCATTTCTTCGATCACTGTTCTGATATTCTCCGTCGCGGAGGTCGTGCCCTCGGCCAAGTTGCGCACTTCGTCTGCCACGACCGCGAAACCCCGGCCATTCTCTCCCGCACGCGCGGCTTCGATCGCGGCATTGAGGGCCAGCAGGTCGGTTTGTTTGGCGATTCCGCTGATGGTCGTGACGATGCCGGCGATCTGACGCGACCGTTCCGCCAGCTCTTCGATCTGGCCACGCGAGAAGGCCATGAATTCGGTCAGTTCGGCGAAGGCGCGCAGACCGGCCGCGACGGCATCGGTACTTTCGACGATGATTGCGCTCGAGTGGTGGGATAGCTGTTGGACCTGTTGCCCGATCTCGGCAATTTCGCCGGTGCGCGTCTCGATGCGCTCGACGGACTCGCGAATCGCCTGCGCATCCGCCTGCTGTGCATCGGAGTTGGCCAGCATGCTCTCGGAGATCCGCGACAATTCGCTGGTTTCCCGTTGAAGACAGCCGGCATTCTGGCCAATCGATCCCAACAAGTCTCGGGCACCGAGCCGGATCGCGTTGGCGGCTCGAGCGACCGCGCCCGGTCCGCCAAGCTCGATGTCCAGCCGCCCTGCCTCCACTTGGCGGGCGGTCTCTTCGGCAGCCGGACCATCCGATCCCCTCGTGAGCCTCATGCCCACCGGCACCGCCACGGCTACCCCCGCGAGAAAGCCAATCAGCATTTCGACCATCCGTGTTCCTTGTCGGCTCAATCTTGCTCTTCAAAGCGATATCGAACGGCATCGGCGCAAAGCATGGTTTCTAAAGCGAAAGAGGACGCGAGACTCAAAAGTTCAAGATCGGGCCGCGCCATGGCCCGAAGTCCGGGACGCGCGGTGACTCAGCGATCGGTCAGCGCCAGATAGGCTTCGCGGGTCGACGCCGAGACCGCGCCGAGCACCTGGGCGTAGGTTGTCCTGTGCCGCGACAGCAGGCGTGCCGAGGCCACCGAGCGGGAACGGCAGTACCAGTGACAGCTATGCTGGAGGAGAAAGATCTCGGCGCACAGCATGTAGGCGCGATCCCGCCGTTCGAGCGCCGCGTCGTTCTCGACCACACGGGAGATGCCGCGGGCGTGGATGGCGATGAGCTTGCGCAGATCGGCCCGACCGATCCGCATGGTTTCGGCGCTGGCATCGGCCAGATCGAGGGAAAGTGCCTGCAATTGTTCGGTGAGTTGACGCTCTCGCTCGGCCAGCATCGCCCAGATCGGTTCGCTGCGGTCGGCGTCCGATGCCCCCAATGCACGCAGATAGCCGTCGACGAGTTCCGCCATCAGCGCCTCGATCCGATAGGGCCGCAGGTACTCCGACAGCAACGCCACCCGTTGTCGTTGACGGCGCACCCCGAGCAGGTGGACGGCGGCGACGATCAGTGCCAGCAGCAGCAAACCGTAGGATTCCATGAAGGCGATTGTCCCGTGACGAGGGTCACGATGACAAATCCGACGACCAATGGTCCCGAATGGCCGCGCTTGCCCTGCCCGATCCGCGGTCATATTCTTCGGGGAAACCGTACCGCCGCATCGACGACACCCGGCCGGCGGGCCATCGTTCTGCATCGAATCGGCGGCTTGGTCCGACGACGCGACGCCGGGCGGCCGGATCGGACGCGGAGAATGGGTGCTGCTGAGGGCCACCGTGGTCGCACAAGACGACACTTCCACCGAGCGATCGCCGCCGGACCATGCGAATTCGCCCCGGGGTGTGGCTCGGGATTCGTCCGGCGAAGCCGCGCCGGGCGCGCGGCTCGGCGCCGCCCACCGCGAAGCCGCTCGTCAACTGTGCGCGTGCGCGACGCGACTGACGGAGCTATGGCAAGAATCCACCAGCAGGCGCTCCGCGGCTTCGCCGGGGCTGCTCGACGCCTGCCTCCGGTTGCAGCTGGACGAAGAACTCGCGCAGCTTCAGCGCGTGATCCGCGCCCTGGTCGCGCAGGAAGAATCCGCGCTGCGCGATGCCGGCATACGTCGTTTCCCTGGTGCATGGCGCGACCACAAGCGCAGTCATGCGCGCCTGTTGGCACGCATCGAACGGCGCGCGCGCCACGGTTCGCGCGAGCCACCGGGAGCGCTCGCGCGGAATGTCGCGCGCCTTCTGGAAGACTATTGGGCCGCCCATTTCCCGGACCACGACCAACTCGCGCTGAGCCTGCTGGCGCTGCTCGAAAGAACCGACGACACGGGGGGTGCGAAGCCGGTCGGGGCCGACCCCCCGCCATGCCCGGATTGAATCAATCGACTGCCCCGCCCCGCCTCAATGGCGCTCGCCATCGCCCACGCCGAGTCCGAACGCCCGTTCGATTGCCAGCACGGCATCGGGCGCGTCCCACTGCCGGGCGCCATAGACCTTGTGCAGGATGCGGCCGTCGGCATCGACCAGCACGGTCAGCGGGATGCGGTTGGCACCGAGCATGTTTTCGATCCCCAGTCGATGATCGATAAAGTGCGGAAAGGCCGTGTTCGCCTGTTCCAGGAATCGCAACGCGCGATCACGGTAGTCGTCGATCGACACCCCGATCACGTTGAAGCGGTCGCGATACATGCGGGACAAGCGGTCGAGCGAGCCCATTTCGGCAAGGCAGGGCGGACAGTAGCTGGCCCACACGTTGATGATCAGCGGCTTGCCGAGGAACGTGGACAGCGCCTTGGTCTCGCCGGTCAGGCCGTGCATCGAGATCTCGCGGAGCTTGCGGCCTTCCGCGACCTCGCCCGGCGTGGCCGCCACCACGACCGCCGGGCCCAGCGCCAGCATCAGGGTGAACAGGAGCTTCTTCATGACGGGTCTTTCTCCGGCGGTCGCGGCCGGCATCTGCCGACGCGGGAACGACCGCCGGCCAAGCTTCGCAGGCGAAGCCGAGCGCTGCAAGTCCGACGCCGCCGGGCGCCGCTGCCGGCACGGCAAGGCGTGCCACCGGGCGTATCCTTCCGCCGTCCGGGCACGCACGGCGGCCGCCGCGCTGACTCTCGCGAGACTGCCGCGGCCCGATCCCGGCGCCCTGCGTATCGACACCGGGTCCCCCTGCCCGCATGCCCATGAGTCGGCCACCAGCCCCGGCCGGGCAGCGCAGGGACGGCAGGCGAAGGCTACCGGTGACGGTGCTGCGCGCGCGCGCAGCCGACGCCCCGCAACTGAGTGCTCTGGCATTCCGGTCCAAGGCCATGTGGGGCTATGGGGCGCGCTTCATCCACGCCTGCCGGGGCGAGTTGCATGTCGGCGCGGCGACGCTCGGTGCGCGCGACCGGCGCTGCCTGGTCGCACGTCATGGCGGATCGATCCGTGGATTTTGCATGCTCGTGCGCGAAACCGCCCACCGCTGGGAGCTCGACGCCCTGTTCGTCTCGCCCGAAGCGATCCGCCATGGCATCGGACGGGCGCTGATGCGCGCCGCCTGCCAACGTGTCGCCCGCGACGGCGCCCGCGAGTTGCTGATCCAGAGCGACCCCCATGCCGAGGGCTTCTACCGCAAGCTGGGTGCCGCTGCCGTCGGCCGACGGGCGTCGGACAGCATCCCCGGGCGCCACCTGCCGCTGCTCCGGTTGCGCCTGCGAGCACGATCGGCGCAGCGACGGCGCATCAACGTGCGTAGCGAATGAAGACGGGGCCGCCGGCCTCCTCGAGCACGATCGATACCCCACCGGGATCGGCCGAGCTGGCCGCCGGCATCCAGGCGTTGCCGAGGTGGTCCGTCATGCCCAGCAGACCGGCGATCGGCAGCCGCAGGCGCGCGCGGTGGCCGCCCTCGCTCTGCCAGACCGCATAGACGATCTCTTCGGCGTCTTCGATGACCATCGCATGCAGCCCAGCTGGAACGTCGGCGAGCAAGCCACCGTTGCTTCGGCCCGCGGCGAGTTCGGAGAAACTGCGGATCGCCCGCGCCAAGGGCCGCTCCGCGAGACTCCAGTCGTAGAGCGCGAAGTTCTCCTCGACCGACAGCGGATCGTCGGCGCGGCTGTTCAACTTATAGGCTATCGACACTTCGGCACCGAGCGCCCAATGCACGAGCAGGCTGCGCGCCGCGAGTTGGGCTTGTCGCGCCAGGAAGTCCGGATGCGCGCCGTCCGCGCCCAAGCCCGCCATGCCCAGCGAAAAACCCCATTCGGTCAGCCAGATCGGCAGGGCCGTGCCGAGTTCCTCCTGGATCAGCCGACCCGCCGTGACCCACTTCCCGGCCAGCAACTCGGGACTGTCATAGGCATGCACGCCGACCGCATCGGCGAGATCGGCGGCACCCGACTTCAGCATCGCCTCGAGATAGGGAAAGTCGAAATAGGACAATCCACCGGTGCTGATCACGGCGTCCGGCACCCGCGCACGCATCGCGCTCATGGCTGCGCTCGCCAGGGCCGCATATTCCCCGGCATCCGGTGCACCGGCCCAGTAATTGGCATGGTCGGGTTCGTTCCAGATTTCGAAGGCGACATCGGCTGCCGCATAGCGCTGGGCCGCCGCCGCGGCGAATCGGGAGAATGCCGCAATGCCGTCGGCGCTGCGGAAGTCGTAGTCGGGGTGTCCATAGTCGAGGATCAGCAGCATGCGCAGGCCGCGGGCGCGGAGCCCCTCGACGATCGCATCGTAGGCCGAAAAATCCAAGCTGCCGTCGCGCTCGACGCGGGTCCACAGCACATCGAAACGTGCCATGGATAGACCGGTCGCGGCGGCCGCGTCCATCGGCGCCTCGGATGTACCCGGGTGGTAAGCCACCCCGAAACGCTCGCCGGCAATCCGGTCGAGGGGGGCCGGGGCGATCCTCGGTGCGGCATGGTCGAGTGCGTAGGCCGTGTCGACATCGGCCAGCATCATGATGTCGTCGATCAAGACTTCGCCATCTGCCGGGCGCGACAAGGCATTGCGTGCAACCACGGCGATGCCCTGGAGCGGCCCATCGGCGACGCCGTTGCCGTCTCCGCCCCACCAGCTTTCGGGCCTGTCGAGCCGCACGTGCGCGTGGTACCAGAGCGCCTCACGGGCGCCCTCGACGGTGCGCGGAATCAGGAACTGCAGGGTCTCCCCGGCCGCGTCGATGATCCGCAGCGCGAGGTCCACATTGCCCGGCGACAGCGCCCGAAGGCGGATCGCCCGCCCCATCTCGACCGGCTCGGGCAGGCTCAGCCGCGCGACCACGTGGCCGCCGCAGCTGCCCCCTTCGCAAGCGAGGTCGTAGCGCAGTGCGAGGGCATTCCCGTCATCGCCGGCGATCATCCGGACATCGCCCGTCGACAGCGAGTCGCCCGGGTCGACCTGCCACGGCCCGGCCGTGCCGCGCAGGTCCAGGTCGTCGATGGCAAGCGCCGTGCCATCGAGGGACAGGGTCGGATCCGGCAAGGTCTCGAGCAGGCTCACCCGGTCCACCTCGAGAACGCCGGCGACCTCCTCGCCGGCGACGCTCGACGCCAGCACCTGGACCTTGCGGATGCCGCCTTCGATCTGCCCGCTGTCACGCCCGCCCCAATGTTGATCGGGACTGCCCAGCGCCGCCACGGCCCGGTACCACGTCTGCTCGTCGTATCCGGCCAAGGGGCGCAACAGCCGGTATTGCAGCGTCTGTCCGCTGTCGTCCACGACGCGCACGTACAGGCGCAGGTGCGCGGGTGAGCGCGTCATGAACGACAGTGCGGCGGCGGCCGCAATCGGCTGCTCCAGGGTGAGGGTCGCGAGCGCGTATTCGCCGCAACTCTGCCCTTTGATCGCACATCCGAAGCCGTACGCGAGATGCATGCCGCGGGCGGAAGAAAAGCCCGCACCGCTGCTCAGTTGCGCCGAGGTTCCCGCGCCGGCGGTGTGCCATCCGGACCACGGCTGCACCACGCTGCGATCCTCGAAGTCGTCGATCAGGATCTCCCCATCGACCGCCACCGGTGCGTCCGGCATCGGCAGTTCGGTCAAGAGCGCGACGCGATCGATCTGGACCGCACCGTTTTCCGCGTTGCCGCTGCGAGTCTCGACCAGAATCCGGACTGAGGTGATCTCCTGCTCGATGCGACCGCTTGCGGCGCCACCCCAGAAAGCCTGCGGTGCCGACAGGTCCGCCACGGCGAGGTACCAAGCATCCGGATCGTAGCCGGTAGTCGGGCGCACGAGGCGATACTGCAGGGTCTGCCCGCTGCCATCGATGATCCGCAGGGACAGGTTGGCAGCGAGCGGCGAGCGGGTCACGAATCGGAGTGCGGCGAGGGGCGGGAGCGGCTGCGGCGGCGTCAGCACCGCCATCGCGTATTGGCCGCAGCTGGCGTCGGCGACCCGGCAATCGAACGCATATTCGAGGCGCAGGCCCCGTGCCGACTCGAAACCCGCCTGGCTCGTGACCGACGCATCGGTGCCGATGCCGGAGGTGGCCCAGACCGACCACGGCCGGACCACCGGACGATCTTCGAAATCGTCGATCGTCAGCACCCCATCCACCACCTGTGGCGGCGCAACCGCGGGCAGCGTGTCGAGCAGCACGAAGTCGTCGACCTCGACCGCGCCGTGCTCGACATTCCCGCTGCGTGTGCTCACCAGTACGCGCAGCGACTGGATGCCTTGCTCGAGACGCCCCGTCGCCGCCCCGCCCCAATGGCTCTCCGGATTCGCCAGGTCCACGATCGCGGTGGTCCAGACTTCGGCATCGAAACCTTCGGGCGGTCTCTCGACCACGTATTGCAGGGTTTGTCCGCTGCCGTCCACGAGGCGCACCATGAGCGACGCGGCGGCCGGCGAACGGGTCGCGAAGCGCAGTGCCGGCGCAACCGGCAACGGCTCGGTGAAGCTGCGGATGGCCAGCGCGTACTGACCGCAATTGCTGCCCACGGTCCGGCAGGCGAAGTCGTACTCGAGACGCATGCCGCGCACCGATTGATGGCCGGCAGTCGGTGCCAGCGACAGGCCCGTGCCTACGCCGGCGGTGTGCCACGCGCGCCATGGCAACACCACTGCCCGATCCTCGAAATCGTCGATTGCGATCTCGCCCTCGGCGAATCCGAGCGGCTGTGTCGTCGGCATCTGGTCGAGGAGGCGCACCACGTCGATGTCCACCTGCCCGCTCTCGGCCATGCCGGTGCGCGTCGTCACCAGGAATCGGATGGAGCGGATCCCGCCCTCGATCTGTCCGCTGCGAGCGCCGCCCCAATACTCCTTAGGGAGCGCCAGATCGACCGTCGCAGCAAACCAGTCCGAGGCATCGAACGCGCCGTCCGGTCGCTTGATCGGGTACTGAAGCGTCTGGCCCTGGGCATCGACGATGCGCAGGAGCAGGCGGGCGGCCAGCGGCATGCGTGCGACCACGCTCAAGGCCCCACGGGTGCCGACCGGATCGGGGTAGCCCTTGATCGCCAGGGCATATTGCCCGCAGTTGCTGTTGGCGACCCGACAGTCGAACGTGTAGGCCAGCCGCAACGCGCCCGCGGACTGATAGCCCTCGGTGGTGCCCAGCGCGACCGTCGAGCCCGCGCCATCGGTCACCCACGCATACCAGGGCGCAGGCTCGCTGCGATCGTCGAAACTGTCGACGATCAGCGACGCCGCCTGGGTGGCGGGAAGATGGACGAGTATCGCCAGCAACAGCGCCCGCGACAGGGCGCCGAGCAGTGCGAAGAAGGACGAGTTCGTACGACGGGCTGTCGGGGTTTGGCGACAGTGGTGATTCATGACATCGACTCCTGCGTGACGCTACGGCCGGTTCGCGGCAGGACAGGCAGGATGCGCACGGGCGTGCTGAGCGCCATCGTCGAGGCAACCCGGCGGCCATGGCGCGCACGCTGTAGGCCCTGGGCTTTGCGTCCCGCGGTTTCCTGCGGTTTGCCCTGTTCTCGAACCAATCGGGATGAAACCGTCATCCCGCTTGTGGATGATCTTCGGCAGTGAGAGTGAAGGCTTTACCGGCGTTACAAAATCGGCCTGTCATGCGTACGGCCGACGCCGGACAGCCAAGCAAGGCACGGACCACCCATGCCATCGGCTTACAATTTCGCCCCTCCAGGCCCGCCTCGGGCATCCTGGCGCAGGCCGGCCCGGCGCGCCGATGTGGCATGATGGAACCATCACCGACGGTGGCCGAGGCGCCACGAGGGTGCATTCGGCCATGATCCCAAGACCTGCCCGGCGCCGCTGGTGCACCGCGCTCGCAGCCATCCTCGCTGGCTTGTTGGGCGCCTGTGCCCAGATTTCTGCAGACCGCTTCTCTCGGTCCGGTGTGCCCGGCATCGTCGCCGGCGAGCCCGGCTTTGCCGGCGGCGTGGTGTCGGTTTCCCATCCGCTCGCGGCAGAGGCCGGCGCAAGCGTCCTGCGAACCGGCGGCAACGCGATCGACGCCGCCGCGGCGATCCTGTTCGCGCTCAACGTGGTGGAACCGCAGTCGTCGGGTATCGGTGGCGGCGGTTTCATGATGATTCATCTGAGGGACGGCGATCGCACGCTGGTCGTCGACAGCCGCGAGACCGCGCCCGCGGCGGCCACGGCCGACATGTTCGCGGGCATGGATTTCCGGCAGGCATCGACCAGCGGCATCGCAGTCGGGGTGCCGGGCATGCTGCGCGGCATCGAGTTGGCGCTGGATCGTTGGGGCAGCATCCCCCTCGCCCAGGCCCTGGCACCGGCGATCGCCCTGGCCCGCGACGGCTTCACGATCAACACCGATCTGGCACGGCGCACGGGCCTCCCGCGCACCGCCCTGCAACCGGAGACTGCGGCCCGCTTCCGCCGCAAGGACGGCTCGCCTTTGCCGGAGGGCCATCGGCTGGTGCAGCCCGAGCTGGCCAGGACGCTGGCGCTGGTCGCCGCCCAGGGCAGCGAAGTCTTCTATCGGGGCGAGATCGCCCGGGCCATCGTCGCCGCCCAGCGACGCAGTCCGATTGGAGAGACCGGACGCGGCCGGATGACGCTCGACGATCTCGCCACGTACCGACCCCGCATCCGTGCCGCGGTCGAAGGCAACTATCGGGGCTTCACGCTCAGATCGATGCCGCCACCGTCGTCGGGTGGCCTGACCCTGCTGATGATGCTGCGGCTGCTGGAGCCGTACCCGATCGGAGGCGACGGCGACGGTTGGGGCTTCGGCGGCCGCCATACGCTGCACCTGATGACCGAGGTGATGCGGATCGGCTTCGCCGACCGCGCAGTGTGGATGGGCGACGACGACTTCGTCCCGGTGCCCGCCGCCGGCCTGCTGTCGGACTGCTTCCTGTCGGCACGCGGCGCGCTGCTCGCCGTCGACGCGCGCATGATGAACGCGCCCGAGGCAGCCGACCCTTGGCCTTGCCAGCGTCACGGCGCGATGCGCGACGACGGCACGACGCTGGCCGTGCATGATGAGGAAAAAGGCATCGATACCACCCACTTCACGGTGGTCGATCACGAGGGCAATGTCGTCAGCTTTACGGCCACCATCGAGAGTGCGTGGGGCTCGGGGATCACCGTCCCGGGCTATGGCTTCCTGCTCAACAACGAACTGACCGACTTCAATCTGGTGCCGCGGGCGAATCCTGCCAGCGGCAATCCGGGGAGCAACGATGTCGCCCCCGGCAAGCGGCCTCGCTCTTCGATGGCACCGACGATGGTGTTCCGGAATGGCGAGCTGGTACTCGCCTACGGTTCGCCCGGCGGTGCGACGATCATCAATTCGGTACTGAACACGACGCTCAACCTGATCGATCATCGCATGAGCCTGCAGCAGGCGATCTCGGCGCCCCGCCTTTCGGTGACCTCGCCTGCCGGCACGATCCAATGCGAAGAGGGGCTGCCCCAGGCGTCGCTCGATCACCTCGCCCGCCTCGGGCACGAATTCCGCCTGGACGCCGGCGGCACGCGCTGCACCGCGAACATCGGCTCGGTCCAGGCGATCGCCGTCGAGCCCGAGCGGGCCAGGCAGCACGGTGCGGCAGACGCCCGCCGCGAAGGAACCGTGATCGGCCTACCGTGACGGCGCGCGCGGAACGCCATTCGGGCACATCGGAGAGCAGGCCATGGAACATCATCATGCAGCACAGCGACGGTGGGCGGCGACGCCGTTCGACGGAATCGAACGCAGCCTGTTTCGAAATCATGCCAATGGCGGACGCAGTTCCCTGCTGCGGCTGAAGGCCGGCGCGCGCTTTCCGCGCCACCACCACCGGGGCAGCGAGGAGGTGCTGGTGATCTCCGGAGAAGTGCTGATCGGCGGGGCGCGGATGCAGGCAGGCGACTACCTCTACACAGCCCCCGGCGACGAGCACGGCGTAGAGGCGATGACCGACGCCGTGATCTTCGTCTCTTCTCAGGGACAGACGCCGCTGGTCGAGGAGGCCTGAGGCAGCGGGCCCTCGCGGGGAACGCCGCGGTTGCAGCGACCGGAGTTTCCGGGGGCGGTGCGACGCGCTCGGAAGATCCGCGCCCGATGCGACTCGGGCGATGGCGGCGGACGACCACCGCCATCGCCTTGAGAAGCAAGCGCCCACTCTGGTATCAATGGACCCGAATCACGGAAACGACACGACGGAGGTCGATGCATGGCGAAGGGCATGATCCTGGCTGCGGGCCAGGGAACTCGGGTACGTCCGCTGACGTCCCAGTTGCCGAAACCGATGGTGCCGATTCTCGGCAAGCCGGTGATGGAATATCTGGTGGAGCATCTGGCTCGTTACGGCGTCACCGAGATCATGGTCAACGTCGCCTTCAATCACTGGAAGATCGAGGACTACTTCGGCGACGGCCGGCGCTGGGGGGTGGACCTGGGCTACTCGTACGAGGGGGCACGGGAGCACGGAGAACTGGTGCCGAAGGCGGTCGGCTCTGCCGGCGCGCTGCGCAAGATCCAGGACTTCGGTGGATTCTTCGACGACACGACGATCGTCATGTGCGGCGATGCGATCGTCGATCTGGACATCGGCGCCGCTCTGCACGAACACCGCGCGAAGCAGGCGATCGCGAGTGTCGTCGCGCTCGACGTACCCCGCGAAGACGTCAAGAATTACGGCATCGTGGTCACCGACGACGAAGGCCGGGTGAAATCCTTCCAGGAAAAGCCGGCGCCCGAGACCGCCTTGTCCACGCTGGCCAGCACCGGCATCTACATCATCGAACCCGCGCTCATCGACCGGGTACCGCCGGACGTGGCCTACGACATCGGCTCCGACCTCTTTCCGGAGCTGGTGCACGAGCAATTGCCCTTCTTCGCCCAGAAGCGCTTCTTCAATTGGATCGACATCGGCCGGCTGGCCGACTATTGGGAGGTATCGCAGCGGGTGCTGCGCGGCGAGGTGGCGCAGATGGACATGCCCGGCCGCGAATTCAAGCCGGGCGTCTGGGTAGGCCTCAACACCTCGATCGCGTGGGACAGTGTCCAGATCACCGGCCCCGTCCACGTCGGCTCGGGCGTGCGCATCGAACCCGGCGTATCGATCGTCGGGCCGAGTTGGATCGGTCACGGCAGCCACATTCGCGCCGGCGCCAAGATCGAGCGTTGCATCCTGAAGGAATACACGCGCATCGGTGAAAGCCAGCGTTTCAGCGAAATGATCGTCTCGCCCCAGTTCTGTGTCGCCCGCGACGGCACCGCCCACTACCTCGGTGAAGATCTTTGCCCCTATCGCTGGGGCGACGCCCGGGGCTGAGCCAAGTCGCACACCGGCCCCACGTACGGTATCCGCAATCGGCCTAAAGGAGAATGTCGCCGGACCGTTGACCCCGGAGTCAGACTGCAGCGCGGCCGATTCGTTGTCGCGCCCCATCCGTCCGGGAGATACCACCATGAAGACCATGCTGCAGGCGATTCTCGCCACGACGTTCCTCGCCATCGCGCCTCCTCCGTCGCCGGCGATGGCGGCCGAACGCCACATCGAGAATGCCGACGAGATCGTTCAGCAGGCCGACTGGAATGCCATGAAAACGGTCACGGTCGTCTTCGAGGAACACGGCTACACGCCGGAGGAGCTTCGCTTCCAGGCAGGCACCGCCTACAAGCTGGTGCTCCGCAACGAGGGCGAGAAGCATCACTACTTCACCGCGCCGGAGTTCTTCCGGTCGATCGCGACACGCAAGGCCATGGTCAACGGGCAAGCGGAGATCAAGGCGCCCTACTTCAAGGCGATCGAGGTGCTCAAGGAAGGCGGCCAGCTCGATCTGTACTTCGTCCCCGTCGTGCGTGGCCGCTTCGAGGTGTATTGCACCATCGACGATCATCGTGAGAAGGGCATGGAAGGGCAGATCATCGTCGAATGAATCCCCCATTCCGGATCGCCGGGCTGGCGGCACTGCTGCTGTCGGCCGCCGCTTCGGCACAGCCCGTGCCGCAGCCGATCCCGGTCGGCATGCTCGAGTCGGCACCGACCCTCGATGGTGAGTTGGGCGACTGGGGCGCCAGTGGTTGGCAGCAGATTGCCGTCGCACCGACCGTAAAACCGGAGGAGCGCTCCCGGCTGGGTCTGGGCGCGGAGGACCGAAATGCGGTCGGCAAGGCGACCGTCGAGCTCAAGGCCGGCGTCCACGGCGGCATCTTCCATCTGGCCGTGCGCTGGGCGGACGACGGCGAGGACTCGCGGGGCGACGTGTGGTCATGGAACGGACGGCGCTACACACGCGTTCGACGCCACGGCGACATGTTCGCAGTGCGCTTCGAACGTTCCGGCGATTACGACCGGAGCATGCTCTCCGGCAAAAGCTACGAAGTGGACCTGTGGGAATGGAGCGCCCACCGCAGCCAGCGCGCCGGCATCGCCGGCGACTACCGCCACGTGATCACCACCGCCCTGCTCGACAACGCCGCCGAATACACGGTCGAGGGCGTAGGCACGGTCTTCATCAAGAAATTTGCCGACCGCGGCCATTCACCATTCAAGAGCGCCCGCCCCCCGAAGACGAAGCAGGCCGACGAGATCGACGCTCTGACCTTGAGCGGCAAGGCCGACGGCAGCTTCGCCGACGTGCGGGCCGCCGCCCGGTGGCGCGACGGACACTGGCAATTGGAGCTGTCGAGAGCCCTGGACACCGGCCACGACGACGACGTGGTGCTGCCGGCGGGTGGCACCATCGTCGGCCAGATCGCGGTATTCAACCATGCCGACGACGAGCATAAGAGCGTCTCCGAACCCCTGCGCTTCGACCTGACGGCAATCAGGCGCTGAGCGCGATTTCGATCCGATTGCGCCCTGCCGCCTTGGCCTGATACAGGGCGGCATCGGCCGCCGCCAGGAGCTCGGCCGGTGACTCCGCCGCGACCGACTCGGTGCACGCGATGCCGATGCTGATGGTCACCCGCAGCCCCTCCACTTCCAGCAGCTCGATGTCCCGCCTCAGTCGGTCGGCAACCGGCGTCGCATCACCACTGTGCAGGCCGGGAAGCACGGCGACGAACTCTTCGCCACCGTAGCGACCGAGCACATCGTAGCAACGCAGGGTCTCCCTCGAACGCCGCGAAACACCCCGCAGCACCCGATCTCCGGCCTCGTGTCCGTGCTCGTCGTTGAAGCGCTTGAAATGGTCCACGTCGAAGATCAGTACCGCGAGCGGGCGTCCGCAGACCCGCATGCGGTCGAACTCCTCGGCGAAGCGCTGATCGAGGTGGCGGCGGTTGAACAGGCCGGTCAACTCGTCGGTGCGCGCCATCGACGACAGTTGCTCGCGCAGCCTGTGTTCCTCGTCGATGTCGCGGATCAGTGCAGCGGAGCCGATCACCGAGCCGTCGCCTTCGCAGATCATCGACGCGCCCACGGCGAGCATGCGTCCCCGATAGAGGACCCGGATGCGGGACGCCTCCTGCTCACCGATCAGCAGGCTGTGGATCATGCCGGGCTGGTCGATGATCCTCTCGAAGCCCTCGTCGCGGATCTCCGCGGTGGACTTGCCCAGAATCTCTTCTGCCGCGGGATTGACCAGTACGACCCCGCCCTCCCGGTCGGTGACGACGACCCCTTCACGTGAGGTCAACAGGATCGTCGTCAGTTTGTCCTGCTCCGCGAGCAGGCTCAGATAATTGGCCTTGAGCCGCACCCGCATGAGATTGAAGCTGCTCGCCATCTGCCCGATCTCATCCTTGGAATCGACCGCGATGCCGTGGTCCCAATCGCCGGTGGCGACCCGCCGCATCGCCCTGGTGACGCCCTCGATCGGCCGGAACAGCATGTGTCCGAGCAGATAGCCGGTCAGCAGCATGGTCACTGCCATGGCGATTGCGAGACCGAACAGCGCTTGCACGCGGGCTTCGCTCATGTCCCGCTCGACCGCACGGAAGGACGTCTCGAGCACCACCACGCCACGCACCGCCTGACCATCGTCGTGGCATTCGACGCACATCGGCCGCGCGAAGATCGGATCGAGGAACAGCGAGAATCGTTCTCCGTCGCCCTGAACGGTCGTGATGTTCACCGCCTCGCGCCCGGCCACCACCGCGGCGAACTCGTCCCGCGCCGCTTCGGGAATCGGAGCCGGCGCCGGCCGATCTTCGTGAACGGCGAACGCCGTGTAGCCGAGACGCGCGTTGACGCGGCCGATCGTCGCGTTGTCCTGGAACGCAGGCGTACCGTCGGTACGCACGATCAGGAATCGACTCGCCCCTTCGACGCCCGCCAGACGCCGCGTGAACTCGGCGGCGACTTCGGCGTGTCCCCCTTCCATGATCGATTCGAGGCTGCTCCCGACCGCATCCGTCACCTTATGGAGAGCACGCTGGTGTTCGGCCAGGATCGCCGCCTCGGCCTGTCTCAGGTAGATCAGTGCGGTCGCAAGGAGCCCGATCAGGACCACGGCCGACATGGCCACCAACAGCCGGAACCGGAGCCTGCGCAGCATCGAGATGTGGTCCGCAGCGTCAGCCCGTGGCCGCTTCACCACCAACCTCGCCCGCCATGCTCACCCGATCGCGCCCTGCGCGCTTGGCGTCATAGAGTGCGCCATCGGCCAGCTCCAGCAAATGCCTGGGAGAATCCGCGACGACCCAAGGTACGCAGGCGATGCCGACCGAGACCGTCACCTTGAGGCCGTCGACCTCACTGGCCGCCACCGCGGCACGAATCCGCTCGCCCACCTGCTGCGCCCCACTGGCCGGGGTCGCCGGCAAAATCGCCACGAACTCCTCGCCGCCGTAACGGCACGCAATATCGTGACCTCGCAGGGTATCGCGAAAGATTTCAGCGACCCGACACAGCACCCGGTCACCCTGGTCGTGGCCGTGCATATCATTGAATATCTTGAAATGATCCACGTCGAACATCACGACCGAGAGTGGCTCCTTGCAGCGGGCGGCCCGGTGCCACTCGGTCTCCAGCGTCGCATCCAGATGTCGGCGGTTGTAGAGACCGGTCAGTCCGTCGGTGGTGGATAGGCGCCGCAATTCCTCCTCCAGCCGTTTCTCCTCGGTGACGTCGCGCAGCAGGGCCGCCGACCCCACCACGTGGCCGTCCCCGGCATGGATGGTCGACGCGAACACCTGCAGCACATGGCGGCCGTAGCGCACGGTCACTGGACCTTCGGCGTGGTCCTCGGCCAGCCAGCTGCGCATCGCCTCGGGGTCGTCGAGCAGGGCCTCGAGCCCCCCCGACACGATCTCCTCGCGTGATTTGCCGAGCAGGCGCTCGGCCGCCGGGTTGACCAGCACCACACAGCCGCTGCCGTCGGTCAGGACAATGCCCTCGCCGGCACTGCGGATGATCGTGGTCAGCTTGTCCTGCTCCCGCCGCAGCCCGTCGTAGGTGTTGCGCAACTCACTGGTCATGACGTTGAAGCTTTGCGCCATGCGCCCGAGTTCGTCACGACTGCCGACCGGCACCTCGTATTCGAGATCACCCGTGCTGGCCCGCGACATCGCCTTCGTCACCCGCTCGATCGGACCCACCACCGAACGCCCGAGCATGAAGCCGGTGAGCAGCATGGTGCCGGTCAGCGCCACCACCAGGACCAGCAGCGAATCCTGCCGTGCTTGTAGAATGTCGCGCTGGACCTGTGCCAACGAGGTCGTCAGCTTCAGGACTCCTCGGATCGGCCGGGCGCTGCCGTGGCATTTGTGGCAGGCCTTTTGATTGGCGATCGGCGAGAGAAAGGTCAGTGTCGGATCGCCATTCTGATCCTCGTCGTAGATCGACAGGATGGTGCGCGTTGCGAGCACCCGCTGCAGGTTCGGATCACGTCGGTCCAGCACCCGAATCCGTGCCTCGGTCTCCCGGGTCAGAAATTCTTCCTCGCCGCGGCGCTCGTTGACTTCCTCGATCGTGCTGTTGTCACGGAACGCCTCGAGGCCGTCGATCCGAAGGACGCGAAAATCCTCGACTTCCGGCACTCGCTTGAGGCGGTCGGCGAAGGCCTGGGCGATGTCGGCGGAGCCGGCCAACATGACGCTCTGCAGCCCCTCGATCACACTCTCGGTGAGCTTGCGCATGGTCCGCTCGTTCTGCGCGAGCACCGAGCGTTCCTGGTGGGTCGTATAGAAGGCAGCGGTGGCAATCAGTCCCGCAGCAACGGCGATGCCGACCACCGCGATGATCTTGTAGCGAATCCTTCCGGCGAAAAGCTTGATGGCCACCCCCCCCTGCAGCGGGCGCGCACGCCGATCGGGCGCGCGCGACGACAGCAGGTTAACGATCCGGCGACGCCAAGCTTTAGGGCATCCCCGATGTCGCGCCGGCCTTCAGCGCAGACCGTTGCGCTGAAGGCGAGGGCGTGCCAGGAAATAGGCGGTGATGCTCTTGCCATCGGTAATTCGGCCGTCGAACACTGCCCGCTCGAACTCGTCGGGCATGATCGTATCGAGCTCGAGAAACTCGCCCTCGTCCAAGCGCTGACCGACCCGCTCGAGCCCGCGTGCAAGGAAGATCTCGATCCGCTCGTCCGAATACCCGATGCACGGGTGCATGCACCCCAGGTGCTGCCAGTCTCGGGCCCGGTGCCCGGTTTCCTCCGCGAGCTCGCGGATCGCGCAGTCTGCGATCGGCTCGCCGGGATCGATCTTTCCGGCAGGGAATTCGACGAACACCCGCTGCAGCGGATAGCGGAACTGGTGCTCCACCAACAGGCTGCCGTCGTCCGCTTCGGCCACGATCACCACGGCGCCGGGATGGCGCAGAAATTCGCGTCCGACCACGCTGCCATCGGGCGCGCGCGCGCGATCCCTCCGTACCTGCAAGAAGATGCCGGAATACACCTCTTCACTGGTGAGGGGCTGCTCTTCCAACTGCTTGTCGAACTGGCCGGTACGAAAGGTCATGGGGGCACTCCAGCGGCGGCTGACAAGGAAAAGGCCGGCGCTGTGGCCGGCCCTCGTGGCGGATCGAGACGCCGCGACCCGTTACATGAACGAAGCCGACAGGGCCCGGGCACAGCCTTCGATCAATTGGGTCGGCATCAGTCCGAGAATCGCGATCGCCACGCCATTGACCGACAGCACCAACTTCAGGTCGAGGCTGCTGCCGATCGGTGTTTCGTCGGCCGGCTCGTCGAAGTACATGACCTTGACCACGCGCAGATAGTAGTAGGCACCCACCAGCGACATCACCACGGCAACGACCGCCACCCAGACGTAGCCGGCTTGAATGACCGCAGCCAGCACCGAAAGCTTGGCGAAGAAGCCGATGAAGAACGGTACGCCGGCCATGGAGAACATGATGAACATCATCATCAGTGCGAACCACGGGCTGCGCTTGTTGAGACCCTTGAAGTCGTCGATTTCCTCCGCCTCGAACCCGGCACGGGCCAGCAGCATGATCATGCCGAACGAGGCCAGGCTCATCAGCACATAGGTGACGACATAGAACATCGCGGCGCCGTAGGCGGTACCGGCAAAGCGTGGATCGCCGTCGACGACCCCGGCCAGCAGCCCCAGCAGCATGAAGCCCATGTGCGAGATCGCCGAGTAGGCCAGCATCCGCTTGAGGTTGGTCTGGGCAACCGCGACCAGGTTGCCGAGAATGATCGACGCCACGGCCAGAAACACCAGCATCGCCTGCCACTGCTCGGCCAGATCGAACAGGCCATTGACCAGCAGACGCATCGCCATCGCGAATGCGGCCAGCTTGGGCGCAGTGCCGATCAGCAAGGTAACCGCCGTCGGCGCGCCGTGATAAACGTCCGGAATCCACATGTGGAAGGGCACGACGCCGAGCTTGAAGGCGAGTCCGGCGACCAGGAACACCAGGCCGAACATCAGCACGGTGCGATTGCCGGTGTCGTGGAAGATGGCCTGGGCGATGCCCGAAAGTTCGAGGCTGCCGGTAGCGCCATAGATCATCGACATCCCGTACAGCAGCAAGCCGGAAGCCAACGCGCCGAGGACGAAATACTTCATGGCGGCCTCGGTGGAGCGCGCCGAATCCCGGTCCATCGCGACCATGCCGTAGAGCGAGAGCGACAGCATTTCGAGACCGATGTAGACCGTGAGCAGGTGGTTGGCCGAAATCATCACCATCATGCCCAGCGTCGCGTAGATCACCAGGACATAGAATTCGGGCCGGTCGAGGTTCCGATCCACCATGTACTGCCGGCTGTACAGCAAGGCCACGGCCATGGAGCCGTACACCAGCAGTTTCAGCAGGTCCGACATCGGATCGTCGATGTACATGTTGCTGAAGGTGTAGACCACCTCGCCGTCCATTCCCGACCAGGTGATCAGCGCAGCGACCAGCAAGATGCCGAGGGTCATCAGATAGCCGATCGTTCGGGCGCTGTTCTTGACGAAGACGGTGACCATCAGCACCACCAGCGACATCGCGGCGACGAAGAGTTCAGCGGCCGCGGGAGCGAAATCAGGGACAACAAAGTTCATCGTCAGACCATTTCCGTGTAGTTGATTCGCCGGCCGCTCACAGCTTGCTCACCGCGACATGCCTTAGAAGGTCGTTCACCGTGGCGTGCATGACCTCGGTGAAGGGCTGCGGATACAGACCCATCACCAGCACGCACGCCGCCAGAACCGCCAGGAAGAAGAACTCACGCCTGCCAATGTCCTCGAGCTCGGCGACATGTTTGTTGGCCACCGCGCCGAACACCACCCGCTTGTACATCCACAAGGTATAGGCCGCACCCAGAATCAAGGTCGTGGCCGCCAGGAAGGCGACCCAGAAGTTGTACTGAACCGCACCCAGGATCACCATGAACTCGCCGACGAATCCGGACGTGGCCGGCAGTCCGGCGTTGGCCATCGCAAACAGCATGAAGAAGGCAGCAAACTTCGGCATGGTGTTGACGACGCCGCCGTAGTCCGAGATCTGGCGCGAATGCACGCGGTCGTACATGACGCCGATGCACAGGAACATCGCGCCCGAGATGAAGCCGTGGGAGATCATCTGAATCAGCGCACCTTCGATGCCGAGCGGATTCATCATGAAGAAACCAAGGGTGACGAAGCCCATGTGGGAGATGGACGAGTAGGCCACCAGCTTCTTCATGTCGGTCTGTACCAGCGCGACGAAGCCGATATACACCACTGCAATCAGCGACAGGGTGATGATCAGCGGCGCCATGGCGTGGGAAGCATCCGGCACGATCGGCAGCGAGAAGCGCAGGAAGCCGTAGGCACCCAGCTTGAGCGCGATCGCGGCCAACACCACCGAACCGCCAGTGGGTGCTTCGACGTGGGCGTCCGGCAGCCAGGTATGCACCGGCCACATCGGCACCTTGACCGCGAAGGACAGGAGCATCGCAATGAAGATCAGGGTCTGCGCCTCGATCGCCAGCGGCAGCTTATGCCAGTCGAGGATATTGAAGCTGCCTCCGGCCTCGCGGAACAGGTAGATGAAGGCCACCAGCATCAACAGCGAGCCGAGCAGCGTGTAGAGGAAGAACTTGATCGCCGCATAGACCCGGTTCGGGCCACCCCAGACACCGATGATCAGATACATCGGGATCAAAGAAGCCTCGAAGAAGACGTAGAACAGGATGCCGTCGAGTGCCGAGAAGATGCCGTTCATGAGGCCGGACATGATCAGGAAGGCGGCCATGTACTGGGCCACCCGGCTCTGGATCACCTCCCAGCCGGCCACCACGACCATGATCGTGATGAAGCTGTTGAGCAGCACGAACAGCATCGAGATGCCGTCGACCCCGAGGAAGTAGTTGATGTTGAAGTATGGGATCCAGGCCGCCAGCTCGACGAACTGCATCTGGCTGGTTCCGGTATCGAAGCCCGTGAACAGCGGAATCGTCACCAGGAAGCCGAGCACCGCGGTGACCAGCGCGATCATTCGCTGCAGCGGCGCGTTCCGGTCCGAACCGGTCGCGAGCACGACCAGACCACCGATAATCGGCACCCAGATCGCCAGGCTGAGAAGAGGCATACCCGTCATCGTCTACTTCCGTTTGTGGCGCCCGAAAAGGGCGCGTGTTTTCTTTTGATTCCGTCCCTGGGTGGCGAAGATCAGGCCCTGAAGAAGAACCACAGGAAGAGCACCACCCCGATAATCATCATGAACGCGTACATGTAGATGTGGCCGCTCTGCAGCAGTCGCGACACCTGAGCGAGCACGCCGACGACGTAGGCCGATCCATTGACACCGACGC